>DAIMFE010000031.1:0-29374 GCA_036724805.1 Bacteroides sp.
TTGTTATAAATATAAAGTGATAATTATTTTCTTAACACCTACTGGCTATCCGAATATTTTTAACTATGTTTGCACAGGACAAAGGTACGCCTTTTTCCCGAAGAATAAGCGATTCGGTATGAATAAACTGATAAAAAAGACACTGAAAACAGTATTGCCGTTACTTTTAGGCGGCGGTATTCTGATATGGGTTTACAAGGATTTTAATTTAAAGGATGCCTGGCAGATAATACTACATGGCATGAATTGGTGGTGGATGGTTGCTTCTTTATTCTTCGGTGTAATGAGTCATGTAATACGTGGATGGCGTTGGAAAATGACTTTGGTAGCCATGGATACTTGTCCTAAAACTTCTAATTGCATAAATGCTGTTTTTGTTTCTTATGCTACCAATCTGATTCTTCCAAGGGTAGGAGAGATATCGCGATGTGGAATCCTCTCGAAATACGATGGGATCTCTTTTGCTAAATCATTAGGAACGGTTGTTTCCGAACGCATTATTGATACATTATGTGTTGGAATAATTACGGCTACGGCCATGTTTACCCAAATGAAAGTGTTTAGGCGGTTCTTCGAAACAACCGGAACAAGTTTGGGGTCTTTAACAGATATACTAACTTCTCCACAGTTCTACATAGTTGTGGCAAGTATAATTGCGATTATTGTATTGCTTTATTTCCTTATGCGTACCCTCTCTTTCTTCGAAAAAGTGAAAGGTGTAGTATTGAATATATGGGAAGGAATTATATCTTTGAGGAAAGTAAGGAACATGCCTTTGTTTATAATATATACTGTATTAATATGGGGCTGTTACTTTCTTCAATTTTATATAACATTTTATAGCTTCTCGTTTACTTCGGATTTAGGAGTACTTGCCGGATTAGTAATGTTTGTGGGAGGTACAATTGCAGTAATTGTTCCCACACCAAACGGAGCCGGTCCATGGCATTTTGCAGTAATAACTCTGATGGTTAGCTACGGTGTAAACGTTGTAGATGCCGGAACATTTGCGCTTGTTGTGCACGGAATTCAAACGTTGTTAGTAATTGTACTTGGAATTTACGGGCTACTGGCATTACCGGCAAAAAATAAGGAGTAAGAAGCAAAAAGTAAGAAGTAAGTTCTTACTTTTCACCAAATATTAACTAAATAAAGAACGTCTATGAAAACAATCGAATCGCTGGCTCCACAAAACGTGTGGAAGCATTTCTATTCACTTACGCAAATTCCGCGTCCAAGTGGCTTTATGGGTTCTATTACAGAATTTTTGTTAAACTTCGGGAAAGGACTCGGATTAGAATCGTATACCGATGAAATTGGCAATGTGATTATCCGTAAAGCGGCAACTCCCGGAATGGAAAACCGTAAAGGAATCATTTTGCAGGCTCATATGGATATGGTTCCACAAGCAAATAATGATGTAAAGCACGATTTTACTAAAGACCCCATACAAACGTATATTGATGGAGATTGGGTGAAAGCCCGTGGTACAACGCTTGGAGCAGACAATGGACTTGGTGTGGCTGCTATTATGGCGATTCTGGAAGATAATAATCTTAAGCACGGTTCGCTGGAAGCATTGATTACCGTTGATGAAGAAACCGGAATGGTGGGCGCTTTTGGCTTAAAATCGGGAGAACTGAAGGGAGAGATCCTTTTAAACCTTGATAGTGAAGACGAAGGCGATCTTTATATAGGATGTGCCGGTGGTATCGATATAACTGCCGAGATGCAATATGAAGGAGTTAAGCCTGATGCCGATGATGTTTGTTTCCGCATCTCTCTGAAGGGATTGCGTGGCGGGCACTCCGGGCTCGAAATAAACGAAGGGCGTGCCAATGCCAATAAATTGATGGTGCGTTTTATGTACGATGCTGTTGTTGAAACAGAAGCACGCTTAGTACTATGGAACGGTGGAAACATGCGGAATGCAATTCCTCGCGAATGCGAAGTAATTATTTCGATTCCTGCCGGAAATGAAGAAGCATTGATGGATTTGGTGAAAGAACACGAAGCCATGTATAATGAAGAATACAATGCTGTTGAAACTCCAATTACCCTCACTGCGAAAAAAACAGCCAACGCAGATGAGCTTGTTCCCGAAGATATTCAAGATGGTTTGATACGGACAATATTTGCCTGCCAAAATGGCGTTACAAGAATGATACCTACTATCCCCGATACAGTTGAAACTTCTTCGAATCTGGCCATTGTTACAATCAACAGTCGCGAGGCTTCTATAAAAATACTTGCCCGCAGCAGTAGCGATACAATGAAAGAATATCTGGCCAATAGCCTGGAAAGCTGTTTTTCAATAATAGGTATGGAGGTTACGTTGAGTGGCTCATACAGTGGATGGCAGCCAAATATCAATTCGCCCATATTGGCATCCATGAAGAAAGCGTATAAAGATCAATTTGGAACGGAACCTGCGGTTAAGGTTATTCACGCAGGGTTAGAGTGTGGCATTATCGGTGCCGCGGTTCCCGGTTTAGATATGATTTCTTTCGGGCCAACGTTACGTTCTCCACATTCGCCGGATGAAAGGGCATACATACCAAGCGTTACTAAGTTCTATGATTTCCTTCTGCAAACATTGGCAGATTCGCCTTTGAAATAAAAACAGTTTTTCTTTAGTTTACTTGCCCTCTGGCTTTAACCGGGGGGCAAGTGTTTAGGTTACACATTTTTTATCCCATTGTTCCCGGTTTTAACCAGGAGAAGAAAGGAAAAGTTAAGGTTATTGGCAATCTCCTTCTGTAATTTCTTTTAATAAGTCATTAAATTCATGTGCAAATGAATGCAACTGATGATATTTCTTTTGATTGATTATAGAATCCTGCACTTGTTTTATTTGACTTTTGTTTTGAATAGGTAGCACAATATAATCGTTATCCCATTTAATTTCGGGATGACCATTTTCTACTAGCCATTCATTAGCATCTTTTTTCAGTGATAGGATAATTTTGTTTAGGTTTTCTTTTTCTGCATTCAGGAAAAGACAATGAACATGTTCCGATCCACCATTCATCTGATCGATATTTACCCCATACAAGGCACCGCGAGCTTGTAAGAAATTAAACAACTCTTCGCGCGCTTTTTCATCCTCAAGCCGGGGTTCCCAGTTCTGGGTATTCCATAAACAATATAAAATATTACTCCCCAAATTTTTAGCGTTCATAATTACTACTTTTTAATTAGTATGTTTATTTATGGGGAGGCAGGGGTCTATTTTCTATACACAAATATACGTTTTTAAAAACGGAATAATCCATTTAATGAATAAAAAACACTAAATAAGTCAATGTTTTTGAGATAAAAAGAATTAGCAACCAGAACAAAAGAAATGTAGAATTGTTCACAGGTAATGTAGAATTTAGCATAGTTGTTCTACAAGCATACAATTGTTTTTAGCCACAGATGACACGGATTGCGCGGATTTAAATTCACGGATTTAAATTGTTTTTAAGTAATCAGGAGATTTTTGTATACCTATAATGCCCAATTATCTTAAAGCCAGAATATCCATTAGAGTTATTTGGTTATTTCAAGCAAAAGTTATTAAGCTACATGGGTAATAATGACGCATGGTGTATTTACTCCCCTCTTATTTATTCCAGATAATGCGTTATCTTCCCACTTATCTGCAACAGCGATATCTCACATAACTTTGTATCATATTGAGCCGAGAGAATACGCTCTTCCGCATCAAGTAAGCTTTTCTGCGCTTCGCGCATCTCTATTCCCGATAAATCTCCCAGCATGTAGCGTTCAGTAGCAATTTCATGGTTCTCTTTTGCGGCAACAAGGTTTTCACGTTCCAATTTTAGTACCTCGATGTTATTAAGATAGGCTTGCCACAAGTTGGTAATATCCGCCTGAAGCGCCTGTTCCACTTGCTGACGTTGCAAGCGGGCATTCTCAATCGCTATCAGGGCATTCTTTCTTTCACGGCTACGGTTGCCATCGAATAAATTAAAGCCAACAGTAACACCGGCATTGAAGCCAAGGTTACTGCGGCGACTGTTTACCGCTATATCGTATTTATTCAATGTATATCCGTAACCGGAGGAAACGCGCACATATGGGAAGTTTCTTGCATTTATAGTTTTAAAATCCAGTTGAGTAAGCGTTCTGTTCTGTTCGGCTTTCAGCAAGGAAGCATTTGTTAGCAATGTACCATTCCATAACTCATCAAAACTAAGGTCCATGTTTACTTCGATGATCGAATCGGGAATGTGCAATGCCTGGTCGAGATCTCTGCGAGCCATTAACTCATTGAGCTGAATACGCGAAGAGTTGACTAATTCCTGCTGCTTCATATAGCTGGAGCTGTCGGCATTAAAATCTACACGGGCTTGTTGCAAATCTAATCGCGAAAAGCTACCAATATTGTAACGGGCTTCTACTATACGAAGCCTTTCCTTTGACAGCGATGTAGCGTACTTTAAATTATTAAGACGTATTTTTTGCTGTAGGAAGTTATAGTATTCGGCAGTGAGATTGGCGATAAAATCTTCAATGGTAATACGGGTATTTGTTTCGCCAAGCCTTTCCAACTCCTTTAACCGTTGATAGTTGGTTGTTATTTTAAAACCATCAAATATCGTCCAATTAAGGTTTACACCGGCATATAGAGTTTGATCGTATACATTTTTATCTTTTGTAGCAATTCCTGATTCTCTGGCTTTCGTTTCGGTTGTATTTAAATTGCCGGTATAACTGCCTGATAAATCAAGCGTTGGCAGAAAACCCGCATTAGCCAGAGTAACATTGTTTTTGCTAACCTCCTCTTCATTACGGCTTATGCGTATGGAATAATTGTTGGCTAACCCTATCTGCAAACAAGACTTTAAATCGAATACATGAGGTTGAGCCGATACTGTGCCGGGTAAACAAATTAGAATCAGGATATATGGTAAAAGTCGTTTCATCATTCTTTATTTTTCTTTTTAGAACGGTCGGTAGAAATATAGCTGTAAATAGCAGGAACTATGAAAACAGTAAGAAAAGTGGATGTTAGCATACCTCCAATAACGGAAACCCCCATTGCAATACGTCCGTTGGCACCTTCGGCACTGGCTAAGGCCAGAGGAATTAACCCCAGAATGGTAGATACACTGGTCATAAGGATTGGACGAAGACGCTGCAAAGCTGCTTCACGTATGGCAGTTGCACGATCTTTACCGGTTTCCTGCTTCTGATTGGCAAACTCAACAATAAGAATACCGTTTTTAGCAACCAATCCTATCAGCATAATAATACCAATCTGACTGTAAATATTCATGGTTACCCCTGCCCCGATCATAAATATCAGCGCACCTGCGATAGCTAAAGGAACTGTGAGCATTACAATGAGTGGATCTTTAAAACTCTCGAACTGGGCAGCCAGAATAAGGTATATCAAGACGATAGCAAGCACGAAAGCAAACATCAAACTGGATGAGCTTTCACGGAATTCCTTAGAATCTCCCGTTAGTGCCGTACGGAATGTATCATCCAGGGTTTCTTTGGCTATTTTATCCATCTCTTCTAATCCCTGACCGATGGTTTTGCCTTTGGCTAACCCGGCCGAAACAGTAGCCGAAACAAATCGGTTGTAGCGATAGAGCTGTGGTGGGGCAATATCTTCGTTCAAAGCAATAAGGTTGTCCATTTGTATCATTTGTCCCTTATCACTACGAATGTAGATAGAGCGTAAATCGGCGGGTTTATTGCGTTGTTGCCTGTTTATTTCGCCCAGAATTTCGTATTGTTTACCATTCATATAGAAATACCCCATGCGCTGACCGCTAAGTCCGTATTGTAGCGTTTGGGCAATATTGCGCGTACTTACCCCCATCATACTGGCTTTATCGCGGTCGATGCTTATCCGTACTTCGGGTTTGGTAAACTTTAGATTAACATCCGACATCTGGAAAGTTGGATTATCGGTTACCCTCCGCATAAACTCGGGCAATACTTCCTGTAGTTTCTCAATGCTGGCTGCCTGCAATACATATTGAACAGGCATCCCACCCCGGCGCCCTCCCATACTGGATTGCTGTTGCACGAAAGACCGAGCCATGGTTTTTTTCTGTACCGCTGCCGAAATCTCTTCGGCTACATCCATCTGACTGTAATCCCTCTCTTGCATGTCTTTAAGAGATATTTCTACATTACCCGAGCCACTTGATACACGGGCAGTTATAGTTCGGGCATCGGGTACAATAGAATCTACCAAAAGGTTGATATCTTCTGTGTAATCCCTCATAACCTCATAGGTAACCCCTTCCGGGCCACGGGTATTGATGCGGATAAGCGAACGGTCTTCCATAGGCGCCATTTCGGCAGGAATAATAGACCATAAATACCCTATGAGAACCAGCGTTGCTATTACTATGGGTATGGCTATTATCTTTACTTTAAGGAAAGCAGACAAACCACGCGAATAGAGGTTGTTTAGCCCTTCGAAGAAAGGTTCTGTTTTACGATACACCCAATTCTTTTTTTCTTGCCGCTTTAGTAATTTTGTGGCAAGCATTGGCGTAAATGTTAACGCTGCAAACGAGGATATTATTACACTACCCGAAAGCACAATACTAAATTCTCTGAATAAACGCCCTGTCATTCCTTCCATAAAAACAATTGGGAAGAATACGGCTACCAGGGTAATAGTGGTTGAAACGATAGCAAAAAATATTTCTTTTGAGCCTTCAATACCAGCCTTTTTCGGTGTTACTCCCTGCTCTACACGTATGTAGATATTTTCGGTCATTACAATGGCATCATCTACAACAAGCCCCACTGCCAAAACAATTGCAAGCATGGAAAGCACATTGATAGAGAAGCCTGCCACATACATTACAAAGAACGCCCCTACAAGTGATACCGGAATAACAATGCACGGAATAAGCGTAACGCGCCAGTCGCGCAGGAAAAGGAATATAATGATAATCACCATTACAAACGCGATATACACCGTTTCTTTTACTTCATTGATAGAGGCACGAATAAACTTGGTATTATCGAATCCATAATTGGTTACAACATCTTCGGGAAGATCTTTTTTCATGGTTTCCATGCGGCTATAAACCGCATCGGCTATGTCAATGTGGTTGGCGCCGGGTTGAGGAACAACCACCACCCCAATCATGGGCACACCATTCATTTTCATGTAGCTCTGAATATCCTGTGGCCCTAATTCCGCACTACCGATATCTCGGAAACGAACAATACGGTCGTTGTCTTCTTTTACAATCAGGTTATTGAATTCTTCTGCCGTATGCATCAATCCCAGTGTACGGATGGTTAACTCTGTGGTATTTCCTTCAATCTTACCCGAAGGTAATTCCACATTCTCTTTTTCTACGGCATTTTTAACATCAACCGGAGTTATTCCATAGGCGGCCATCTTTAAAGGATCGAGCCATAAGCGCATAGAATAGCGCTTTTCTCCCCAAATAGATACCCCACTTACATCCTTAATTGTTTGTAACTGTTCTTTTACAGTTAAATCGGCTATTTCGCTGAGTTCCAGCAGTGAACGTTTATCACTCTGAATAGCCACCATGAGAATAGGCTGGGCATCGGCATCCGCTTTAGAAACAATAGGGGGGTCGCAATCTCGCGGAAGATACCGCTGCGCGCGCGACACTTTATCGCGAACATCGTTCGCAGCAGTTTCAAGGTCAACAGATAATTCAAACTCAACAGTTATACGGCTTGATCCCTGACTGCTAACACTGGAAAGTGAACGGATACCGGGTATACCGTTTATATTCTGTTCTAATGGTTCGGTTATCTGATTTTCTATAACATCTGCATTCGCGCCCGGATACGAACATTGTACGGAGATAATCGGATTATCAACCGATGGATATTCTCTTACACCAAGAGAGGTATAACCGATCATCCCAAAAATGATGATAATGATGGTCATCACGGTTGATAATACTGGGCGTTGTATGCTTAATTCGGATATATTCATGATTTAGGAACTTGTAACTAGTCAATATTGTCGAGAGAAACATTTAATCCTGTGCGCAACTGTAGGGTACCCGATGTTATAATGGTATCGCCTTCATGTATTCCGTCAAGAATTTGTATTTGTGCGTCTGTACGAAGCCCCGTTGTAACTGTTACAGGAACAGCTTTCCCGCTTTTATACAAATACACAATGCTTCTTCCCAATTCGGGGATAATTGCCTGGGTAGGGATGGCGATGGCATCCTTTATCTCATTCATCACAATTTGAATTTTTGCTGTTCTACCCGGTGCCAGCACCCCGTTGTAGTTGGGGTAGATAGCCCTTACGGGAAGTGTATTTGTTATAGGATCCAGAATGGCCGCGGTGGCATATACGCTTCCATAAAAGGTGTTTAAATTGCCTTCTATGGTGAACGCAACTTTTGTTCCGGGCTTTATAAAGTCTGCATTCTTTTCATTTACAGCAAATTCTAATTTTAGGGGAACAATTTTGGTTAACTTGGCCAACACGGTGCTGGGCGAGGCATACGCGCCTTCACTAATTTGACGCAGCCCGATAACCCCATCAAATGGAGCTCTCAATTCTGTAAGATCGATGTTTGCCTTTACCAGCTGTATATCAGCCTTTAAACTTTCCAGATCGGTTTTTACTTGCTCGTAGGCTTCTTTACTCACAGCATCTTTTTCGAGAAGAGCGCTTTGACGGTAAACCCTGTCTTCGGCTAGTTTAAGTTGGGCTTCCAGCTTTTTTAATTGTGCCTGCAAAGGGGCATCATTTACTTTTGCCAGCAAACTTCCCTGCTTCACCTGGGTGCCTTCTTTAAAATTGATATGAGTAACCAGCCCCGAAGTTTGAAAGGATAAATCAACCTCTTCATCGGCAAATAAACGGCCTGTAACATTATCATCATCAATAAGTGTTTGCTGTTTAACCACCATGCCGTTTACGTTTAACACTCTGCTTGCATTACTGGCGCGTGCTGCTGCCCTGCCATCCTGTGTAATTTCTTTGTTTTCCTTCGGGTAAAAACGATAAAATCCTAAAGCTATGAATCCCGCAATGATCAGGAAAACGATTCCCCATTTAACTCTTTTGTCCATGAAAACTTTTTTTGAACGTATTTGATATTTGATTAGTGTAAGAACAAAGGTAACCTCTTATTAGACTTTAAAGGAACAAAAAGGTTTAATTTATACCGTTACAAAGTTAATATCCGGCATGTATTTTTTAACTTTCACATCCGAGCTCAATCATGGAGAATGGCTCAATGGGGATCATATCACTGCTATTTAATTGTGCACAAGTTAATTATGCACAAGCGTTCCGATGTTTTCGCCTGCTACTACCTTTTTTAAGTTGCCCACCGTATCCATATCGAACACTATTATGGGCAAATTATTTTCTTTGCACATAGTGGTAGCGGTTAAATCCATCACTTTCAATCCTCGGTTATAGATTTCATCATAAGTGATTTCTTTAAACTTAGTAGCATTTTTGTCTTTTTCGGGGTCGGCAGTATAAATGCCATCTACGCGCGTTCCTTTAAGCATAACGTCTGCTTTTATCTCAATACCCCGAAGCGAAGAACCTGTATCGGTAGTAAAGAATGGATTTCCGGTTCCGGCCGAAAGAATTACTACTTCTCCTTTTTCCAGCATTTCGATGGCTTTCCATTTGCTGTAAAATTCTCCGATAGGTTCCATGCGGATAGCTGTAAGCACGCGGGCTTTTACAGCAACAGCTTCTAAAGCAGAACTTAATGCCAGGCTATTTATTACGGTTGCCAGCATTCCCATCTGGTCTCCTTTAACTCTGTCGAATCCTTTGTTGGCGCCGCTTAATCCACGGAAGATATTTCCACCACCTATAACGATGCCTACCTGCACACCCAACTCGTGTATTTCTTTTATCTGGGTTGCATATTCGGCTAAACGTTTTTCATCGATGCCGTATTGCTTATCTCCCATCAAACTTTCTCCACTAAGTTTTAACAAAATTCTTTTATACTTGATCATAATTTGTTTAATTTTAATTTTGCAAATATACAGATTTTATTGAGAAATCAGAAGTTAGAATCAAGAAGTTAGAATAGCGATGCCGCATTCTTCAATTCTCAATTTTCTTTTTATCTTTGTGTTGTTACAAAAATTACCTTAGATTATGAAAACCTTAACTTTATTTTTCGTTCTATGCCTTTCTATTCCGGCGCTCTTGTATTCTTCTATGCCCACTGATAGCACAGCGATTAAAGTAGCGATTGCAGAAGAATATAAAAAAAGCATGGAGTATGATAAGGCTTATTCTTTGTATCAGCAGTTATACAAAATCAATCCTGATAATATTGATTTTTGTGTGGCTTGTGCCGAAATGGAAGTGCTGATGGGAAAAGGAAAAGATGCCTTTACTACTTACGAAAAGATTTTAAAGATCAATTCTGATAATCTTTCTGCAAACATTTATATGGGAAATTATTATTTTCTTAAAGCAGAATCAAGAAGGCAAAAGATTAATGAAGAGTATAAAAAATCAACCGCAACCAACCGGGCAAGGAATCAGGAATACAAGAGAAAGTTAAGGCTGATTTACGCTACCGATTACACCGATGCTAAAAAATACCTGGAGAATGTTGTTCGTAATTTTCCTTCGATTGAGGCTAAACGCACACTGGAAAAGATAGAAAAAATCGAGAAGTTTATTCTGTAAGCAGAGAGAGCTCGTTGCACGTTGCATTTCACTCAATAGCACGTTGCATTTCGCCAACAGCACGTTGCATTTCACTCAACAGCAACGTTGTAATTCTAAAATGCACGTTGCTGTTGAGGTGATACAAAGTATCTTTTGGCACGTTCCCTATATTTTCTTCTTAGCCTTGCCCGCCTTCTTAGCCTGCAATTTTTCAACCACAGCATTCAATCGGTTGATCTCTTCGTCTTGATTTCTGATAGTAGTAAGCAAAGAATTGAGTTCTTCATCTTCAATATCTTCGGGGTAAAGGGCATTTACCCGCTTAATAAAGTCACCAAGAATATTCATATAATTGGTAAATGCATCATAGGGCGAATCGTAAATACCGCGATAAACCGATATGCCGGTATATTTGGTCTTCATAAACAGGAAGTTATTACTGGCCTGAAGATAATCCCAATCTTGTTTAATACGCCGATCGTTGGTTATCATTACCCTGTGGGCAATGCTGTATAATTTATTGAAAGCTTCTTTTTGCAATACATTACCAAGCCATGCACTGGTATCGCGCTCTTCATCCGTCCACGATATAGGATAAGGTACATCTATTGGAGATACAGATTTGAGCTTTGTAATTATTTCGGTAGGAGTTGAGAAAGTGATACCGCGCGCTTTGGCTACAGCAGGCAATGCCTTCATGAATTCTAAAATATTAGAAGACAATGGTTGCGAAATACCCAGCGTAGATAGTTCCATAAATATATTGATAACCTGTTCTTCTTGTGGCAAGGCATGAATCCAATCCATATACTTATCAGCAAAGAGCGGATATTCATTCCAGTCCGAATTAGAAAAGCGTAGGCTTATATCATCTGATAATTTATAATCTCGTAATAATATTTTAAAATTAGGATCAACAGCGCAATGGTATAAGTAATGGGGGCTTTTCCATCCTAATATGTGTTTTGCTCCTTCGGTAAGCATTCCCTTAAACCCGAGGCTTGCCACAATTCTCCCAATGTCATCAGAATAAATTAAGTCGGAGTTACGGAATACTTTCGGCTTTTTACCGAATATTTGTTTAATCTTCTCACTGTGTCGGTTCACTTCATCTCTGAAACAATCTTCGTTTGCCAAGGATGACAAGCTGTGTAAATAGGGTTCGCAAAGAAATTCGCAATTTCCTGTATCATTTATTTGATGCAGCAAATCAATAACAGCGGGTGCATGAATTTCCAATTGCTCTAACGCTACTCCCGATACAGAAAGAGCTACTTTAAAAGCACCTTCCGAGTTTCTGATCATTTCAATCAATGTGCTTAAAGCAGGAATATAGGAGCGTTCTGCTACTTCGTTAATCGTTACTTCATTGGCATAATCATCGTAATAATAATGATCGGAACCTATTTCGAAGAAACGGTAACGTTTAAGATGTGTAATTTGATGAATTTCGAAATAGAAACAGATTGTTCTCATATCTTTTAGTTTTTCTTTAATATCTCGTTATATATAGCTCTTACTTTATGTCCTACTTTTTCCCATGTAATTTGATCAACTTCCGCTTTCCCTTCTTCACGCAAATATTGATACATGGCAGGATAAGTACAGATGGAATATATGGCATCGGCCATGGCGTGAATATCCCAATAATCCGTTTTAATGCATTTATCAAGTATTTCGGCACAACCCGATTGCTTGGAGATAATTGTAGGAACGTTTACCTGCATTGCCTCTAAGGGGGATATTCCAAAGGGTTCCGAAACAGATGGCATGATATATACATCGCTGGATTTCAGGACTTCATATACTTGATTTCCTTTCATAAATCCGGGAAAATGGAAACGGTCGGCTATCCCTCTTTCGGCCACCAGGCGTATCATCTGATCCATCATATCGCCACTACCGGCCATTACGAAACGTACATTTTTTGTTTGTTTAAGCACCATAGCAGCTGCCTCAACAAAGTATTCGGGCCCCTTTTGCATGGTTATGCGCCCCAAGAAAGTTACAACTTTTTCTTTAGGAATTTTGTGTGGCGGCAGTTCCATAATTTCCTGCGATAAAGGTTCAACAGCGTTATGTACTGTGGTTACCTTTCGCGGATCCTGGAAATATTTATTAATTACGGTTTGTCGGGTAAGTTCGCTCACACACATAATATGATCGGCGTGATCCATACCATTCTTCTCGATTGCATAAACGGTTGGGTTTACATTACCGCGACTGCGGTCGAAATCGGTAGCATGCACATGGATAACCAATGGTTTACCCGAAACCTGTTTGGCATGTATCCCCGCGGGATAAGTAAGCCAGTCGTGCGAGTGTATTATATCAAACTGTTGCTGCCGTGCTACTACCCCCGCCACTATCGAGTAATTATTAATTTCTTCATGAAGGTTATCAGGATATCTTCCGGAGAACTCGATGCAGCCCAGATCGTTGGTGTACAGGTAATTAAAATCGGCATAGATATGATTTCGTAAATCATAATATAGTTGCGGATTCATATAGGCTCCTACCCTATGGCTTACGTAATCCCAGTTTACATCGCGCCACACTATTGGTGTGCTGTTCATGCCGATAATTCTTAAAAAGCTTTGGTCTTCGTCTCCCCATGGTTTTGGTATACAGAAAGTTATTTCCATATCCGGTTGAAGCGACATTCCTTTTGTCAGACCATAACTGGCTGTACCTAATCCACCCAGTATATGTGGAGGAAATTCCCATCCAAACATTAATACTTTCATAACGTTTCTCTCCTATAAATAAAATTTAGATAGCAATTTCAGAATACGTAAAATCTCTGCCACATTCATTGCAAAAGATATCGCGCCACGTCCTTTAAACGGAGGGTTACCATCGAATAATTCTGAGATTGTGCCAATACAGTGAGAAGTTATTTCTTCTTCGAAACCAATTAATTGACGTTCTACAAAAGATAAACCACTCATTTTATAAACTCTTAAATAAGCTTCGAGATAGAATCCCATTAGCCAAGGCCAGGCCGTTCCCTGATGGTAGGCATAGTCTCTTTGGGTTTGAGGTCCTACATAATTAGGATTATAACCGCCGCTTTTAGGGCTTAGAGAGCGTAGTCCTTTGGGGGTTAGCAGCTCTTTGGTTACAATATCGAGAACCTGCTTTTTCTGCATCTTATTAAGAGGAGAGTAATCAAATGCCAGGGTAAATATCATGTTAGGACGCACGCTCCAATCCATCATATTGCCATCAACATAGTCGAACAGATAACCATACTCATTACGAAATACTTCTACAAACGATTTGGCTGTATTGGCTGCCTGTGCGGCCAATGATTCGGCAAAGGCAGTATTGTTACCTTCTGCGAGTATATCCGAGATAAAACAAAGCGCGTTGTACCATAACGAATTTATTTCTACAATATAGCCGCTTCTGGGTACCACCGGATTACCATTTACGGTAGAGTTCATCCATGTTACCGGTTTGTCTTTTCCGTTTGTGTAAAGCAATCCGTTTTCGTGCAGAAACAAATTATCATGTTTTCTATTGAGAAAATAGTTTATTATATCTTGCAATAATCCTCCATATTTCTGGCGGCATTGCTCTCTGGATGTTTCTTTTGCATATTGTTGTAAAGCCCAAACCGCCCACAAAAGAACATCCGGGTCATGCATTTCATAAATCTTGTAAGTTAACGGTTCGTTGTTTATAAATTGACGGATGGCTTTTTCGGCAGTGGCCATGCTCAATTCAAATTCTTCCGGTTCATCGGTTGCAAGGGTTAGGCCGGGTAATGCTACAAACATATCACGTGCTCTGCACTTAAACCAGGGATAACCGGCCAACACATAATTATCATCTCCCTGCATATTAAAGAACTGGTGGGCAGAGTTCTTTAAACAATGATAAAAGCTATTACGTGGGGTACGGTAGGCCACTTCTTCATCAAAAATCTTCTTTAGCTGCCGGGTGTTCACCTCGGATATACCGGCCGAGAAAACAATACTTTCGCCCTTTTTTATGTTTACTTCAAAATACCCCGGTACATATAAATCTTCTTGAAAATGGTATCCTCTTTCCTGTTCTTTTGGGTATTCGATACCTCTATACCAATCGGGCATAAAATGGTATTCGTTTTTCTTATTGAGTTGCATGTATAATTCCGGATATCCGGAATACATGCGTGTTTTAATTCCATTTTCTATCTCCTCATAATTTCTGTTGGCAACAGGGTTTTCGTTTGTATATTCGCGCACGCTTCTGAAAGCAAGAAAAGGGTGAAACCTTAATGTGGTTGGCGAATGAGCCTCAACCAGGGTATAACGAATTAATATTCTGTTTTCATGATGTACAAAGGTTTTTTCTTTTGTTAAAATCACTCCTCCAACACGATAGGTTGTTATTGGGATTTTCTCACAATCAAATTCGCGGATGTATTTATGTCCGTTCGGACTATAATTGTTTCCCGAATATTTGTGTAATCCTAAATTAAACTCCGCACCATGTTGAATTACTGTTTCGTCTAACGAAGACAATAATACATGGTTTTCATCATCCAGATTGGGTACAGGTATCACCAGCAATCCATGATATTTCCGCGTATTACAGTCAACGATCGTTGTGCAATGATAAGCACCCGATTTATTGGTTCGAAGAATTTCTCTGGGCAGGGATTCTTCCAAATTGATCATCAGGGTCTTGTCAAAACGTAAATAACTCATAATTGTGTATTATTAATGGTTCATTGATTTACGGTTAATGATTTTTTGCCACATGCAATTCCCAAAAATACTAATTCCAGTAATAAAGCGAAATAAAAAGTGGCTTTATTTTACTTATTTATCGGCAATTATTCGTAGCATTGTACAACGAAAGAAGAAAAACCTCGAAATAGATCAGAATAAAAGAAAAAAAGGAAAATCAATGAAGAATGAAATTCATAAGATACTCATAGCAATGGTAATCCCTTTGTTTCTTATTTTTATCATGTACACAATGAAAATACTAGAAACGGGAATGGACTGGAATTTCACCAAGCTGGGAGTATACCCACTAGCCCGTAAAGGGGTATTTGGAATATTTGCCCATCCTTTTGTACACGGAAGTTTCCGGCATCTATTGGCAAACACTATCCCTTTCTTATTCTTAGGATGGTGTCTTTTTTATTTCTACAGGCACATCGCCTCTGTAATACTCATCGCGCTGTGGCTATTGTGCGGATTGTTCACTTTCGTTATTGGTAAGCCGGGCTGGCATGTTGGGGCAAGTGGAATTATATATGGAATGGCATTCTTTCTTTTCTTCAGTGGTATTCTCCGCAAACATATTCCTCTTATCGCCCTTTCATTGCTGGTTACTTTTTTATATGGAGGATTGGTGTGGAATATGTTTCCTTTCTTTGTGAAGCCCACTACCTCATGGGAAGGGCATTTAAGCGGGGCGGTTGCAGGAACAATTTGTGCTTTCCTGTTTCAGAAGTATGGCCCGCAGAAACCCGACCCTTTTAAGGATGAAGATGAAAACGAAGAGGAAGAGGATAATGTGCCGACTGAATAATATGCCAATGGCGCATTTGCATCATTTCTGCAACGACTCTATCAGCAGCGTGATATTGGCAGTAAACAACCTCACTGCAATAGCGATAAGAATTACTCCAAAAAATTTACGAATGATATAAATGCCGCCTTTCCCAAAGAAGCGTTGCACCCGATCTGTCATACTCACCACGATAAATACCCAGGCCATATTAAGAACAAGCGCGATAATGATATTTACGCTTGCATATTCTGCCCGCAATGAAAGTAAAGTAGTAAAAGATCCTGCACCCGCAAGGAGAGGAAAAACCAAAGGAACCAGTGTCGCTTCTTTTATAGGTCCTTGATTCTTGAATATTTCTACGTCCAGAAGCATCTCCAGCGCCATAAGAAATATAACGATAGAACCGGCAACTGCGAAGGATTCAATGTCTACATGGAAAAGTTTCAACAGCATATCTCCGGCGTAGAAGAAGCCAATCATCAACAAGAAAGAAATAATGGTTGCTTTGGCCGCATCAACTTTCTGACCCCGTTCTTTCAAATTGATGATGATTGGAATGGAGCCAATAATGTCTATTACCGCAAACAAGACGATAAAAGCGCTTGTCATTTCCTGTACGTTAAACTTAGCAAACATATCTTTTATTTTTTAGTAATACAAAGATAATCTATTTTTATGCATTTTCTATGCGCAACTATTAAATTCCCTACCTAGTTTAAGAAATAATAAAAAAAACAAAAAGAGGCAAGCTGTGTTTAACTTGCACATCAATTTTTGTTACATTTGTTTGTAGAATTAACGCATTAAACAAATGAATACAATGTTTAGCACTTTGCTGCAATTACCTTTATTTCAAGGACTGAGCCAGGAAGATTTCACAAACATACTAGGAAAAGTAAAGCTGCATTTTTCGAAACACAAAGAAGGAGAGACCATCATAAACGCTACCGATCCATGTACCGGATTGATTTTTCTCCTACAGGGAGAAATAACAGTAACTACTGTTTCCGAAGATTTATCTTTTGCCCTTGTAGAGAGGTTTGAAGCACCTTATTTAATCGAGCCGGCCTCTCTGTTTGGTATGAATACTTGCTATCGATCAACTTATATCGCAGATTCTGATATTGGCGCAGTAAGCATTGATAAATCTTACATCTTAAAAGAGCTTTTTAAATACGAAATATTCCGCCTTAATTACGTAAACAATATCTGTAACAGGATACAATCTTTTTATAAAAAAACATGGAATACTGCCCCCGAAAGCATAGAAGATAAAATCATAAACTTTATTCAGCTGCTGGTTGAAAAGCCCGAAGGAGCAAAATCCTTAAAGATAAAAATGGAAGACCTAGCCCGCCACGTAGATGATACACGACTGAATGTATCGAAAGCGCTTAATGACTTGCAAGAGAAAGGGTTAGTTGAGCTTAACAGAAAAGAGATTTTCATTCCGAACGGATTGGCGTTACTGGAATTAAATAAGAATAACGAACACATTTAATTGCAAAGAAGGGCGGAGAGAGGAGTAAGTTAATACTCCAATTCTCCTTTTCCATGTCTTACTATTTCCGGTTCATCGCCGGTACAATCTACTATGGTAGATGGTTCTTCGCCGCCAATTCCTCCATCAATAATCAGGTTTACTTCCGCACCAAACTTTTCATCAATCAGCTCCGGATTGGTTACGTACTCAATATCATCTACCAAGTTATAGGGCAACGTTGCCACCATCATAGGGGCATTCAGCAGATTGCTTATTTCGCTTACAATGCTATTATCGGGCATGCGTATTCCTACTTCTTTCCTGTTCTTGAAGATTTTAGGCAGTCGGCTACTTGCCGGCAGTATAAAGGTAAACGAACCGGGTAAATTCTTCTTTAGCAGTTTAAAATTATTATTTCCCAGCTTTGCATAATCCGCTACCATGCTAAGACTGGCACATACAATAGAAAGGTAATGTTTGCGGGGATCAACCTCTTTAATGCGGCATATCTTTTCGATAGCCCTTTCTTTCATGGCATGACAGCCAAGCGCGTACATTGTGTCGGTAGGATAAATAATTATCCCACCGTCATTTAGTATATCCACAACTTTTTGCAAGTCCTGCAAACTGTTACTATTAGAGTAAAGTTTTAGCATAATAGTTGATAGTTACTTATCCTTTTTCTTGAAAAGATCCTTCAATGCATCTTTCGCCTTTTCGGTAGCCTTTTCTTTTATTTCCTGTTTTAGCGAGTCCTTATCGGCAACAGTGGCAGAGTCTAAGCCCAGCTTCTCACCAATCTTCCCGGTTATCTTTTCGGTAGCTTCTTTTTTAACTGCCTCGGCAGCCTGCTTGGCCATGCTTTCGGTATCAATAGATATCTTAGGAGATGTAAACATACCACCAATTTTCAGATCAACAGTAGTGAGCTGCGCTACTTTACCGGTAGAAGCCGGTAGCCGAATCTTTCCTGTATAATCAATTGTTTGGTCGAGACCGGTGGTACCCGAAAGGGTCATGTTGTAATCTTTAAACTTGATATCGAACGGCTGAGTGCCCAGTCTGCCGTCTTTAATGGTAAAGTCGATGGCCATATCCTTAACCGTAATGTTTTTAAGATCAGGTTTGTTTACGGCATCTGCCAACTTATTAAGAACATCTACTTCGCTAAGATTCAAATCTTTAGTAGACAGCCTACCCTCTCCCTGCATGGTTTGCAATACCGGGCTCATCTCGCCATCCAGCTTGGTATTGATCTTCATGCTACCCGAGAAATTACCCTTCAAGTTCTCGAACACCGGAGCCATCGCCCTCACCATGTCTAATTCTTTGAATGTTTGGGCAAAGCTCAAACCCGTCATTTGCAAATTAGCGTTGAACATTGGATTTTTTATATCGGCGGTTGAGTAATACCCGTTCATCACCAAGCTACCCCCCATTGTATTCATCGACAAATTGCTCATATCAGCCTTTCCATCCTTAACAATTAGCTTACCCTTAATGTTCGAAAGATTCATTGTTCCGAATGTAACCTTCTTCATGTTGGCATTCATATTAAAGTCGATGTTCTTTGGTATCTCGATCAAACTCATCGAAACGGTATCTGCCATGGCTTCTTCGGGAGTATCACTCATAAAGTCGTTCAGATTGAAGTTGTTGGAAGATACGTTAAGACTGCCCTTAAGCGTGGTGTTCTTCAAAGCGAAGCCCATATAGTTCTCGAAACGGCAATCGGCAGTTACATCGTTAGTTCCGATGTTTACAGTAGTTTCGCTTAACTGAAGGTACTGTGGTGTAAATGTAAACAATGATTTATGGATATCCACATCGGGCATATCCTTCATTTTCAATTTCATATCGGTTAGCGCAATGGTTCCCGAAGCACTGAATTTATCGTATTGCTCTTTCTCGATGTACGACATTCTTCCTGCAACAGACATGTTGGCGTTGATGGTTCCGTTAAGCTCCATGTCTTCCAGTGGATATACATCCTTAATCATACCCAGGTTAAGCTTTCCGGTTGCGCTGCCTTTAAAATTAGCATCAGATACCGGTGTTTTGATTTCAGCCGTCATGCTGAAAGGATTACCCCCAAGGCGAAAGTTGAAAGGATTAATTACTATTTCCGTGTTATCCGCGCTGCCACCGGGATTGCTTACCTTGGCCAGGATATTGATGCCATCTACCCCTGCCGGAAGCGATGGGTAGCGAAACATCGCATTCTTCACTTCCATAACCGCATTGAACTGCGGCAACGTATCCCCTTGCATCATTCCTTTTGCCTGCGCGGTAAGCGTTACCGTTCCATCGGTTTTAAGACTGGCAAATTCTTTAGCATAGATAGCAGGAATGAGCGAAAGTATCTCTTTAAAGCCTACCTCGCTGGTGTTTAGATTCAAATCCATTTCCATTGCAGGATCTTTCAGGGCTACCCATCCGTCTACCCCTGCTTTAATGGCATTTAGTTTGAACTCGTTCTTTTCCAGTGTAAACTTATTGTTAGCCATATCGGCATCTATATTCATTTTCGCTGCAAACTTAGCGTTGCTTAGTAGCGGTATACCCTCCATTTTGTAGCTAAGAGACGCTACCTGGGCATCAATCTTTAGGGTAGTATGGTCGGCGCTCATATCTCCCGAAATGGTTCCGTTTGCCTCCCGAACACTGGCCAGCATCTTGCCTGCGCGGTCATCGTATAGAACATTGAGGTTCTTTATGGCAATGTTTTTTAGCTGAATATTGAAAGAGGATGGCGCTTCGGCTGCCTCTTCGGCAGGGGCATCTTCCTTCATGATATCCCAGTTTACCTTACCGTTTTCCAGCACGATGGCTTTGGCCCAGGTATCTTTCACCGATACACGGGATATTTCATAGTTATCGCCAAACAGCGACAGTACATCTACCGTTGCGGTGAGCTCTCCTGCCTTCAGCAGTGTGTCGTTTTCGAATTCATCGGCTCCTTTCAGCCAAAAATCCGTTAGTGTAAGAGATGCTTTTGGAAAGTTTTTGAAAAGGCTGATATCAATCTTTTCGAAATCAAACCGCCCGTTTAACATCTTGTTTCCTTCTGTTTTTACTAGTCCTTCTATCTTTCCATGAAATGCAAAAGGAACGATAATCATAACAAGTAGTAGTACTGCCAATACTATTCCTGTGAGTTTCAATGCTTTCTTCATAATAGTTATATTGATTTTTAAATTTTCTTCTTTTTCTTCTTCAACTCCTCCGCCAGCCGCCAGTGCATGGCCGCCAGCTCCTCTTCGCCATCTCGCAATAGCGCATCTCCAAATAGCTCGTGGGCCCCCGCATGATCCGGTTTATAAGATGTAGCCTTATCAAAATCGGCTATGGCTCCCTCAATATTATTGTTTTTTAACCGTAGCTTTCCCCGGTTATAATACGGCTTAAAATCGGCCGGGCGAAGCTTTACCGCCGTATTGAAGCATATTTCGGCCTCCTCAACATCTCCGTTATCTAACAGGGTGATTCCTTTTCTTATCCAGGCATCTATCATGTCAGGATAAAGTTCGATGGCCTTGTTGTAGTTGGCGATTGCCGCTTTTACATCGCGTGCCTGCGTGATAGAGGCATTGCCCATTTTATAATACTCGTTGGCATACTTTTCAAGATTTTTTTGCTGGGCAGCCATCTTATCCTTCAACTTTTTATTTTCGCCACGCAGCTTATTGATTACCCCCAACTTCCTGCGAATCAACCGTTTCGCGCTGGGCTTTTCAATGTCGTAGCGGGCATGAATGGCCACAAAGAAATGATCCAGAAACTCCTCAAAGTCGCCTTTATTGAATGCCTCAACGGCTTCGGCATACTGCACATCGGCCTGCGCTTGCTTCAATGCTTTATCGATAGTGGCGCGATTATTGAAGCGTTCGGCAAAGCCTACAATCTCAGGACGTACAAATATATCGCTCCGACTGATGGTTCTTTTCAGCTGAATGCCCTCTAGCGAGGTGCAACGGCTAAGGGCAACGTATGCTTGTCCGCCGGCAAATACACCCCCTGTAAAGTCGATCACTACGCGGCTGAACGTTAACCCCTGGCTTTTATGTATGGTGATGGCCCATGCCAAACGAATGGGATATTGAAAGAAAACACCCAGTTCTTCTTCTTCAATCACCTTTTTCCTTTCGTTGTATTTATAGCGGATGTTTCGCCAACAATCTTTTTTAACATCGCATTCGCTGCCATCATCGGTTACAACGTATATGGTTCCTTCTTCATCGATACCGCTCACCACCCCTATAGTGCCGTTTACCCAGCGGCGATCGTAATCATTTTTTATAAAGATAATCTGGGCTCCGGGCTTCAGAACCAGATCTTTAGGGGTTGGCAAACTGTTTTCGGGGAACTCTCCTTTTATTTCTCCTTCTAGCGTTATGGGTTCGCCCGGCAATTCGGCCAGTTTCTTTTCGTTTAGAAAATCAACAGTGTCGCGGCGGGTGGCCAGGGTGATGTACATATCTTCCTCCTTCTTGTCTATCCGGGTTCCGTATCGGGTGTTGAGTAATTGTAAATCTATCGCACCAACTGTATTGTTACGAATACGATCTAGGATGCCCACAAACACGGCATCTGTTTGCCTGTACACTTTCTTTAGTTCGATAGATACCAGATCGATCTCACCGAAAACCTTGGCCGAAAAGAAGTAGGGAGTGGGATAAAAGCGATTGATGATTTCGCGCTCATCGCCCTTTATTACGGGCTCGAGCTGAAATACATCGCCCACCAGCAGCAACTGCTTTCCACCAAATGGCTGACGCAGATTGCGGGAGTAAACCCTTAATATCCTATCGATGGCATCTATTGTGTCTGCTCGTACCATCGAAATTTCATCTATAATGATTAGTTCGGTTTTTTCAATGAGGTTTCGGTGTTCTTTATTGTATTTAAAGTACGCGTGTATGCGCCCTTTTTGCAAACTTAAATTGGGATCGTTGGGCAACAGCGGATGAAAAGGAAGTTTGAAAAAACTATGCATAGTGCTTCCGCCGGCATTGATGGCTGCAATTCCGGTGGGTGCGAGTACTACATGCTTCTTCTTGGTATTCTCGCAAATATAGCGCAAAAAGGTAGATTTCCCCGTTCCTGCTTTTCCGGTAAGAAAAACAGACTGACGGGTGTATTGTATCAGATTAAGCGCGTCTTGAAACTCTTTATTGTTTTTATCTACTGTAAACTCCATTCTCATTGCTTTCTTACGGCAAAGATACACGATAAATATTATTTTCAACGCACGGCTTAAGAAATACTTAATCCCCCTTTACCCTTTACCCCTCAACCAGCTCAAAGTGTTGCAGCGCCTTCAATATCCCGTCATTATCTACCGTATCGGTAACGTAATTGGCTGCTTGTTTCACGTTTTCTGCCGAATTGCCCATTGCCACGCCTATGTGCGCATGCTTGAGCATACTTATATCATTGCCGCCATCGCCAAAGGCCATGGTTTCTTCCAGGGCAATGCCGTAGTGCGCTATAATGGCATTTATCCCGTTGTGCTTGCCGCTTCCCTGCGCTACGATATCCGTAAACGAGGGGTGCCACCGACCGGATTCGCAGTTGGGCAGCTGGTACATTATCTTTTTCTCCTGCGCGGGAGTAATGAAGGGCGATACCTGAAATATTTCTTTTCCTATCATCTCTTCCGGATCAACTTCGGGAAAGGTAGGCGTTCTAAGCGTGGTAGAAAATTCGTCCGACATCCAGTTGGGATGCGCGATAAACATCTTCTTCTCCGTAACAAACACACAAGTTAGTTTTTTCTTTTTAACAGAGGCAATCAGCGTGTTTACATCCTCTTCGGGGATGCTATTCTTATATATAACTTCGTTTTTACCGGCAAAGCAGTAGGCGCCGTTCATGGTTATATAGCCATCAAACTCTAACGAGCCAAGATTGTTAATAATGGTTTTCGCACGTCCGGTCGCGATAAAAACTTTGATGCCTTTTTTGCGAACCGCATTGATTGCTTCGATGGTTGAAGCGGGAATTTTATGTGTGTGAAAACTTACCAGCGTACCATCAATATCAAAAAAGAGGGCCTTAATCATACTAATAATATTGAAAAATAAGACTTGAAAAATTGTAAATGTGACGAAAGAAACAGTTCGTTAATCCTTTTATTATCTTTTATATTGCATTAAACATCGTGCACTTGGGGAAATTGAAATGTTTGTTAAGAGCATTAGGTAATTCATATTGCTATTATTTATGGTGCAAATATAGCAATAAAGTTGACCATCACAGCGTATCCGTTGTTTTTTTTATAACATTAAATAGTTGCCTTATTTCGTCTACGCATAAAGAGAAATCTCTGTATTCGGGAGATGGGTTTAGCGAGTGAAAGGTAACCATTCCTGTTTCCGTATCGTGTTCGATGATTTCTTTGCAAAGGATGCTGTCATCTGTCACTACTATCCAGTAGGGGAAATCTCTGAATCTTAATTTATCTCTCCAGTAATCGCGTTGCAGCTCGCGTGCAAGCACAACATCTCCCTGTACAAAGCTGTGGCGGCTGCCATCGTCCATGCTATCGCCTTTAATTTCGAAGGCATAATATTTTCCCATGGCAATACGATCTACTATAAAATCAACTTCTTCCCAGGCGTCTCGCTCCATGGGGATCGATTCGCCGGTTCCACCAATATAGCGCCCATAAGCGTAGTAGGGCACAAGTGGTACGCGCATGCGGTAACGGCCATTGCCCACATCGTAGTATTTATTGCCCGATTTGGTGATTAAATAAGGTTCTTCAACATCATCTTCATCTTCTTCTTCCAACTCTTCTTCGTGCTGATTCTTAATCATTTCGCCTTTTCCGGAAAGAAGCCACTCGGAAGAGATATCGTCAAACGTTTTGGTTATTTTCAATATCAAATTGAGATCAACAGCGGCTCTTCTTCCTGCGATATAGTTGTGCAGGGTAGAGTAATTAAAATCAATCTTGATAGCAAACGCTCTGTTAGTCAGGTTCTTATATTTTATAACCTGGGTAACTCTTTCAATCACAGATGTTTCCATAATCACTTTATTTAGACATTATATAAATATGTATCGATGACAAATATAGATTGAAATAATCTTGCACATAAACTCAAATGACCATATATTTGCATCGGCATTTGCAAATGTACACAAAATATTTGAGATTACCTTATTAAATAAGAAACAATGAGCACAAACGGCTTAAAAATTTATAAATCTTTTAAAATTTACTCGTAATGAAGACTTTTATTCCTATTGAATGCGACATATTAAACGACAATCGCATGAGCGCACTAATTAATAACCATGGGGCTACCGGTTATGGTGTTTACATGGTTCTCATCATTGAATTACGCAACCACCCGGACTACTGTTTAGACGGAGAAACTTTGAAGTTTATTGCACGCAAATATAACATCAAACGCAAAGTTTTTGATGACATTGTGTACAATTACAGTCTTTTTAACATCGAAAATATGCCGGATGGCAATCTGTTAATTACATCCGATTATGTGACACGAATTATGCAGAATTACGATGATAGAGTAAGCAGCGCAAGGATTCGCGGCAAGAAAGGTGCTGACAAACGATGGCTGAAGGAAGATAGCAATAGCCATAGCAACCCTATAGCAACAGAAAAGAACATATCAGAAAAGAACATATTAGAAGAAGAAAAGAAAGAAGAAGAGTGTGCTCCTGCTGCTGCTCATTCTTTAGATAAACCCAGGTGGCGAGTTTATCTGGAAGATGCCGTTAAGGATCAGTTGTGGATGGAGTGTCAGGGTATGCATTCGGGGCTGGGAGCTCGCTTTTTGAAACACCAACAGGCAATTGTAGATTTATTCATAGCGCATGTTATTACGCATGGCAAGGGCGAAGAATTGTTTTCTGTAGCCGATGTGAAGTACTATTTTGCCAATTTTGCACGCAGAGGCACTGCTACCAACAAGCATATTGTCGAATCGCTCGATGCGCTGGAGCGAAAGCAGGAAGAAGAGGATGTTTATCGCTTCGAAACGGTTGATCCGGTTACGGGGCAACGCATGGCGCAGGGGTTTGCAATTCCTAACGAGGCGCCTCCCCGACCCAACAGAGAGGCTATTTGGAGTTACGAAATGCGCAGATGGATGTAGGCTTTCTTACCCACCAAACGCAACATGCTAATTTAAAAACGCAACGTACTAATTTGAAAATGCAACGTGCGTTTGGACAAACAGCAACGCGCATTTGGGCAAACAGCAACGTACATTTGCATGCATTTGTACTTGTGCATGAAATTAAAGAGAAATATTTGTTTTATCCCCAATTTATAACAACATGAATTTTAAAGATTTAGGTATCGACACCAACGGTCGCACCACCGGGAAAGTGAAATTACATTGCCCTAAATGCAGGGACACCCGCAGCGACAAACGCGACAAAGCATTAAGTGTTAACCTTGACAGTGGATTGTTTTTTTGTCATTATTGCAACTGGAGTGGCTGCGCTAAGGAGCCCGAAAAAGCGGCTGTTGCGCCTGTTAAAACCACCCCATCGGCACCCTCAACGCATATTCGCCAAATGCCCATAGCGGCCTCTCATCGCGAATGGCTCATTACCCAACGGGGCATATCGGCAGAGGTTATCGATGCCATGGCGCTCACTTCGGCCAACCCCTACATGCCCCAGAGCGGCAATTACGAGCCTTGCATCGGCTTTAATTATTACGAACAGGGGAAGTTGGTGAACACCAAATTTCGCAGTATGCTAAAGCATTTTAAGATGATTCAAGGGGCAGAGCTCATTCCCTACAACATCGATGCCATAGCGCATTCGCCGCAATGCGTTATTACCGAAGGCGAAATTGATGCCCTGTCGTTTATCACCGCCGGCCTGCGCGAGGTCGTTTCGGTACCTTCGGGCGCCAATGCCAACCTTTCCTGGCTCGATCGGTTTATGAAGAGCCATTTCGAGAACAAACAAACCATTTACATTGCGGTAGATACTGATACTAAGGGAGTTGCGCTACGCAAAGAGTTGGTGAGCCGGTTTGGCATACAGCGTTGCCGCATTGTTACGTTTGGCGATGATTGTAAGGATGCCAACGAGTACTTATTGAAACACGGAGCCTATCATCTTGGCCAGTTGCTAGCTACTGCCCAGCAGGTTGCTGTTGAGGGCATTTACAACGCCAAAGACATGATGCCCGATTTGAATTTGCTGTATCACGAAGGAAACAAAGCCGGATACGATACCGGCTGGGCCGATTTTGATGAGCTTTGCACGTTCGAGCCTGGGAGGTTGTGTGTGGTATCGGGCATTCCGGGTTGTGGCAAATCGGAGTTTGTGGATGAGCTGGTGATGCGGCTCAACCTGCGGCATGGCTGGAAAGCGGCCTTTTTTAGTCCGGAAAACCTGCCCATCTCCTACCACATGCGCAAACTCATCGAAAAGTCTACCGGGCAGGTGTTCTCGGCTCAGCAAATGACGGAAGAAACCTTTAGGAAGAGCGTTAATTACCTAACAGAGAATTTCTATTCTATTTTGCCGATTGAAGACTTTACACTCGAAAACATCTTCGAGAAGGCCCGTGTTTTAATTGAGCGCAACGACATTCGCGTATTGGTATTGGATCCCTTCAACCGCATCGACCACCAGATTCCGGGCAATTTTACGGAAACACAGTACATTGGGATGGTGCTCGACAAGATGTCGAACTTTGCCCGTAGGTTTAACTGCCTGATTATTTTGGTGGCGCATCCCAGAAAAGTGGCCAATGATCCTACCACCGGTCGCCCCCATCGGCTGTCGATGTACGACATTAACGGTTCGGCTCATTTCTTTAACAAAACAGATTTCGGGCTTATTGTGGAGCGCGATCGAGACGCCGGTATAACCCGTGTTCGGATTGAAAAAGTGAAGTTTAAGCACCTGGGTCGGGGCAACGGCGAAGCTCATTTTTTGTATAATACTGCCAATGGGCGGTATGCCTGTTGCCCGCAAAAGGATGTTACAAAGACGGTGAATGATATAAAAAACTGGATACAATGAAAAGAAATTCTTATTCGCGCAGTGAGCTGGCCGCTCTTTACCTGCCTGATTTTACTCCGCGGGCTGCGATAAGGCAAATAAATAATTGGATGGGGGTACATCCGTGGTTGAAAAAACGATTACTTGAGGCGGGCGCCGATGATCATACCCGTTTTTATACGCCTCGCCAGGTAGAGATTATCTTTGAGGCGTTGGGAGAACCGCCGGAATGGGAGGATGAATAGCACGCGATTGGCAATATAACCTAAACTTTATGCCTTTTTATACCAAAAATTACCACGAATGACGCTTTTTGTCTGTTTTAGGTATTCGGCCATTTCTTCGTTTCGTACCTTTGTATTGAAGCAAAAAGGCCATTGCAACACAAATTATTTTAAATGAATTATTAATTAAAAAATCGGAAAATTATGAGTATTCCAGTAAAGCGCGTATTGCGCAACAAGGTGATCAGCGACCCTAACTCGCCCAAGTTATATTATTTGAAACCATGCGCGGGTTTTACCCGAGTGCACACGCTCGAGGATTTGGCACGCGATATTGAGCTAATTGGCTCTATGAGTATGGAGGATGTGGAGCACGTAATTAAGTCGGTTACTCGCCGAATGAAGACATCTCTTACCAACGGAGACAGGATTAAGATTGATGGGCTGGGCACCTTTTATATCACTTTTAACTGCACCGGCGCCGAAGAGGAAAAGGATTGCACAGTAAAGAATATTCGCAAGGTTAACATCCGCTTCAAAACGGATAGCTCGCTGCGATTAACCAACGACAGCATTGCCTCTAGCCGCAACGCGGATAATAATGTGGGCTTTTACATTAAGAACGATACAGGTGCTTCCGGTGGCTCGGAGGGTGGTTCAGATGGTTCAGGCGGCGGCAATAATGGCGGCGACAATGGTGGCGACAATGGTGGCTGGACAAATCCAATCGACTAGGGGTTGCGCTTGGGGTGCCCGAAAAATGATTTAGTAACTAACAGATTAAAGATTAAAAAATTATGAAAATGAAGAGAGGTGTATGGGATGTTATTCTCAAGGTGATAATCGCGGTAGCAAGTGCATTGGCCGGGGCCATGGGGGCGCAGGCAATGAATTTATAAGGTGAAGTAGTAATACCCTGTGGACTGTGTTTCCACAGGGTAAATACACGAAATAAAAACGAAGAATAATATGAGAAAAATTTTACTAGTAATGCTACTTATTGGTTTTGAAGAGGATATGAGTTATAGTCGGAATAAAGAAAAAACAGAACATCAGGAGGATGGTTTAAAGGGGGTTGGGAGATTCAGCCAACGAAGTTTGTCGAACCTTGTTGGCGTACACCCCGATTTGGTAACGATAATGCACGAATCGATTAAAGAAACGCCTATCGATTTTACTATTACCGAAGGGGTGAGAACGGCAAAACGACAACGAGAGCTATACGCTCAGGGAAGAACGTTGCCCGGAAATATCGTTACTTATGCCGATGGATGGGTAAAGAAATCGAATCATCAACCAAAGAGTGATGGGTATGGGTATGCGGTGGATTTATATCCTTGCATAAATGGTAAGGTAAACGTACATGCGGTAGATGAGCTGAAAGTGATTGCGGATCATATCTGCAAGGTTGCGCAGTCACTTGGAATTTATATTGTTTGGGGAGGGAATTGGAAAATGAGGGATTATTCGCATTTTGAGGTGAAGGGG
>DAIMFE010000032.1:0-28407 GCA_036724805.1 Bacteroides sp.
GAATCTTCTATTAAGTTTGTAGTCAAATAATTATCTCCCGACTACCACAAATATACAAAAAATAAAATGGCAACCATTTTGGTGCACATAAAAGCATGATTTTTTTAGCAGGTTTTCTTTATCCCTTCGCATCATATCATTTATGCAACCTAAAGTACCCATAAGATTATTATTAAAGTTTATATTTTTGTTTCGAAAGTTTTTTGCTCTCTATGGTTTAAATGCAATAAGCCTCCAGCGTAAGCTCTGTTGGAGGCTCAATAAATACCACGATCTTGAAAGGCACCAGACATCGTATATGTTCCCATTTGTTGACGAACCAGACCTCCTCCTATGTCATAATTGTTATTACTTAATCTTGTACGAGTATACATAAACATATGGAGATAAATTTCTCGTGCTTGATTTTCTCCCTTGTCAAATTTGCCATATTTGTCTCCTTCTGCCGGATTTGTTTAAAGAAGATGTTTTCTTCCGACTTCAACTGCGTTAGCACCTCATCCAGTTTTGCCTTTTCAAGCAAATCTTTTTGCACAAATGGCACGATGGTTTTATTGTAGATAAGGCTTTTCTTTAAACTTTTTAAAGTATTGTCCGTTTTATTATAAAAGAATTAAGTATGTGTAAAGTGATTAATCACTATATTTGTGAAATAATTAACATTACCTAAATTTAAATAATAATGAAGAAAGGATCTAATCTTATAATTTGTTTGGTAGGTTGCATGCTTGTTATGACATCCTGCCGCACCGGCAAAGAACTAGCAACGATATCAAGTTTAAATGGAGAATGGAATATTGTTGAAATTAATGGGTCGGCTGTTGTTTCGGTTCCGGGTAATGAATCTCCTTATATTGGCTTTGAAGCCGTAACGGGCAAGCTATATGGAAATAGCGGTTGTAACCGCATGATGGGCACATTTGATACCCATGCTAAAGCGGGAGTATTAGATTTAAGCCATATTGCAACTACTAAAATGTTTTGTCCTGATATGACAACCGAACAAAACGTATTAAATGTGCTAAAGAACGTAAGGGGATATCGGGTTGGAAATGATCAAATTGAGTTAATAAATGCCTATAACCGCCCGGTGGTTATACTTACCAATAGAGTTAATCTATCTGTAATTTCCAGTTTAGACGGCGAGTGGAAAATCACACAAGTTAACGGCGAAGCAATTCCTTCAACCACAGACAAGAAGCCTTATCTCTATTTTGATACAGCTAAGAAAAGTATTCATGGAAATGCCGGCTGTAATATGATTAACGGTGGCTTTACTACAGATTCCAAAAAAGAAACTTCCATCTCGTTTCCCGCGGTAGCCGCTACAATGATGGCATGCCCGAATATGACAATAGAAGGTAAAATATTAGACGCGTTGAACGAGATTAAATCGTATGCTATTTTGTCGGATAAAACCGCCGGATTGTATGGAGAAGACGGCACAATATTATTGTTGCTGGCAAGATAGAGGTGTAAAAGTTATCACCCCTTGTTCTTCCAGATAATCCATACGATGATTGGAGCTCCAAACAACGCGGTTACCGCATTTACAGGAAGCGTTCCTTGCAAACCGGGAAGTTGGGAAATTACATCGCAAACAAGCATTACTATAGCGCCACATAGCATGGAGGCCGGTAAAATAATACGATGATTGGTTGATTTGAATAGCCCGCGGGCAATGTGTGGCATGGTAATACCAATAAATCCTATAGGGCCGGTAAAGGCAGTGGAAGTACCGGCCAGTAATGCTGTTGCCAGGATTATCAGTAAACGAAGTCTGGTAATAGAAAGCCCTAATCCACTGGCGTAATTTTTACCTAAAAGAAAAACATTTAATTGTTTCTGTAGAAGAAATGCCATAATAATACCTGCCGCAATTACCGGAAACATAACTTTCATCTGTTCCCAATTTACTGCGGAGAGGCTTCCGAAAGTCCACGTTACAAATAATTTCAATGTGTCCGGATTGCTGATGCTTTGCATAATGCTTACAATGGCTCCTGCAAAATACCCGAACATCATTCCTATAATAAGGAGTGATACGGCTTGTGGCACCTTAACCGAAACAATGATTACCAATAATAAAACCCCTACAGCACCTATTATGGCGGCGATTACTTGCCCCCATCCGGTAAGCATCCATACAGGAAGAACGGTGGTTCCCATGGTTAATAAAGCCACCCCCAGGCTGGCGCCCGAAGTTACCCCCAATACATCCGGCCCTGCTAACGGGTTGTGGAAAAGAGTTTGCATCAATACCCCTGATACCGCGAGCGCGGCTCCTGCCAAAATTGCTGTAATAGCCTTTGGTAAACGGTGATTAAGGATTATTTCACGATAAATTATATCATCGTTTTGGTCGGCAAGTGCCGATAAAACATCTTTAACAGGAAGAATAACACTGCCCAAAATAATATCTGTAACAAATGTTATGCCCAGCAAAATGATAAGTATAATAAACCCTCGTTTCATTTAGAAAGCTGTTGCATATAGGTTAATTCATACTCCGGTACTATCTCGGGATGAAATATTTTGATCAGATCACTTAAAAGCAAATCGGGTCGGGCAACTGCTCCTTCCCAGTAATCATTGCCGCCGGTTGGGGTTGAGCGCTTGCCGGTATTGTACACATTTCCTTCCTTAAACGCTTTAAATAGTTTATACTTAGCATCCATTTCTGCCAATTCATTCAAAGTATTTGCTTGTACATTTACCCAGATATCGGCTTTGTTAAAATGAATTAATGCTTCTTCTATAGTGGTAGATACGCTTCCGGTGCTTTTGTTATCTTTATAAAAATAGTTTGCCCCGGCATCATTAAACAAATGCGCACTGAAACTGTCGCCGCCGGGCATCGACCAACTGCCCCTGAAATCTTGCCCCGATAGCACTGTTGGCTTTATTTTTATATTGGTTGCCTGTTGTTTTATTTTATTGTATTGGTGTGATATATCCGAGAATATGCTGTCTGCTTCAGCGCTTTTGTCAAAGAAGGCTCCTACAAATTTAATCCACTCTGCCCTTCCTAATGCTGTTTTCTCCTGCCATTCTATGTTATAGAGAATGGTTAATCCGGTTTGCCTCATTCGTTTACTATTTTCATCATCAGCATTATAAGCTGTAGTCATTACGGCCTGTGGGTGAAGCAACAAAAGCCGTTCGATATCAAGATTAAAAGAATCTCCGAGGTCGGTTATTTTTCCGCTCTGTACGTCTTGCCGGATAGCGGGATTAAAGATATAGTTGGTATTGCATACTCCTGTCACTTTGTTAAGTTCGTTTAATAGTTCGAGAAATCCCAGATGTGTGGCCGAGTTAACCATCAATGTTTTTAACGGGATTAATACTTTGTCTCCATCGGCAGGTACAGCTACCGAATTATCTTTTACAAGATGATAGCGGGAATATACTTCGCCGGGTTTCCAGGGATTAAAAACAGTTATGGTTTTATAGTTGGAGGAGGTAGATATGGAGAATAATTCGGCATAAGATAGCTGCCCCGCAGTACCTACCCGGCTGGTTGTTTTTTGTGTACTCTTCTCCGCACAGGAAACCGGAAACAGGATTAGTACAATGTATAAAGCAAAACACTGCTTACTCATGGTAATTTCTTTTAGCGTGCAAAGTTACTAAAAAAGCATTAAGATAAGATATCGGATTTCATTTTATCCCAACGTTTTCTAACTACAAATGCGCGTTGCATTTCTCCCAACAGCGCGTTGCATTTGCCTCAACAGCACGTTGCTAATTCTCAAATGCTACGTTGCATTTGAGAATTAGCTACATAGCATTTGGGGTGAATAAATATACGATACCTTATGCAAGGCGTAGGGGCGGAGAGGGGAGCAAATACCTTTATAAGTGTGTAAATATAAGCAAATCAGTTAGTTGAAAGTTGATTCTAAAAACGATTTAACCCGCATTGTATATTCTTCCGGGTTATCGCGATAGGATGTGGCATGAGCAGCGCCGGGTACTATCCATAATTTCTTTGGTTCAGATTTCGCGTTATATAAGGGGTACACCATCTGTGTAGGCACATAATCATCGTTATCTCCATGAATAAAAAGCATTGGAAGAGAGGATTTCTTCACCTGGTTTAAAGAAGATGCCTCTTTAAAGTTCCATCCGTATTTTAAGCTGCACAGCCAACTTGCCACGTGCATTAGTGGAAATTCGGGGAGGTTGAATTGCTCATTTAGTTCTTTCGAAAATTGATCCCAAACACTGGTATATCCGCAATCATCGATAAAACATTTTACATATGGCGGTAATTCTTCTCCGGATATCATCATGGTTGTGGCTCCGCCCATCGAAATACCGTGAATAACCATCTGGGTATTCTTCCCGTAAATATCGTTGGCAACGTTCATCCATTGCAAAACATCCAAACGATCTTTCCAACCCATTTGTATAGCAGTACCTTCGCTTAGGCCATGAAATTGCAAATCGGGTAAAAGAATGTTATAATTTAATTCGTGGTTAAACATATAACCCATCATCATCATGCGGATGGCGCTATCGGTATAGCCATGTATGATTACTGCGGTTTTGGCGGTTTGTTGTGGTGCGGCAATGTGGTAGGCATGCAAACGTTTTCCTTCGGGATTAACGATAAAAGTATCTTTTAACGCAGATACAGCGTTGAGGCTATCTACCCATTGCGCCAGGTGGGGATAAGTGGAAAAAACTGCTTTCCACGCGCTGGCTTCATCTTTTGAGAATTTTGGTTGGAGAGAATAACTTAGCATGTAGAAACTGCCGCCAATAATTATTATTGCCAGAAGTAGTAACACTGTTATGAGGATGGTAACGAGTTTTTTCTTCATACTTATCATAATTCCGGCTCATTCCATATCTCCCAGGCGGCGAATGCCTGTAACAGCAACATCTCCAATCCGTTTTTTGTTGTTGCTCCCTGTAGCATTCCTTTTTTCATAAAAAGAGTGACATTGGGGTTGTAAAGCAAATCATACAACAAATGGTCGGGCGAAATCTGATCGTATGGGATATTTGGGCAAGCATCTACATCGGGAAACATTCCCAGTGGGGTACAATTTACGATGATTGTATATTCCCGCATAATTTCGGGAGTAAGATTTTCATAAGTAAACATGTCTTTACGCTCGGTGCGTGATACATATACGCTTTCAATTCCCAGATTCTTTAATCCATGATAAACCGCTTTAGCCGCTCCACCGGTTCCCAGAATTAATGCTTTTTTATGATAAGGTTGTAGCATCGGCTCAATAGATTGAGTAAATCCTATTACATCCGAGTTGTATCCTACCAGCTTTACTTTATTGTTTTTCTTACGGATTAATTTTATAACGTTTACAGCACCAATGGCTTTGGTGTCGGGATCTAATTCATCCAGATGGGAAATGATTTTTTCCTTGTACGGGATTGTTACATTCAAACCTCTTAATGTGGGATTTTCTGCAATAACTTCTGCAAAATAATCCAGCGTAGGTAGCTCAAAATTTATATATTCCGCGTCTATACCTTCCGACTTAAATTTTTCATTAAAATATCCAATTGAAAACGAATGGCGTAGAGGATAGCCAATTAATCCGTATTTTTCCATAGATGTATTCTTATTTAATTGCTGTGTAAAGTGTACAAATACCGAAAGTTAACCTGTTAAATTTAACCTTATTGAATCCTGCTTTCAATATAATTTCTTTCATAATCTCTCCTTGCGGAAAGACTTGTATTGTTTGGGGTAAATATTTGTAGGCGCTGTTATCTTTGGATAACAGCCTGCCCATAAAAGGAATAACAACTTTAGAGTAAATGTGGAAAAGTTGTTTCATGGGAAACTTATCAGGCGTGGTTAATTCAAGTATAACCAACTGTCCCTTTTCTTTAAGTACCCTGTTCATCTCTTTCAGACTCTTGTCGAGGTCTTCGAAATTTCTTATTCCGAAAGCAACTGTAATGGCATCAAATGTATTATCATCAAAAGAAAAGGAAGAACTATCTTCTCGTGAAAATTTAATTTTCTCTGATAGCCCTTCCTTTTCTACTTTATCTTTTCCCACATTCATCATTCCCCACGAGATGTCTGTACCCATAATTAATTGTGGATTCAGTTTTCTGCATGCCAGAATAGCGAAATCACCCGTACCTGTGGCTACATCCAGCATGTGCTGCGGTTGGTAGGGTTTAAGCCAATTGATGGCTTTCCGTCGCCACGATCTGTCAATGCCCAGTGAAAGGGTATGGTTAAGGGTATCATAGTTTGGAGCAATGTTATCGAACATTTGCTCTACCTGCTCTACCTTTGTACCGTTATTTCCGTAGGGCTTTATGTTTTCCTGTGGGTAATTCATGGGGTTGCGAGCTACGAATTACGGGTTACAAGTAAGAAATACCGCCTGGTACCCGTAACTTGTAACCCGTATCCTGTAACTATTTCTTTAGGAGTTCATTTATATTCTTTTCAATCCTATTCAAAACATCATCGGCGTTGGCTTTTACAAATTTTTCGCCTACAATGTGTTCATATAGTTCGATGTACCGTTCGGAAACAGATGCTACGTATTCATCCGTCATTTCCGGAACCTGTTGGCCTGCTTTGCCCATAAATCCATTATCCATTAACCATTTACGAACAAATTCCTTTGATAATTGTTTCTGTGGTTCTCCTTTTTCGAACCTTTCTTCATAGCCATCAGCATAGAAATAACGTGAAGAGTCTGGGGTATGGATTTCGTCAATCAGATAGATTTTGCCATCTCTTTTTCCGAATTCATATTTTGTATCTACCAGTATCAACCCTTTTTCGGCGGCCATCTCTGTTCCGCGTTGAAACAGTGCATATGTGTATTTTTCCAGTAATTCGTAATCCTCTTTGCTAACAATACCTTGCTCGATGATTTCTTCTTTTGAGATATTCTCGTCATGCCCTTCATCGGCTTTGGTTGTTGGCGTAATTATCGGGGTTGAGAACTTTTGGTTTTCCTTCATTCCTTCCGGGATAATAACGCCACAGATGTTACGATTGCCGGCTTGATATTCGCGCCAGGCGCTTCCGGTAAGATATCCGCGGATAATCATTTCTATCCGGAAACCTTCGCATCTGATACCGGCGGTAACCATTGGGTCGGGAGTAGCTGTTTTCCAGTTAGGCACGATGTCGGCTGTGGCATCAAGAAATTTCGAAGCGATCTGGTTCAATACCTGTCCTTTGTATGGAATACCTTTTGGTAGAACTACATCGAAAGCAGAGATACGGTCGGTTGCAACCATAACAAGCAGGTCATCATTGATGCTATATACATCACGTACTTTTCCGTGGTAAACGTTTTTTTGCCCCGGAAAATTAAAATCGGTTCTAACTAATGCTTTACTCATTGTATTTATAGTTTTAATTTTTGGTCGAACTTCTCATAAGCATCCACAATTCTTTCTACTAGCTTATGACGAACAATGTCTTTTCGGTTTAGTTCAATAAAAGCAATCCCTTTCACGTGTTTCAATATTCTCATAGATTGTACCAATCCTGAGGTTTGCGACGGTGGGAGGTCTATTTGCGTGATATCGCCTGTAACAATCATTTTTGTGTTCATGCCCATGCGGGTAAGGAACATTTTGATTTGTTGTGCGGTGGTATTCTGTGCTTCGTCCAAAATCACAACGGCATCGTTCAGTGTGCGGCCTCTCATAAAAGCTAATGGAGCAATTTGTATCACATTTTGTTCCATATATTCTTTTAATTTGGCTGCGGGTATCATATCCTGCAATGCATCGTATAATGGTTGCAGGTATGGGTCAATCTTCTCCTTCATATCACCGGGCAAGAAACCCAATTTTTCACCGGCTTCAACGGCAGGTCTGCTCAGAATAATCTTCTTTATCTCCTTATTCTTTAGTGCCCGTATGGCCAGTGCTATGGCTGTATATGTTTTACCCGACCCGGCAGGGCCTACGGCAAAAATCATATCGTTTTTGTTAAACCCTTCTACCAGTTTCATCTGGTTTTCACTTCTGGGTATAATTGGTTTCCCTGTTACACTAAATACAATTACATTTCCGGCCTTCTCGGCTTGCGGAGCGTTACCTTTAATTATATCAATGATAACATCTTCTTTTAGTGAATTATATTCTGCGCAATATTTTTCCAGCTTAAGAATATTCTCTTCAAAAGCGGCCATTTCTTCCTCGTCACCGAGTACTTTAATTACATTTCCCCTTGCTACTATTCGTAATTTAGGATAAAGTGCTTTAATAAGTTGTAGGTTAGCGTTGTTTATCCCATAGAAAATCACCGGGTCGATGTCTTCTAAAACAATAATTTTCTCAATCATCTAAAAGTTTTAATTTTCTTATTTCTTTGCGCAAAATCAGCGCAAAGTTAGCGAAAGGTTTGGTTTTTTGTTTATAATGAAGGGATAAAATGTGATTGGTGCAATGTTGATGGCCTTTTTTGTTATGGATGGGTGCAAATAAGAAGGGAAGTCGCGCGACTTCCCCTTCCCTTATTCCTTATCACAAATCATTACTCCAAAGTCATTTGGTAGTGGTATGAGCATAAGTTCTCCTATGTATCTTACCACGGTAGGCTCGAGTCGGCGGGAGTATGTGATTATTCTTTATTTTCATTTATTGCTTTTTCAAATCAGGCAATATTACTTTCAGCCATTCTTCCATTTTAGTTTTAACGTCTTCTTTAGCTCCTTTCGCATCATCACCACTTACTGCAAATCCTTCTAAAGCTACCGATTGAGGGCACATTTTCACCATATCGGTTAAGCAATCGGCCACACTTCCACCATAAGTAGCGAAAGGTACAATTGTTTTTCCATCCAGGTTATTTTCTTGAATGAAGGCTTTCACAGGAAGCGCCAATGTTCCAAACCAGTTAGGGGTTCCAATAAAAATAATATCGTAATCTTTTATATTCTCCACTTTCTTTTTAAGTGGTGGCAAGAAACCCTCATCAACATGTTTTTGTACAGCGGCATGTGTGCCTTCGGCCGGATAGGGAGTAACCGTTTCTATAACAAAAAGATCACCGCCAACGGCTTCATGAATCATATTCCCAAGTATCTCCGTACCTCCCCAGTGAGAGAAATATACCGTAAGTACTTTGGGCTCTTTCTTGCCACAAGAGCAAACAACAAATAATAAAAGCAGAAAAGGCAACAGTCTCAAAATCTTTGTTTTCATAACTACAGTGTATTAATATCTTTTAGGAAAAGCTACATTATCCTATTCCTAAAAGATGGGTTTACTATTGGTTAATTATTGGGCAAGCCAGAGAACACTTCTTTGGAATGCCAATTTAAAATTCTTATCATAAAACATATCAGGGCCATGACCAACTACAATCCCGGCAATTTTTCCCTTGCCGTATTTATGTGTGTACATTATATCGCGAGTGCTTTCAGGGTGGTTGGTAGTCCATAATACATGAATATCCGGAGATTGCCACATCTTATTGTATATTTCATCATGTAATATAAAAGTCTCATCCATGCCTTGGGTTATGAAATGTTCCTTATCTACTACAGTAACCGGAATATCTTGATTATGTTTATACTTAGATACGCCATAGGGTTCACCATCAACCAGTTGTTCGCTCATGAAATATTTCATTCCTGCAATTTTGGCAAACTCCGGCCAGGTATTATAAGTAAGTAGTCCATCGTGCAAAATCATTGCGGGCTTTCCTTCCCTTATTACTTTTACAATATTTTGCTTGGTAGTTTCCGGTATCTCTTCCAGGCAAATTGCATAGAATATAATCACATCATATTGATCCTTATTCTCCGGCTTGAATAATTCTTGTGATTCCTCATTTGTATATGCTTTCCAGGTTACTCCTTCAAAATTATCCAGTACCGGTGCATATAATTTGGTGTCAAACTCCGGATTCATTCCCGAAATAAAAGCGATTTTTACAGGTCCTTTTTCTTGTGTACAACCTGAAAGTATTACAGCTGAAACAATCAGAATAAAAAGTGAAAATACATTTCTCATAAGATAATATTTTGTATTGATTTTATTGATTTATCTTGGTTTTGAAGTGGGGGAATAGTGGTGTGCTGTTCCGTTGGCTTCATTATCGCGATATTATTTTAACAGATTAATGATTATTATTGCCATCCCGGGTTTTGTTCCAAAGCGCCTTGTGCTTCATCTAAATCCATCTGACTGATAGGCATATATCTGAATTTTTCTGTCCATCCTTTTTCACCTAAGATTTCAGCGCCTTTATCAAATCTCATCAAGTCGATCCAGCGTTGTAGTTCATAAGCAAATTCCAATCCTCTTTCGTGAAAGATTAAATTGATAGCTTGTTCTTTCCCCATTTTAGTTAAATCGGGTGTATGTAGTTCATCACCAAACGCACGTTTGCGGATACGATTATACCATCCTTGTGCCTCAGCATCAGCAGCTCCTTTCGAACGAATACATAATTCTGTTCCTAATAAAAGTACATCGGCAAAACGAATATACCTGAAATTGTTCTTGTAATTAAGATAAGAAGTACCTTCTTCGGATGTGTATCCTTTGCGGGCATGGTATTTATAATTTCCAAGTCCATCAAAGGAAATCTGATTATTAGCTACATAAAAATCAAGATTGGGATAAAGTTCTTTCACTTTTTGTGCTTCAATTTCATAATCAATAAATGTTCCTTCTCTGCGTTTATCTCCCGGCTCATACCAATCGTATACATTACGTTTTACTGTACCTTGTCCCCAGCCTCCGCCAAGACCACCTTCTTCAGCTGTACGTGGGTCGCTGATATCTCTACCGCTAACCCATGTAACCAATGGATTTGCTACACCGCTGTTTTCACCGCCCCAATCGTTTGAGTGTGCTTTCTCACTCCAAACTATTTCCATAACAGACTCTTGGCAGAATTCACCTTCTTGGAGCCATAGTTTAGAGAAATCAGGATGTAGATCATATTTGTTGCTGTTAATGATGGTTCTCATATCATTTAGTGCTTCTTCATAGCGTGATTCGTCACGGGCAAACAGTATTAATTTTGCCTTCATAGTGATTGCTGCATCGTTGATATATCGACCACATTCTTTATCGGCTATTGTAGTTGGTAGGCTGCCAATAATATTGGTATTCAAGTCATTCAGAATAAATTCGTAACATTCTTGCCGTGTTCCCTTTGTTACTGAAAACATTTCATCAGGAAGTATAACACGATCTATGAGTACAAATTGTTCGTAACCAATAAAGAGGTAATAATATAGCAAAACACGCACAAATGAAATTTCAGCTTTAATGCGTTTATATGATTCTTCGCTTAAATTTGCATTGTCCATCTTACTTAAAAGAAGGTTGGCGCGTGCAATTCCTTCATACATACCTAAACTCCATTCGCCGCCCCACCAATTAGGACAACTACTTGGCCCATACTGGAAAAGGTCTATCCCATATCCACCTTCACCAGGACCACCACCGGAATCACCTTCATCAGAAAGATAGATAAATGTAGAATATAGCCTGTTTATACTGTGATTCATGGTATTCATAGCACCATATAGTCCCATCAGAATGTCTTCTTCAGTCTGATAGAAGTCACCGTCATTTAATTGCGTTTTTGGATATAACTCCAAAAAATCATCGCATGAACTGAGTGATAATGCCAGTATTGTTAAGTATAAAAATATCTTTTTCATATGCATGTTTTTATAGTTTAGAAATTAACACTTGCTCCTAATGTAAATACCCGGGCTTGAGGGTAAGTTCCCGAATCCAAGCCATAACGCGAACCCACTTCAGGGTCGTATCCTTTGTATTTGGTGAAAGTCAACAGGTTATCACATTGGAAATAAATCCGAAGATTACTAATAAGAGCCTTTCTGGTTATGCTGGCAGGAAGTGTGTAACCAATTTGTAAAAGTTTCAGGCGTAGGTAATCGCCGTCCTCAACGTATAAATTGCTAACACGTGAGGTGTTTAAGTTCGGAGCGTCATCTTCTACAATACGTGGCCAGAAATTTGATGTTCCTTCTCCTGTCCATCTGTTTAACCATTTACGGTGCCAGTTTGCATAAGGAACATTGGGACGACGGTCGTAGTTAAATATCTGATTGCCAACAACACCCTGGAAGGTCATAGAGAAATCAATGTTTTTCCAGTCCATATTTAATGTGAAACCGTATACCCAGTCGGGGTTCGGGTTACCAATCATAGTTAAGTCCTTATCATCAATAAGGTCATCTTCGTGTAAGTTCTTGAAACGAACATCACCCGGTTGAGCATTTGGTTGCAACAATTTTCCGCTTGGTCCTACATGTGCATTCACTTCGTCCCAGTTCTGGAAAAGTCCATCATGAAGATATCCACGGAAATAACCATAAGGCATTCCCGATTCAACTATGGCAACATCGGGATTAGCTATTCCTGCTCCTAAATTAGCTATTGCTGAAAAACCAGGTCCTCTGTCTGTAACCTCATTCTTAACATACGAAGCATTTGCATTCACAGAGAAATTAACTGTGTTAACCTTAAAACGATAATTCGCATCAAACTCCACACCTTTATTGCTCATTGTTCCTGAGTTTGCATTCATACCCCAGTATCCTAAATATTTAGGCGTTTGAAGCCATAAAAGCATATCCTTAGTTTTCTTATCGAAATAATCGGCAGAAAAAGTAAGACTGTTATTAAGTAAACGGAAGTCGATACCGATATTTGTCTGCTCGGAAGTTTCCCATTGGATAGCAGGATTAGCATATCCACTTGATACCATACTCACGTAGATAGCATCATCTTTACCTAAAGCTACATTGTTTTGCCCCTGAGTTAATAAACTGGTATATTGGAATGGAGAAATGTTTTCATTCCCGTTTCTTCCCCAACTGGCACGTAATTTAATAGCATCAATCCATTGAGGTCTTGATCTCATAAAGCTTTCTTCGGCAATATTCCAACCAAGTGAAACAGAAGGAAAATTACCATACTTATTCTTCGGACCGAAGTTAGATGAACCATCGCGACGAATAACTAAGCTTAACATGTATCTTTCTGCATAGTTATAAGTGGCGCGTCCAAAGAAAGAAGCTAATTTGTGTTCGCTTAACTGATCATCCACTCTTTCCAAGGATCTTTCTGCTGCTGCACTATTGAGGTAAGCATAATCCATACCATAGCGTAATAAATTATAATCGTTACCCCACAAACCTGTGCTTTCGTTGCTTAATGCAGACTGCCCGGCCAATAAAGAAAATTGATGTTTACCTATTTTCTTATCGTAGCTCAATACGTTTTCAATCTGCCATGTAAAACGTTCATTCTTTCTATGTTCTACACTAGAAGTAGTACTTACATTGGCTGTTGAAATATAAAATGGAACCGAATAACTTCTGTGTCCCCAGAAACCCCAGGATAACCCCAGATTGGTACGGAAGTTCAATCCCGGCAGTATCTCAACATTCAGATTTAGATTTCCGTTAAAATCATTGGATTTGTTAATCCGATTATTTGATACTTCGCGAACCGCCATTGGGTTGCCTAATTCACGCATGTTGATAATGTTATACGCCCGCCCATCTTTGTCTTTTACATAATTAGGATAGAGTTTATCGTAATTTTCCAGAATAGCAGGGTCGTCCTGATAAATAGGTTCATTAGGAGGTGTAAGCGCCATTGAAGTTAATACTCCGGAAACATCACTGTTATTACCAATACCCATAGATTCCGTATGCGAATAACTTATGTTCGTTTCAAGTGTTACTTTTGGAAGCCAAAAGCGGTTTTTATCTTCCATTACGGTGTAGGTGTTATTGAAACGGGCATTGTATCTTTCATAATATGAGTTATCGCTGGCCACAATGCCTTCCTGATTTAAGTAGCCTAGAGATACGTAATACAAACTTTTATCCGTACCTCCCGAAAGAGATAGTTTGTGATTATAAACCATAGCACTTTTATTCAGGAGTTCGTCTTGCCAATTTGTTTCATATTTAGGATGGGTAGAGGGGTTATTCATATTGAAATTAGGATAAGTAGGATCCTTACCTTCATTCATATTCATTTCATTTACTATCATTTGATATTCTTTGGCATTCATATAATCCAACTCTTTGGTAGGACTTTGCCATCCATAAGATATTTCATAAGTAAGTGATGACTTTGAAATCGATCCTTTCTTTGTAGTAATCAGCACAACACCATTAGCACCACGGGTACCATAGATTGCAGCAGAAGCAGCATCTTTTAAAACCTCTACCGATTCAATATCAGAAGGATTAATGTTATTGATTGATTCCACCGGCATACCATCCACCAGATACAACGGATCTGAATTGTTTATAGTACCGATACCACGAATACGTACTTTTGCACTTGCACCGGGAGCACCGGATTCTGAAACGATTTGTACTCCGGATACTTTTCCTTTTAAGGCATTTTGAAATGTTGTAGGAGTTCCTTTGGCAAGTTCATCACCGGAAACCTGGCTGATTGCCGCTGTTAAGACACTCTTTTTCTGAACCCCATAACCAATAACCACAACTTCATCCAGAATTTTTGAATCTTCGGACAAGGTTATTATATATTCCGTTCTGCCGGCTTCAACTTTAACCATCTGGGTTTGATATCCCATAAACGAAATCTCAAGTTCCGATCCTACCGGTACAGTGAGGTTAAATCTTCCATCAATATTGGTTATTGTACCATTTGAGGTTCCTGCTTGAAGAACGTTTACCCCAATTATAGGCAGATCATCGGATGTAGACTTCACTATTCCACCGATCCTCACATTAGACTGTGCTACCACCTGAGCAATACAGCTCATCCAAATCAAGGTAATCACAACTACCCGTTGCAACATATTTAGCGATAGTTTGTGTAAATGAAAATACTTTTGTTTTCTATTCATAATTATTAGTAAAAAGGTTTTCGTGTTTCATCTTTAGAAATGTAAAAGAGCCTGTTTAAAACTCTTTTAAGCCTTAAACTCTCGAAAGTGTCAAACTCTGAGATGACAAATTGTTTATCAATTGCCGGCTGCTTTAGCTGCCGGATTGCAAGGTTAAAACCTCCGGCAATTGATTTTTGTAATTATTTCAAGAAAGGGTTTCCTTTTTTATCAACGCTCAGCACCCATCTAAACGCATTGATCATCAAGAGATTTTGTGTAGCATCTGTAAACTCTTCATCGCCATGCCCCATGTTAAGATAGATCATACGGTATTTTGTATTTGTCCACACAATAGGGAAGTCGCCAAAATTCACCACATCTTTTATTCCGAAAGGATAGTTCTTTTCTGAAATAGAAAGTAATACTTCTACATCTTTATTAGCTCTTGGACTAGGATTCCATTGATACCATTCGCTTGCGGGAACAACAAATGATTTCGGAAGGTTTTTGGTAATCGGATGATCCGAATTATCTACTTCTACCAATACCGGTTGAGGAGGCCAGTTGTTGCAATAGAATACTCCACCGCCCAGAAAATCCAGGAACCAGGGCCACTTGGTGTTCTTGTCGTTATACGCGGCTACATGGAATCCCATCCATCCGCCGCCATTCTCCATGTATTTCTCAAATGTATCTCTTTCCGCTTTGGAGGAGGGATAACCATCGAGCATAACTACAACATCATATTCTTTCAATTTCTCGTATGGATAATCAGACAGATTAGTAGTTATATCCAAGATAAAACCATTGCCAAAATTAAGCTTCTTAAAAAATTCTACTCCTTGCAAAGCAAATTCTACGTGTGCAGCCTCGGCATGATGTGTATAGAACACCAATGCTTTAAAACGAGGGCCGTTAGCATAGTTCGCAGGATAACCATCTGGCGCTTGGGCTAACAACAGCTGACTGATAGTCACTAATAAAAGAATAAGGCAGAGTTTAATGTTTCTCATAATATTACCTTTATAAATTAGTAGTAATGATATTTGTATTTAAGCCTACTTAATGCGCGTGCAGTAAAATGCCGAACGGGCAGTAATAAACAGCGTATTGTTGTCTTTTCCTCCAAACTGAATAGTGGATGGACGTTCGGGAACTTCAATAGTATTTATGCATTTGCCTTCTTTATTAAATACGAGTATTTGCCCATCTGCCACATATAAATTACCTTCATTATCAACAGCCGAACCAAATTCTCCCCATTCTACAAAATATTCGGGAGTGGATAAAGTTCCATCGGGAGCAACATTCATACGTACCATCCGTTTATCATATTCATCCGAAGCATAGAATACTTTTCCGGGATAGGCCTCCAATAGAGTAGAACCGCGGGCAATGTCGTATTGATCGGGGATAATGGTTTTTCCATCGGGAGCCACAAAGCACCACTCGGGAACATAGTTTACTACTGTATTAAAGTCATGGAAATCTCTCCATCGGTTAGAGGGGTAAAGTGCTTTAGATATATTTTTCACTGTACCCATCTTTACTTTGGAAAGTATTGTAAATGTTTCATCGGGATTAGCCGGATCAATAGCGTATACTTTTGTTTCGAAACCGGAGTTGCCCCAGCCTGCATAAGATGTTCCATGCGAATCGGGGTAAGAAATTACTCCTTCCTTTTCGCCGTTTATCAGATATCCGGGTTGAGGGCGGTACCTCACTGCTACCAAAAGGTTATCTTCGGTATCGCAGCCTAATGAGTATGGCTCCCATGGGAAGTCTGTTACCAGCGACAAGGTATTTGTCTCTGCCGACCATTTGTAAATACGCTTCATCCGTTGCTCGCAGAAATAGATGTTTCCTTTACTATCGCGGGCGATACCTTCGGCAAATTCAAAGCCGGAGGCCAATTTTTGAACTTCTCCTACTTTATTACTCAGCGGCGTACGGCGTGGTTCTTCCCCTGTTACTACTAGTTTTTGAAGCTCCCAGGGACGTACTTCAATGTTTTTATTAATATCGTATACGGGATTATCGGTGGTATATTTTATTTGAGAGTAGTTGTGCAGATTAAGAAATTCAATATTTTGACAATCGTTCCATATCCGAACCGAATTATGATAGGGTTCGTTAATGCGGATTACCCGGAACATATACAAGTTGGCAAAAGTTATATCCGAACATCCCTGCATTTCTACAGGCTGACATTCCGTACCTTCTACCGATTCTTCTTCTAACTGAAAACAGTAAACTTTCCAGTTCGCGGTATTTGTAAAGCGGGCTTCATTTCTTACATGATGCTCTAGCGACATCGCATAGATTCTGCCGGGAGTAGACGTATTGCTTACGTATAAACCGCTTGTAGCATACGTAGAGGCAGTCCACACATCTTTAATCGTTCCTCCTCCATTTTCGGTAACCCATAAACTCCAGTATTGATTGTCCCAGGCTAAATCTTTTCCCTGAGCATATACCGGTTTAGAAGGTGAGCTCACGCCCGGTTCACGCCAGCGCCAGGTTGGTGTTGGTTGGCCGGGAATAGGTTTATGTAATCCTCCGTGACCACCTACAAACTTAACATCATTTAAATAGGAATCTGCCCCTGCCATCCATTTCACGCCTACTGCGCGATAATTGATTGCACCTGTATTAATACCGATACCGTTAAATATATTCGATCCGCCTTTGGAAGATTCAACCATGGCTTTTGGAGCGCCAAATCCACTGAAGGCCGGTTCGCTTTCATGCAAGCGGAATTGTGTTCCAAAAGGATGAAGTCCGATGAGTTTTGTTTCCGGCCGCATTTGTAGGGTTTCGGTTATGCGGTACCATCCTTGTGGAACATAGATATTGTCATATTTATTGATGGCCTCTTGAATAACTTTTGTATCATCGGTTTTGTCATCGCCCATTGCACCGAGCTCACGTATATTTACCCATGTTTCCATAGAGGGAAAAGCAGGAATGTCACGAGACAACGCATCAGGCATTTTAGCCATCGGTTCAACATCTATCGTAGTGCGGTACTCTGCTTTGGCCACCATATTGTCCATCTGTAAGCCGTGAGCATAGTTCTTAATCTTATACGTTTTATGATTGATTGTACTGGTGGTGTTACTTCGGCGGTATTCCGCAATCACAGGAGCATTTCGGCAATCTACATTGCGGAAAGTGATCTGGTTATTGCTGTTGTTTTCATTGCTAATGCTTACAATGGCTTTACTGATGTTTTCAAAACGACTGTTTTCAACAAACAAACGGTCGGCATAGTTATCTTCAATCTCAAAAACGATCGGGCTGTTTTTTACTTGTATATTCACCATAGCTAGCCCCGATTCCTGGCAGCGTAATGCCGCGATTCGTTGGCCCTCGAAGTACGAATCAACCATCATAACCTGCCATCCGGGAGAGGCTTTGGTTGTATATATACCATAATCTCCACCAAAAAAGGCCACGTTCTCCATCTCATTTCCCACTTCAAACAGTCCTGCTTTACCTTTTCCTGCATATACGGCCACATGGCTGATAAAGCTATGTTGCGCATAATGTGTGCGGAGTGCCACCGCGTATGGATTGCCGTCTTCAATATGCAAATTGATATTAGACATGGCACTATAGAAGGTTCCGGCATTTGCATCGTTTACACGATTTTCGTTGGTAACGATGCCTCCTGTAAACCAAAACATATAGGAAGCTTTTCCTTTGTCGTTCGCTTTTTCTTCCTGAAAGCCGGGAGAATTACGAGCCAGAATAAACTCCGGACGTTTTTTGCCGAAGCCAATCAAGCGAATAGAAGCGGGAACATAAATAGTTCGGGATATTTTGTATTTGCCTTCGGGTATAAAGAGGATACCAAAGTTCTTTTCTTTCTTCAACGTGTTAATCGCATCTTGCAAAGCTTCGGAAACATCTGTTTTGCCGTCATTAGTAATTTTGTATTTGTCGGGGGTAAAATAAAATGCTTCGGGGTCTTCGGGACGAGCTGTATAAACAGAATTTAAATCAACTGCCTGGATTTGCCCGGCCAACGCCATGCAGAAAAGCATTGAAAGTAGTCTTGATAGTAGATTCATAATGTGTCTTTTAATAATAGTATAATACTCGAATTCGAAGGACAATATTAATTATATTATTAAAAGTGCGGGTTCAATTATTATCAAAATACTTCCGTTAACTATCAAGTACAGGACTTTTACGATTTTATTTGTACCTTTATAAAATGAATTTTGTTAATGTTTTATATGAAGGAGCAAAATATTAAAGAACAACTCTTCAACAAATTGAAAGACGAACATGCATTCTGGTCTTTCGAGGATCCCGTAATGGCACAGATTTCGGACGAACTGCTTATTGAAAAAGTTCTCATTCATTTGGATATACAGGAAATAAACCAACTATTCGTTCTCTATCCTAAAAGCAAGATCAAAAAAGTGTGGATAAATAATATTATCCCTTTAGAACCTCAATACCATTCGTATAATATGTTATTCGCAGCTGTGTATTTTGATATAAAAGACCCCGGGCGTTATATAAAAAGAAAAGTGAAACAACATTTTAAAGCATTTACCGAATGAAAGCAATTCTCAATAAACCTTTATCATAGATATTGAGCAACCATATGATTATTACTGATATATCTTACCAGATAAGTAATTTCTCCTTTATCGTCTTCATATATAGTGAAAAATACATACCATTGCGTACCTCTATTCTTCTTAAAGACAGAATAATACATATCTTTTCCATACCGATTGAACCATAGCGGAGCAGATGTTTTTTTTCGTTGTGGTAATGAATCCTGAATATCTAAGAATAATTCTCTTGCATATTGTAAGGCGGAATCAACGAATCCAAAATATTCTTTTTCATATAGCAATTCTGTCAGATCAGTAAAGTATGATCTGACCTCTGGGGTAAATAACACTTTCATTTACCCTTTTTCTTAAATATCTCCCGAATATCAGCTTCAATGCCAACTAGAAGCTCTTCCGCTGTAATTGCTCTTGCTAAATCATCATCTGGTGCCAGATGCTTTTCTGCTTGAAGAACAAATGTCTCTGCCTTACCCCTTTGAATCACCACTGTTTCATTCTTAGCAATATCCAGGTATTTTTTTGTATTTTGCTGAAGTTCAGCAGAACTAATAACTATCATATCTATATTTATTGTTATATCACAATGATTTAATCAAAGATAATCCTTTTAGCAATAAATTCCAATTATTGAAATGAAATTATACACATTCTTACATCATCGCCTTATAAATCATCTCCTGAATCTTCCCCCGTATATCCATCTGCCCCAGCTTATTTACCCAGGGATCCGGATACGTGCGGTTACTAACAAACACATATACAATTTTATTGTCAGGGTCTATCCAGGCGCTAGTGCCTGTAAATCCGGTATGGCCATACGTTGACCACGGCGTTGATTCACTGCAAGGACTACTTCCCGGATGCTGCCTGTTGGGCTTGTTGTAACCCAATCCTCTATGGCTGATTCTGGATTTAGCTGTTGTAAACAAATGGCAGGTTTGCTTGCTAAGATACCTTTTGCCGTTATATTCGCCACCGTCTAATATCATTTGGTGGAGTTGTGCGATTTCGCGGGCGGTAGAGAACAACCCCGCGTTACCCGAAACGCCCCCCTGAAATGCGGCAGCCTCATCATGAACAAAGCCCTGAAGCGTTGTTTTCCTGATAAATTTATCTTTAGCAGAGGGTACAATGTCATTCTTCCGAAAATACCGTAAAGGCAGGAAGGCAGTATGGTGTAGCCCCATGGGGTTATAAAATTCCTTCATCAAATAATCATCCAATGGCATACCGCTAAGTTTTTCGGCCATCTTTTGAAGCACAATGAAGCCTACGCAGCTATACCGATACCGCTTAGTACCCAGTTTGGCTTCCTTTATTACATTGATAATTGTATCCTTGAAGGCATTGCTTAACCATAAGTTTTCAGTAATCTGTTGCGAATGATCACGATCGGGCGTTGTAGAAGTAAGCCCTTCCAGGAACTTAAAATCCGGTTGACCATACACCCTCTTGTCAATCTGAACGGAGTGCGATGCATCATATCCTTGCCGGAGTAGCCGGCCCTCATAACTGCTCTTATCGATAGCGCGCTGATAAAACGCGATGGAAGAAGGTAACCCCGATTCGTGATAAAGCAGCTCGCGGATGGTAATATTTTCCTTATCAGTACCCTTGAACTCTTCAAGGTACTTCGATACCTTGTCGGCCAAATTGAATAAACCCCTGTCGTACAGCTTCATGATAGCCAGCAATGTGCCGCTGGTTTTTGTGAGAGAGGCAATGTCGTAAATGCTTTCAGGCGTTACGGGCATTTCCCGATCTCCGGTAAACGTACCGAAAGCCTTGTCGTACATGGTTTTACCGTTCTTCAATATCACTACCTGACAGCCGGGGAAAGCACCTTCTTTAATCCCGGTTTCTACAAGCGTGTCGATATTTTTAAGCACATCCGATTTCATTCCGTACTCTTCCGGAACATACTGTTGAGGATGCGTAGGGATAGTATAACCCACGCCTGCCTTGAAAACATTTCCTATGGCGGCAGATAACCTACCGTTAATAGTAGCTTCACCGAAAATGGCTTTCGCTGTATGCTCCTGAATCTCCTTGTCGTTTGCATGGCAAAGAATAACCCCTGCGGCATTGAATAATGGCTTTTCTATTTGGGCGGTCTCTTTCATAGGAAGAAAGCTCACGTAAATTACCTGCGTTTCGGGAGCAAATTCCGAAAAGAAAGTTTGATAAGGAGCCATTGAGCGTTCGTTAATGCTAATTATAACCCTTTTGAAAGAAGCCAGTCGGGTATGTAAAGTTTTCCTTTCGGCGGGGGGCATGTTTGCCTTTAGCGTAAATAGGGTAGGTTTCGAGTATTTTTTAAGCGTTTCGTTAAACGGAGCCGATGGACCAATATTCAATACGGCAACTTCTTTAACATCTTTATCAATGGGCAATACGCTATTGTTGTTGCTCAACACGGTAATGGCGCCAATCCTTAGCCTCACACCCAGTTCGCGGGCATTCTGTGTATTAATACGGTTGCTTAAACCGGATATTTGTATTTTTCCCTGCTCGGCAAGTCCAAGGATATATTTATAGGTAAGCACCTTTCTGCACTTTGCGTTGATCTCCTCTTCGGTGATTTCTTTCTTCTTAATGGCATCCATTACCGCGTTAATTTCATCTTTAAGTTGACGCGGTGCGAGAACCATATCATTTCCGGCTTTAAGTGCTTGCAAAGATACATTTTTATGAGCGGCTACACCTTTCATGGCCAGGGCATCTGTAAAGATTAACCCTTGAAACCCTAATTCATCCACAAGCAAATCGTGGGTAATGGCGCGTGATAACGAAGCCGGGGTTCCTTTGGTCTTTTCTAATGCCGGAACATCCAGGTGGCCTACCATCATACCGCTAACGCCGGCGTTAATCGCTTCTTTAAAGGGATATAATTCAACACTGTCTAAACGTGCCCGCGAGAACGGTAACACCGGAAGCGCGCGATGCGAATCTACATCCGTATCTCCATGTCCGGGGAAGTGTTTGGATACGGAGATAACCCCGCCGCTTTCCAAACCAAGCGAATAGGAGATCACCTTATCGGCAACATCCTTTGGAATCTCACCGAAAGAACGGGTGTTGATCACCGGATTTTTGGGATTGATATTTACATCGCCCACCGGAGCAAAGTTAACATGTACGCCCAATTCGCGCAATTGGCGGGCTACTTCCTGACCGTATTCATAAATTAATTTGTCATCTCGGATGCATCCTAATACCATGCTTCGCGGATACACAGGTGTTTCTTTCAAGCGCATAGAGAGCCCCCATTCGCCATCAAAAGTGATCATTAAGGGCACTTTGGCCTCCTCTTGTGCCAGATTAATAAGCCGGGCTTGGTTCTCTAAAACACCGCCCGAAAACAGTAACCCCCCAACTTTATTGGTGGCTACGGCATTTTTCAGGTTGTTTATATTGGCCTGGCTTTCCAGTGGGGCAAGGGTATGGATAAATAGCTGTCCAACCTTTTCTTTTAAAGAAAGTTTATTGAACACCGAGTCTACCCATTGTTGGCAGTCGGCATCTTGTGTTGCTTTATAAAGAAGCAACGGCTCTGTTTGTGCGTTTAGGTTAAGTGTTAAAGCGCAAAATAAAATTGTTAAGTTAATAAATTGTTTTGTTGTCATTATTGCTTGAAGCTATTATTCCATTGATTTATATAAAACTTCCTGGATATTTTGTAAAATATTCATTCGGATAATCTTATCGTTCCAAACCTCCGGGCACACACGGTTGCTAAGGAATACATAAACAAGGTTATTGGTAGGATCGGTCCACGCGCAAGTTCCGGTAAAACCGGCAATGCCATAAACCTCTAGTGGTGTAGAGATTGAGCAGGGGCTTTCCAGAGGATTCTCGGGATCGAAAACAGTTGGTTTATCAAATCCTAACCCGCGGCGGCCAATGGATGATTTCTTCGTTGTGAACAGCTTGCAGGTTTCTTCTTTTAGGTAACGTTTGCCATCCAACTCGCCACCATTAAGTATCATTTGATGAATACGACCCACTTCGTGAGCAGTTGAGAACAGTCCGGCATTTCCGGAGATACCCCCCTGACACGCCGCCAGCTCATCGTGCACATATCCGCATAGGTCTTGACGACGGAAATACTCATTGCTTGCTGTGGGCATAATTTCGGCTTTTGTAAAATAACGCAACGGCAGGTATTTTGTTCTGCTTAAACCCATTGGTGCGAAGAATTCGGCTTCCAGGTATTCATCGAGTGGCTTTTGAGTGATTGATTCAACCACCAGTTGCAAGAGAATAAACCCGGCGGGACTGTAAACATACCGCTTTTTAGTATCCATCGGCGATTGATTAATCGATTGCATCATCGTGTTTTTAAACGAATTGGCAAGCCACATATTATCGGCAACATGCAGGCGATGCGTAGGGGTTTGATGATCGGAAATCAACCCGCGCTTAAATTTAAAGTCGTTGCTGACCCACGAAAATTCGCCCACTCGGGTTTGATGCCATTGGTCGGGCCAGCCTTGAGTAAACGATTCGCGAACGGTATTTTCGTCAATCGTTTCGCGGTAGAAGCGGATGTGTGGTCCTAACCCCGATTCGTGGAAAAGCAATGCTTCGATGGTAATGTCTTTTTTGTTGCCCCCCCGTAAAGCGGAAACATATTGAGAAGCCTTGTCGGTGAGCCTTATCCTGCCGGTTTCGTACAGTTTCATAATGGCCAGCAAGGTTCCCGTAGTTTGCGAAAGGTCGGCAAGGTCGAACAGATCCGTTGCGCGTACAGGGGTATTGTCTTTATCAGAATGTACCCCGAAGACTTTATCATACACCGGTTTACCGTTTTTCAGAACCAACACCTGGCAACCCGGAAATGCCCCGGCATCCACCCCGGCAGTGATAATAGAATCCAGTCCTCTGTGGAAGACATACGATTTCATGCCGAAATCTTCCACCACAAAACCTGCCGCGGGAGTTGCGGGAGTTAAATCTATTCCGCTTTTTACGCCGAATAAGTTGCCGATAGGCATCGACAATCTTCCGGTTATCGATGCTTTTCCAAGCATTGCATCGGCCACCAATTGTTGTAATTCTTCTTGTGCCGAATGTGCCAGTATTACAGCAGATGCTTTTGATAACGGCTCAACCGCGGGTAAAAGTTCGCGGTAGGGAGAGAAGAAAACATAAACAAGCGGTGTTTTTGTATTAATATCCGAAAGGAAATGAGTGAAATGTTTTATATCCTGATCATCTGTAGTTACACTGATAATGACGCGGTTGTATTTTGATAATTCGCCGGCAATCTGCTTCATGCGCTTATCATCCGCGTCAACCGTTAGCCTGAATTTATCCGAAGAAACCTGCTTGTCGAGATTGGCCAGAAAAGCCTTATCGGTATCTTTGTTGCCTAAACTAACCACCGCTACATTCGCCGCGCCACTTAACGGAAGAATATTGCCATAATTAGCCAATACGGTAACAGCCTTTTTGCGGAGATCGGAAACCAAATTAATCGCTTCTTTAGAGTTAATACGAGCCTCCAAACCGTTTGTGGCTACAGTTGCCGGGCGCTTATTAAGCCCGAGCATATACTTATAAGTAAGAACCTTGCGGCATTTCTCTTTGATCTCTTTTTCCGACAATTCTCCCTTTTTAATAGCCAGAAGAATATCCTGCTGTATCTTTTCAAGGTCTCCATTCACCAAGATCATATCGTTTCCTGCCTTAAGGGCTCGCACTTCGAGATGAGGCGTTCCTGCTACATTTCTTTTGTAGAGAGCTTCGCTGAAGACAAGTCCTTTGAAATTTAATTCATCTTTTAACAATCCGTTAATAATGCTTGGCGAAAAAGACGCGGCGTTACTATGATCGGGATCGAGCTCGGTGTAAATTAAATGACCCACCATTACGCCCCCGATGCCCGCTTCGAAAGCCTTTTTAAAAGGATACAACTCAACCGTATCCAATCGCGCGCGCGGGTAAGGAATAATCGGCATGCTAAGATCCGAATTGGTTTTTGTGTCTCCCCCACCGGGAAAGTGTTTTAATACCGGCAGGATGCCCCCACTTTGTAAACCTTTACTGTAAAGCAGCACCTTATCGGCAACGTGTTGTGTCACCGATCCGAAAGACCTTTCGTAGATGGAGGGATTCTCCGGATTATTCATAATATCGGCAACAGGGGCGAAGTTGATATGTACCCCAAGTTCGCGAAGCTCGCGCGCCACTTCCTTGCCATAGGCTTCGATTAAAACATCATCTTGAATACAGCCTAGCGCGGCATTTTTAGGGAAGTTGGGCGTATTTAGTAATTGCGATGCAGCCCCCCACTCACCCTCAAAAGCAATAAGCATAGGGATCGATGAAGCAGATTGCGCATAATTGGTAAGAGATGCTTGGTCGTTAAGTTTGCCGTTAGAAAAGAGGACGGCTCCGGGGCCAACCTTTTTAAGTGTTTGTGTTATTGCTCTTTTGCTGGTCGAAGTATTATTGCCATCAACCGCGTAAACAAACAATTGTCCGACCTGTTCTTTAAGTCCCATTTCGCGCATTGTTTGATTTACCCATTGCTGGCAGGCCTGATTTGCCGAAGTGGGCAGAAATGTTCTTTGTTGACCCTGCGAAAAGGTTGCGCAGCAAATAGATAAGAGAGTAATAAAGAATTTTCTCATTAGTAAGTGTTTTTTAAATTGTTATTCAAAAGTTAAGTCGATACGGCCTACATATACCCCGCTTTTCCCCATTTGGGAAATATAAACATCCCTCCCATCAAGGTTTTGATAAACCATTGGCTTTTCGAGAAGCGTGTGCGAGTGGCCACCTAAAATTAAATCAATATTTCGTGTTTTCTTTACCAGTTGTGTATCGCAAATTGGATTTTTAGAAGAAGAATACATCCCTAAATGAGAGAGACAAACCACCACATCGCACCCTTTTTTCTTTAACAACGCAGCCACCTCATTTGCTTTGTTGTATGGATCCTGATATTTCACCCCTTCATAATTGTCGGCCTGCACCAATCCGTCCGGATTAGTTCCCAGCCCGAATACCCCAATCTTCAGTCCGGCTTTTTTAAGGATAACGTAAGGTTTAACGATTCCTTGAAGCACAGTTCCTGTAAAATCATAATTGGCACATACTATCGGAAAGTCGGCTATCGCCAATAGTCGTTTTATGTTATTCAATCCGAAATCAAATTCATGGTTGCCAATTGTTCCGGCATTATAGCCAATGGTGTTCATTAAATTTATCTCCACATCCCCTTTAAACATATTATAATAAGGTGTTCCTTGCGAAAAGTCTCCACAATCAAACACCAGCAGGTGAGGTGTTTCCTTTCTCACCTCTTCTACATAAGCGGCAATTCTTAAGAAGCCCCCCTTCCCGGCCGATAGGGGATTATTCAGCTGTTCGCTAAGTGGTTCAATGCGGCTATGCACATCATTGGTGTGCAAAATGGTTAACGTTTTTGCGCTCTGTCCGTAGGCAGAAATCGATACGCTTATAACCAAAAACAATCCTATAATATATTGCAAAGTAACTTTCAATTTTCAATTTTCAACTAATAAAATTCTTCCTTCCATTGCCGATACAATCCCTTTTCCTTGCCGGGCTTGTTCGCGCACGTACGCTAAAAAGATGTCTCGAATCGTAGCTTCGGGCAGGCAACGTTTTTTTTGAGCTTTCTTAAAAGCAACAAGTCCATCGTTTCCTTCCGCCAGATAGTTCACTGTAGCCACTTTATATGTTCGTTTAAGGTCGAGCGGTTCGCCGCCAATGGTGCAGTTAATAATTGTTCCGTCTTTTTTCGCTGTTAAGCGCACATTACTAACCCCTTCTCCTTTTACCGAAACAATATTTTTCATTAATTCGGCAACCACATCGCCCTTCATTTCGAGCAGGCAAAGCGCGTTTTCAAAAGGTAAGATTTCGTATATTTCGCCATAAGTAATATCTCCTTTATTCAGGCTATTGCGTAATCCTCCAATATTAATCACCGCTATATCCGCCGTTTCGTTTAAGTAGCGGCTTGGCGATTCTCGCAACACATCCGCAACAAGATTAGAGAGTAAACTTTCCGGCCGGCGCGCGTCCATATCCATGTTGCTTATGCCCACTACGGGCATCATCACACTGTCTATCTTTGCTTTATATGGCGCCAGTACCTCTATGGCTTTCGCGTTGGGTTTATTATCCCAGAAAGAACTTATTTCTGTTTTACTTCCGGTAATTGATGTTAATTTATAGGATGAACCGCAAGAGGCCAAAATCATCAACGCCAATACAAGCATTGCGCTCACAACTCTTGAATGTATTTTATTCATGTCTGTTACGTTGTGTAATCTTTTACAAAGATACGGCTTTTGCGGGTATATTCATATAAATATTTCACGGAAAATTAATTTAATTGTTTCCGCATGGTGTAGGGGCGGGCAACACCCAAAGACACAAGAACCGATGAATTATTGCAATAAAAAAGTGTTTTCACTGTACATTAAATGCGCTTTGGATGTAAAACCACTGCGCATTCAACACTTTTTAACTACGGTTTCTTCTTGTAAACTATTTGGTAAATCGCTTGATGCCAGTAAGATAAAAGATGTTTAATTTAGCACTAGCTATAGCTACCCTATAGCAACATAACATATAAGAACATATAAGAAAAGATAATATTAAAAGAAGAAGAAAAGAAGAAGAAATATTTGCTCCTGCTGTAGCTAAAAATGCAACGGGCATTTTGAAATTAGCAACGTGCGTTTGCCCGTGTAGCAACGTGCGTTTTTGAAAATGCAACGCGCATTTATCCGTATAGCAACGCGCATTTGGCAGCGCATTCAACACTTTTTAACCACGAATTATCCCTGTAAACTATTTTATAAACAGTTTGATACCAGCGAGATAATAAACCCCTAAAGTTAACGCGCGTTGAGTTTCGTTGCAACAACATAACATATAAGAAAAGAAAAGATTAAAAGAAGAAGAAAAAGAAGAAGAAAA
>DAIMFE010000033.1:0-27935 GCA_036724805.1 Bacteroides sp.
ATAAAATATATATCAATTGCTAGAAAAAACCTGTGGCGAAATAAAAGGAGAACTATAATAACTATAACCTCTATCTATTTCGCTATTAGTGCGGTGCTTTTTATGAAAGGAATGAACCTTGGCGTTTATGAAAAAGCCATAAACAGCATTGTTCATGTGTTTACGGGATACGCTCAAATCACATCTCACGATTATTGGGACGATCAGTCTATTGAGAATATTTTTGATTCCGGTACTCTGGACTATAAAGTATTGGAGGAAGATAAAAACATTACAAATTATGTAAACCGTCTTCAATCATTTGCCTTGTCTTCATTTGAAACCAAGACGAAAGGAGTTATGGTGGTTGGTGCCGATTTGGAGCAGGAAGATAAACTAACCCAAATTAAAGAAAAGCTTGTTGAAGGAGAATTTTTCTCGAAAGGGAAAAATGAAGTTGTTGTAGCTAAAACATTGGCTTCATACTTGGGTGTAACTGTGGGAGATACCCTTGTGCTCATTGGCCAGGGATACCATGGAGCATCGGCTGCAGGTAAGTTTGAAGTAAAAGGTATACTCCATTTTAATTCCTACCCCGATCTGGACAAACAAGCGTTATATATGGATTTAACTACTTGTCAGGAATTCTATTCTGCTGCAGGATATTTATCATCTGTAGTATTGGATCTTGATGATCCCGACAAAATGGAGAGAACAACGGAATTATTAATAAGCAAGCTTACTCCTGAAAGTTTTGATGTAGTAACATGGCACACCATGCTGGGAGATTTACGTTCATTGATGAAATCGGATATTCAGAATAACAACTTTCTGAGTTTTATTTTATATCTCGTTGTTGCTTTTGGAATCTTCGGAACAGTATTAATGATGACCGTAGAGCGCAGAAAAGAATTTGCTGTAATGATTGCTGTAGGAATGCAAAAGTGGCAATTACGGTTAATGCTGATTCTTGAAATGGTTTTCATCGCACTATTGGCTATCATTGCCGTTATTCCTTTTACTCTACCATTTATGTATTATCTCAATCTGTACCCTATGGAAATGAGCGGAGCCAAAGCCGAACAACTCATTGCTACCGGATTTGAACCATACATGCCTGTAGCATGGCATTCGGATTATATAATCCAGCAGATGGTTATTGTATTCTGCATAGTATGCATAGCTTCTATATACCCTGTTTATAGGGCAACAAAAGGAGATAACGTACCTGATACGTTGAAAAATTAATCGTAGATATTGCAATACCAATTTAAAACTAATTTATATGATTTGGGAAATAGCATGGAAAAATATATGGCGAAATAGAACCAGAAGTTTGGTTATAATATTGGCGATGACGGTTGGAATGTTTGGTGGAATATTTGCGTCATCCTTATTAAGAGGAATGTTTGGCCAACGTATTGAGAACGCCCTGAACCTGGAACTTCCGCATATTGAGATTTCGAAGAAAAGTTTTACTCAGAATAATGATATTCTATTGCAAATAAACAATGCTGATGAGCAGGTTTCGCAGATAGAACAAATTGCAGGGATAAAAACGGTAAGTAAGAGAATTTGTGTAACATCTATGATAAGTACACCTCACAACAGTTTGGGAATAACGGCATACGGAGTAGATCCGGAGAAGGAGAGAGATATTTTCGATTTACATAAAACCATCCCTGATTCTTTAGGCGGATTTCTATCGACAGAAAAGAGTAATACCATTGTGATGAGTCAAAAGTTGGCTGAAAAGTTGAAAATAAGATGGAAATCTAAATCAGTTCTGACTCTGCAATCCGCTGATGAAGAATTGGTTGGCGGGGCCTTTAAAGTAGAAGGCCTGTACAAAACTAATAATTCGGCAATGGACGAGTCTACAGTTTTTTTAAATAAACAGGACTTAGCCGACTTAGTCGGGATAAACGAAAATTCGTGTCATCAGATCATAATAAGATTGACTGAAGAAGGAAATGTACAAGAAATAAAAGATAAAATTGTGGCAATAGTTGGAGGTGACTATGATGTAAGGATGTGGTCGGAAATAAGACCTGATGTGGGTATGATGATAGACCTGATGGAAATGATGTCAACTCTTATACTGGGTATCATACTTATTGCATTAGGCTTCAGTATTGCCAATACTATGTTTATGGTAGTTCTTGAGCGCACTAAAGAACTAGGTATGTTAATGGCTATCGGTATGAGTAAAACAAGAGTCTTTATTATGGTATTGTTAGAAACCCTGATGCTCACACTGCTGGGAGCAGTTATAGGAATAGTATTGAGTAATCTCGTTATAACCTATTTTTCTAAAGCAGGATTGAATCTTCAAGGTGCAGACTATAGTAAACTGGGAATGGATACTCTCATATATCCTACACTCACCCTATCCGATTACGGCACAATAGGATTTTTAGTGTTCCTAACCGGCCTTCTGGCTGCTATTTTCCCGGCATGTAAAGCTCTGAAAGTAAACCCGGCTGAGGTAGTAAGAAACTAATATCAATTAATCAGAATAAAAAGTATAATACAATGAATGTAATAGAAGTTACTGGTTTAAGTAAGATTTATAATGAATCCGAAATAGAGGTAAAGGCTGTAGATAATGTTAGTTTATCGATAAAAGAAGGAGAGTTTATAGCTTTGGTTGGCCCTTCGGGTTCAGGTAAAACAACATTATTGAACATGCTGGGTGGCTTGGACAAGCCAACATCAGGTGAAATCGTTATTGGAGCAGAAAATATAACAAGAAAAACCTCCTCTCAATTGATTGATTTTCGTTTAAAGAATATCGGATTTGTTTTTCAGGCTTATAATCTGGTTCCGGTACTTACAGCAAAAGAAAATGTTGAATTTGTAATGACTCTACAAGGTTACCCTAAGAAGGAACGTAGCCGGCGATCTTTAGATCTTTTAGAAAAAGTAGGGTTGTCGGATAAGGTAAACAGTCGCCCTAATAAATTATCCGGAGGTCAGCAACAACGTATAGCTGTAGCCAGAGCTTTGGCTTCGAAACCCAAATTTATACTTGCCGATGAACCTACTGCAAATCTGGACTTAGAGTCTACAGAAAACCTGCTTGAGATAATGCAGAAACTCAATGAAAATGAGAAAGTAACATTTGTATTTTCTACTCATGACGAGAGAGTTGTAAGGAAAGCCAAGCGAGTGATTATTCTAAGAGATGGTAAAATAGAAAGTGATACTACAAAATAGTAAAATCGAGTGAAACGATTAAGTATAATTTGTTTCTTTTTATTTTGTCTCTGTACCATTAAAAGCCAGGCCCAGAATAAATTTGAGCTCAACAATGGCTATCTGTCATACATGAACACAGTAGAAATTATAGATACATTGAGAGATAATTGGATAAATGATAATTTGTTTCATAATCGTCTCAATTTTAAATGGACGAATGAAAAAAGAGGCTTCAAAGTAGTGGCCCAAGTTAGAAACCGGCTACTTTATGGTGATAGGATAAAATTGGATCCGTTTTACACAAAACAAATATCGAGGGATAACGGTATGGTGGATTTAACTTATAACGTGGCAAAAGGGAATTCTTTTATTCTGAATACAACATTCGACAGGTTAAACTTTTCGTTCGAAAAAAACAATTATATGTTTACTATAGGACGGCAACGGATTAATTGGAGTTCATCGTTTGTTTGGTCGCCAAATGACTTATTCAACAATGCTTCTTTTTACGATTTCGATTATGTGGAAAAGCCCGGAAGCGATGCCATTCGTTTCCAGTATTTTACCTCACCCGTATCTTCTTTTGATGCTGTAATGAAATTCGACCGGAACAAGGATATAACCACTGCTACCATGTATCGGTTAAATAAGTTTGGGTACGATTTTCAAGTATTGGGAGGTGTTTTGGAGAGTAAAGACTGGGCTATGGGATTGGGGTGGAGTGGCAATCTTAAAGATGGTTCCTTTACTGGGGAATTAAGTTACTTTATACCCATGAAGAAAGGCGACAAAACTACATTTCTAGGCTCAGTAGGATACAATTATACTTTTCCCAGCGAGTTATTTTTATATGGAGAGTTTATGTATATGACCATTAAAGACGAAGATAAAAATAAAGGTTTTAACGAGTTCTGGGCTGCCCCGCAATCGGTGAAAAATCTTTCTATAACCGAATATAATTTTGTTTTTATGGCGGAATATCCCATAACATCTTTATTGAAATTATCTGTATCGACGATTTACTATCCCGATTTAAGCGGTGTTTATATATCTCCATCCATAGACTATTCTATTGGACAGAACATGGACTTGTCATTTATCGGGCAATTTTTCTCAGCCAAGGTTAGAACTTCCGAGGTCAGTTCCGAAACTCATAGAACTTCATATACAATGGCAAACGTAAGATTTAAATGGAATTTTTAAGTAATACTAAAATAGGGCTTGTACGAGGATTATCATTTAAAAATGCAGATATTTCGTATCCAACAATTATGGGGTTTTGTTGCAAACAAGATATAGAGAATAAGTATAATCGGATGCTCATGTTGAATACTAAAGAAATACATACGGCAGAAAATATGTTACATGAAAAGCGGAAGTCGAGTTATTTGATGGGACGTATAAGTGCGAAGATAGCATTAAAAGAATATTTGGCACTGGATAACTGCTCCGGAATTTATATTGAAAACGGAATTTTTAATCAACCCGTTATAAGTGGTGGAATAAAACTAAACTGCCAACTTAGCATATCGCATACCGATAATATAGGTGTTTCCATCGTTTTTGATGAAAGGCATCCATTAGGTATAGATATAGAAGATATGGGTAATGAAAATATAAGCTATGTAGAAGCACTACTTACACCAAAAGAAAGAATATTGTTGAAAGAGGAGACTTCTCTGATAGCATGGACATCGAAAGAAGCTTTGTCCAAGTGCTTGAAGACGGGATTGACACTGCCGTATAATTGGTTCGAAATAGAACATATATCTCAGTTACATGAAGGGTTATACGAAGTGTATTTTTCTGATTACAAACAATTTAAAGCAATATGTATTTCCGGTGGAAAATATGTGATTGCAATATCGAGCCATGTAGCATCTTGCATCAACGTAGATGAATTGCTTGGCTTACAGAATTCTTTGACTACATACAATAATTAATCAAATGAAAAATAAATCGGGAAAAGTTTTAAAGATCGGTATGGTAGGAATATTGTCTGTGTCTGCTGTTTCGTATTTTCTGTATAAACAGCTCAAATCAGATAATTCGTATACGGACTATACCACAGATGAATATTGTGTGGTTAAGAATATACTGGATGGGAATCAGCAGGTGTTTTATTACATCTATGGCGATACATCGAAAGACCTTATTTTTTTAATTCATCCTGCATTCGGAGATCACCAATGCTTCTATCATCAGATAGAACCGTTTGCGAAAGATTATTGCGTTATATGCATCGATTTAGTGGGGCACGGACGGTCGCAGGTAGAAGATATCAGCGTAAAGATAGACAAATCTGCTTCCCACATGGCTGAAATAATGAAAAAAGAAAATTTTGAGCATGCACATTTAGTAGGAGTATCGTTAGGAGCGTTGATTGCACAACATTTTTCACTTAACTATCCTCAAAAGACAAAAACTCTTACGGCTTTAGGTGCCTACGATATTAATACAAGTGATTCGCGTTTTTCTAAATCGTACAAAATTAATTCCTTCGCAACGGCAACAAAAGTCTTGTTCTCGATGGATTCATTTCGCCAGGATATGGCTGAGATAGCAGTTATTAAAAAACCGGAACGTGAACGTTTTTTTAAAAGCGCCAATCACTTCAAACATAAATCATTTACTATAATGACCACTTTAAACAAAATATCTAAACCTCGAGCCGGAATTATTTATAACCATCCATTATTAATTCTTTGTGGGGATCAGGATAATCCTTTAGCCTTGCATGCAGCGCAGAGCTGGAAGGAAAGCTATCCTGAAAGCGAATATATAGTTATACAAAATGCAGGACACTGTGCTAATATGGACAACCCTTTTAAATTTAATGACGTTGTTTTAAGCTTTATAAATAAACACAGACAATAACGTAAGTAAAATGAATATTGAAACTACTAACCTGAATAAATATTTGTTAGAGCAAATTCAAAAAGGTACACTGGATAAAAATTATGCTCTGGCTATTTTGAAAAAGCTGAATGCCAAAAGCGAAACTCACCGGGAAGATATAGCTATAATCGGTATGGCATGCCGATTACCCGGTGCAAATACTCCTGCAGATTTTTGGGAAATACTTAAAATTGGAAAAGATTGTATTGGTTCCTTGCCCGAAAACAGAGAAAAAGATGCAAAGGCTGCTTTCTCCGAAGAACATACGGTGCAATTTTTTAAAGCCGGTTATTTAGAAGAAATAGATAAATTTGATGCTGAGTATTTCAATATACCTCCTCGAAATGCATTGTTGATGGATCCGTATCAGCGAATATTCCTCGAAACTTTTATAGAATCTTTGCAGGATGCAGGTATTCGTCCCAACGAAATTTATGGTTCTAACACAGGTGTTTTTATCGGAACAGATCATACTCATAAATTTAAAGCTTCTTATCTCGATTTAATTGATCAACCCGATTTTACAGCGATGATAGGGTCGTGGGCTGGTATTTTAACAGGCCGGGTTTCTTACATGTACAACCTTAAAGGTCCAGGTGTTGTGGTAGACTCTGCCTGTTCTTCAGGGCTTTCGGCATTTTATGCAGCATGTAATGCTTTATATATGGGCGATTGTAGCCAGGCCGTAGTAGGAGGCGTGAATCTATTTGTAATGCCTACGGATAGCGATGGCCAAATGGATTTGAACGAAATAAGCAATCAGAAGAATCAAATCAGGGCGTTTGATAAAGACGCTTCCGGTACAGTTTGGGGAGAAGCAGTCGGTTCTTTTATCATAAAACCACTATCCGAAGCCATTAAGAATAACGATCCGATTCATGCAGTAATAAAAAGCGTAGCGGTAAATAGTGATGGGGCATCGAATGGGATTACCGCCCCCAACGGAAAATCGCAATCTCAATTAATAGAAAGAGCCTGGAAACTAGCCGGAATTACCGCAGGAGATGTTAGTTATATAGAAGCTCATGGAACAGGAACAGTATTGGGTGACCCCATCGAAGTAAAAGCGCTCAATGATGTATTTAAGAAACAAACTGATAAAAAACAGTTCTGTGGTATAGGCTCTGTAAAAAGCAATGTGGGACATGCCGTAGGAGCATCTTCTATAATATCTCTTGTCAAGGTGATAATGTGTTTAAAAAACAAACAATTGCCTCCGACTATAAATTTCAACAGTCCTAATCCACTTATCGATTTCTGCAATTCGGCATTGTATGTACAATCTAAACTAACCGAATGGAAAACTGTTGATAGCAAACCACGTATAGCCGGAATTAATGCATTTAGCTTTAGTGGAACAAATTGCCATTTGGTCTTATCGGAAGCTCCTCATCGAAAAGAAACCAAATCGGAATTGCCGGCTATATTTACATTGTCTGCCAGATCGGAAGAACTTTTATCCGAAACAATACATACCTTCAAAAAGTTTCTTGCGAACAATAAGGTATCATTAAAAGAGTTATGCTACTCTGTAAATGTAGGACGCGAACATTTCGATCATCGTTTTGCATTTGTGACGAACTCTATTGACGAACTTATTGGTAAGATGGATGAATATTATCCGACCTTAATAAATACCTCCGATAGAAAGACTTTGCAATCAGAAGCCGATGCTTTGATTGAAAGTATAAAAGACCAGTCGATAAATGATATCGGTTTCTTGAGTCAAATCACAGATTTATATATGGCTGGTTGTCAAATAAACTGGAATAAACTCTACGTTGAAAAAACAATTCATAAAATCCATCTTCCTGTTTTCCCTTTCAAGAAAACCCGTTACTGGACGAAGGTGACTCCACAAAACAGTTCAGCAGTAACAACTCAAAATGCAAATAAATCCATTAAAAAAATAACAATAAACGGAGATTATTTGCAATACGAAAATGTTGAATTATTTGCAAGTATATGGGGAAATGTACTAGGTTATGATAGTATCGATATAAACGATCATTTTTATGAGCTGGGTGGCGATTCCATATCAGGTATGCGTATTGTTTCTACAATAAATAAGGAACTTGGACTGGAATTGACCCCGTCCATATTGCTCGAATTCCCGTTATTCTCCAATTTTGTATGTACAGTTAATCAACAAAAAAGAAATCCTTTCATAATAGAACAACAAGCTGCATCGGCTGCCCAAAAGCGCATGTACATGTTATGGCAAACTGATACAAAATCTTTAATATATAATGTTACCGGTTGTGTAATACTTCCTTATAAGTTACAAAAAGCTGTAATAACGACTGCTTTCAAGAAGTTGGTAAAAAAGCATGAATCTCTAAGAACGGTCTTTGTTTTTAAAGAACAGCTTATGCAACATATACTCGACGATATACAGTTCGATATTGAATTGATTGATAAATCGAACGAGAAATATGACCATCCGGAAGCACAAATGAGGCTATGGGCGAAAAACTGGATTAAACCGTTTGATCTCCATAATGGACCTTTATTTACGATAAAACTCATCCATTTATCTGATAATCAGTCGGCTCTTTTTATGGATTTCCATCACATTATATCCGATGGAACAACCATTGGATTATATGTGAAAGATTTGGAAACCATTTTTTCCGGGAATCAGCTAACTGCTGCTACTCATCAATATAAAGATTTTACATTATGGCAAAACAATAAATTACAAGATGGAGGATATGCAGTCCATGAAAAATATTGGAGAAATATATTTGCCGAAGAAGTATCTGTTTTAGAATTGCCTTTAGATTATAAACGATCTGTTAACGAAGCTACGAACAAAGGGAAACGCCTTTCTTTTCAATGGGATACATCGAAGCGTGCTACAATAGAAAACTTTACGAAAGAGAACGAGTGTACAATGTTTATATTTTTGGCAGCATCGTTAAATATTCTCTTATCTAAATATTCATCTCAGGATGATATTGTTATAGGCTCTCCTGTTAGCGGTAGAACGAAGTCTGAGTTTTGGGATATAGCAGGTATTTTTATTAATACTATAGCTTTACGAAACAATGCAAATGGTTTGAAAAAAATCAAAGACTTTATTTCTGAAGTTAAATCCACAGTACTCCAGGCTTTCAATTATCAGGATTATCCGTTCGATATGGTAATTGACTTATTACCTCCCAGTCATGACAGAACCACAGGAAACTCTCTGTTCAATATACTTTTCGAGTATCAGAATGAAGATATGAGAGTTAACAACATGGGTAATGCTGCTCATTTCTTTGAACTCGGTAATGACACTGCCAAATTTGATATTTCATTCTTAACTAAGAGTAATGCAGAAGGTCTATGCATCGATGTTGAATATAACACTGATTTGTTTAAGGAATCTACCATCTCGCGAATGGTTCAACATCTTTCGACAATAATCGACTTCATTATTTCTAATAAAGAAAGTAAAATAGATGAAATAGATTTCCTTTCCGAGAATGAGAAATACACACAACTTGTTTTGTTCAACAATACTAAAACTTCTTATCCTCAGCACAAAACTGTTATTGATTTGTTTGAAGAACAAGTACGGATCCATCCGGAAAAGGAGGCAATTAGTGACAATCTCGTTCGATTGAATTACCGTGAACTAGACCTCTATTCCTCCGCCATTGCTATGGAATTATTGAGAAAAGAAGTATGTAAAAATACACACGTAGGCGTTTTATGCGGTCGGTCAGTTGAAACTGTAAGTTTGTCACTGGCTATTATGAAACTGGGGGCAATATATGTTCCTTTAGATCCGGATAGTCCGATAGAACGACTCAACAATATTATCGCCGAATGTAAGATAAATATTATTGGTATTACCAACGAATACAAAAACCTCCTGCCGGAAGATAAAACTTTCATCATCAACTCGTACAAAAGTATACAAAAGGATAATATCGATTTAATAAAAACAACATGTTATGCAACCGATCCGGCTTATGTAATGTATACATCAGGGTCAACAGGTATGCCCAAAGGCGCTATTATTTCACATCGAAATATAGTTCGGTTAATAAAAAACACAAATTACTTCAACTTTCACCCAGAAACCCGTATTTTACAAACAGGTGCACCTGCGTTCGACGCTATCACATTTGAATGGTGGGGAGCATTGCTGAATGGCGGGTATCTGCATGTAATCAGTAAAGAAGACCTGATGACCCCAGCTATTTTAGAGGAACAGATAACTCAAAAAAGAATCAACACCATGTGGTTGACATCTTCGTTGTTCAACCAATTGCTCGACCAACGCCCTACTATCTTTAAAAATCTGAAATATTTATTGGCCGGAGGGGATGTTCTATCAACGAAGCACATCAATAAACTGAAGGAAATTTATCCTAAACTAAACATATTGAATGGATATGGGCCAACCGAAAATACAACTTTCTCGCTGGTACATCTTATAACCGAACAGTATACTTCCTGTATTCCTATAGGAAAACCCATATCTAATTCTACAGCATATATTTTAGACAATACTCAACATTTACTTCCATTGGGAGCCATTGGTGAACTATGTTTAGGTGGCGATGGTGTTGCTTTGGGATATCTGAATGATGAAGAACTTACTGAACAGAAATTTATAGATAATCCATTTGCTGAGGGAAAGCTTTACAAATCGGGAGATCTTGCCAGGTATTTATCGGATGGAACTGTTGAGTTTCTAGGCAGAAAAGATAATCAAGTTAAGATAAGAGGGTTCCGTATTGAAATAGGTGAAATAGATAAAACTGTGCTTAAACATCCTTTCATAAAAGAAAGCTGTTGCTGTATAATAAATGAGAAAGACGAAAAACACATAGCTTGTTACTATATTGCTATTGAGAATGTGGCGGTAACCCCATTATTACTCAGAGATTATCTACATTCAGAACTTCCTCCCTATATGGTGCCTTCGTATTATAAGGAGGTGGATATCTTCCCGCTGAATCAGAATGGAAAGGTAAATAAATCGAAACTACCTGCTCCCGAATTGATAAAGAGTGAAGTTATACTACCAGAATCTTCGTTGCAAAAAACACTTCACAACTATTGGACACAAGTACTTAATGAAGATGAATTTGGTATTGACGATGACTTTTATGCTCTTGGCGGGCAATCGCTAAAGGCAATGACTTTAAGTTCATTATTACTGGAGAAAGAAAAAATAACCCTCCCTTTAGTTGCCATATTTTCGTGTACAACAATCCGGATGCAGGAAGAATATATTCTTAGCAACAAAGTTAAAACCAATGATGTACCTCCAATAGTGAGGGTAAAAGAACAGGAAACATATCCTGTATCTTCTGCACAAAAGCGTCTTTTTGCATTACAACAACTATTGCCCAACTCGATAGCATATAATATGCCGGCTGCATTTAAACTCGAAAATTTACCAGACGAAACAGCTGTAAAGAAAGCTTTAGAAGCATTGACAAAACGTCATGAATCTTTACGCACGAATTTTAAATTGAAAGGAGATGAATTAGTTCAGGTCGTAAACAAAGAAAGTAAAATTTACTTTGTCAATTACAACGCCTCATCCGGCGAAGATATAGACAATATCATAAAAGACTTTATTCGTCCATTCAATTTAAAGGAGGGAGAATTGTTGAGAACAGGCATCATAAGACTATATGACAATAGTAATTATGACAGTGATTTAAAAAATTGTAAAGCCATCCTATTGTTCGATATGCATCATATTATCTCTGATGGCATATCTGTACAAAATATAGCCTCCGATTTGATTACTCTTTTACAAGGAAATATTCTTCCTGATCTGGATATTCAATATAAGGATTATGCGATATGGGAAAAGTCGATATCTCAAACCGAAGAATACGAGCGTCAACGGGAGTATTGGAAAAATCAACTGGCAGGAGAACTTCCGGTTTTAGCAATCCCAACCGACTTTAATCGCCCTTTAAATCAGAAATTTGAAGGTGAAAGTTATTCGTTTACATTCGATGCGAAGTTATCGGAACAGATAAACGCAGCTGCTACGCGAATGGGAGTTACTCCACATTTGTTTTTGTTAGCCTCATTTAATATTTTATTATCATTATACAGTAATCAAGAGGACATTATAACAGGTGTACCTGTAGCCGGTCGCCATAGCGAAAATTTAAGGTATGTGGTAGGTATGTTTGTAAATTCACTTCCTATCAGAACATTTCCTCAGCAAGATAAGAGTTTCAGAACCTATCTACACGAAGTCCGCGATTGTTCGGTTAGTGCTTACGAAAACCAACTCTTTGGTTTCGAAAAAATAGTAGAAGAAATAAACACTGTGAGAGATGGAAGTCGTAATCCTCTTTTTGATGTATTGTTTGTTCTTCAGGAAAATCAAGACTTCGGATTGGCTCCATATCCCATAAATATTGGCATTTCAAAATTCGATTTAATGTTACAAGGATGGCATGATGACAAACAATTTAAGCTAAACCTTGAATATAGCACTTCTTTATTCAAGCATTCTACAATAAAACTTATGGCCCAACGCTTGCGCATGTTGGTGGAGATATTCAGTAACAATGCTGATCTACAGATAAAGGATGTAGATTTGTGTCTTGAGGAAGAGAAGTTCAAGATATTAAATGAATTCAACAATACTCAAACAAATAGCCCTTATAATAAAACAATAATCGAATTATTTGCCGAGACTGTAACCCGGTATGGAACCCGGAAAGCATTGCTATATGACGAAATAAGTCTTAGTTATAAAGATCTTGACAGGAAGGCTAATGCGCTGGCTCATACGCTTAACGAAAAAGGTATTGGTACCGGCGATAGAATCGGGTTGTTTTTTGATAGAGATATTGAATGGATTATATCTGTTTTGGCAATACTAAAAGTAGGTGGAATTTATGTGCCGATAGGAACATCGTATCCCGAAAACCGAATAAGATTTGTAGAGTTAAACTGTGATTTGAAAGTAATACTCACTAATAAATCAGTGGAGGATTCGTTTTTCACTACGCCGGTAATCAATGTTGCTCAAACAAAAATGTCCGAAAGAGAGGAATTCATTCGTACTTTATCAGAAGATGGAGACTCGCCTTGCTACATAATGTTTACATCTGGTTCCACGGGTGAGCCGAAAGGTGTTATCGCTCTACATAAAAACGTTATTCGTTTGGTACGCAACATAAACTATCTTCATCTTGATGAAAATACGCGGGTGCTATTAACAGGATCCCCCGTATTTGACGCTACAACACTTGAAATATGGGGACCATTATTAAATGGCGGATGTCTTATTCTTACTGATAATCAAACTCTATTGAATGCGGAATTAATAAAAAATGTTATCCGAAGAGATAAGGCCAATACCATGTGGTTTACATCGGCTTATTTCAATCAATTGTGTGATCAGAATCCTTCTATATTCGAAACGCTATCCTATCTATTGGTTGGAGGCGATGTTATATCTCCGAAACACATCTATAAAATCAAGAATTTATACAAAAACTTAACCATAATAAACGGATATGGGCCTACTGAGAATGTTACTTTCTCCACCACCTATAAGGTGGATAAAGAATATTCTCGTATTCCCATAGGTCGCCCAATAAATAACTCAACGGCATATATTTTGAGTAAAACCCTAAAGTTGCAACCCATTGGACTTATCGGAGAGCTATATGTGGGAGGATCTGGTATTGCAATGGGATATTTAAATGATGAGAAATTGACAAAAGAGAGATTTGTGGATAATCCATTCGGCGAGGGGTGTCTTTATAAAACCGGAGACTTAGCACGCCTAATGCCCGATGGAAATATAGATTTTCTTGGTCGAATCGATAACCAAATAAAAATAAGAGGATATAGGATAGAACCCGGAGAAATAGAATATCTACTTCTATCACATAAGCTTATACTGAAAGCCTTGGTTATGCCATACGAAAAAGACGGAGCGAAAAGTTTGTGTGCATATTACCAAAGTTCGGAACCATTGTCTGCAGAAACAGTACGTGATTATCTAAAAGATAAATTACCTGACTATATGATTCCGACTTATTATGTTAATCAACCATATTTTCATCTCACTGAAAATGGAAAAATAGACCAACGAAACCTTTCGGAACCTGAAGCTATAAAAGAAAAATATGAAATTCCTACAACAGAAATGGAAATACAAATGGCTGCAATATGGCAGGAGGTGTTAAAGGTTGAAAAAATTGGAAACAACGATAATTTCTTCTCTTTAGGAGGAGACTCTATCAAAGCAATTCAGATATGTTCTCGTCTACAAGATATTAAATTAAAGATAGAGGTGAATGACTTATTCCAATATCCGGTACTGAAAGACCTGTGTACAGAGGTGAAGTCATACAGATTGAATATAGAACAAGGTGAAGTTACCGGAGAAGCTAATTTAACTTCTGTTCAGCATTGGTTTAAAGAACAGAATTTCAGTAATCCAAACTTCTTCCATCAAGGGGTTTGCTTCTTCTCGAAGCAAGGGCTTGAAAAAGAAATAGTTGAGAAAACAATAAACAACCTCATTTTGTACCATGATGTCTTACGCCTATCTTTTCCGGCTAAAGGCCTCACTATGGAGAATCTAAAATCAGGAGACGGGGACTTTTATCAGCTTGTAGAAATTGATGATAAAGAAAAAGACTTTGATGCATCTAATTACATATCTGTTTTTCATAACTTGCAAAAGAATTCATCTCTGGAAAAAGGACTATTAACAGCATTACTTCTTATTCATCATAAAGGCGGTAGTCATTTATGGTGGGCCATACATCATATGGTAGTAGATGGCGTTTCTTGGAGATTCTTGATAGAAGACTTTCAGTCTTTGTATAAAAATCATCATGAAGGGGTAACTACAAAACTACCACAAAAAACTACTTCATTTATACAGTGGGCTAAAAACGTAAAAGATTTTTCCGTAAATCCTAAGCTAACACAAGAACTAAAGTATTGGAAAAATGAATGTATAGCGCCACACAATAGATTATGTTTGTATAAAGGAGAATATTCCAGAAATACTGTTTCGCGAAAGCGGATAATGATATCCGAGGAAAACACAACAGCCCTTATTTCAAAGGTACACAATGCCTTTAACACCAATGTAAACGACATATTAGTATCGGCATTGGTAATTGCCATTTTCAGATGGAAGGGGGTAACAGGATTGCAATTAAATATGGAAGGACATGGTAGAGAACATATCTCCGATGAAGTAGATATTTCTCGTACAATAGGCTGGTTTACATCCATTTATCCCGTGAGGCTGGAATATGATGAAAATGCAGAATTGTACGAAACCATTAAAAGAGTTAAAGACAAATTACACAAGATACCTCGTAACGGTTTGGGATATGGAATATTAAAATACCTGAATAATGAATGTGGTGCAATGCTCGACAAAGTGAATCCGGATGTATCATTTAACTATTTAGGACATTTTGCAGGGACATCGGGAGGAGACGAGCACTTAATAATTGAGCCACTTCTCGCCGATATGACATTGGATAACGAAAATAAAATGTTATACCCTTTGGATATCAATTCGTGGATTATCGGAGACAACCTACACATTAACGTAGAGTACATAACAAACATATTTAATGACAGATCTGTAGATGTTTTTATTTTAGAATATGAGAAAGCATTAGATGAAATAATTAAACTCTGCTTGTCAACAGAAAATCAAGAGGTAACGTTGAGTGATTTAACATCTACCGATATTGATGAATCCGAATTTTCAGACATACTTCAAGATCTGGATTTCAACTAAACTATTTTAAATACGATATGTTAGCAAAAGAAAATATAAAAAATATCTATTCATTGACTCCTATGCAGGAGGGAATGCTTTTTCATAATTTGTATGATAACAATTCTAACGCTTATTTTGAGCAATTGATTATTTCACTTGAAATAGATTCTTTGCCTATGCTTTTTGAAAAGGCTTTTAATAACTTGCTGGAAAAATATGATATATTCCGTACAATTTATTCATCGGGAACAGGAACTAAAGCGAGACAAATAGTACTGAAAAAGCGTGAGGCCAAAATAGACTATAGAGATATAACCTACCTTTCTCCAAATGAAAGGCAACTCTATTTCAATAAGTTTAAAGAAGAAGATAAAAGTAGAGGCTTCAATCTGAGTAAAGACATTCTTATACGGCTTACCCTTATTAAAATAGAAGAGAAGCAGTATAAGCTGATTCTCAGTTTTCACCATATACTTATTGATGGCTGGTGCATGAAGATTATCCTTACAGATTTGTTCCATTTTTATGGTATACACAAGCTAAATCAGCCGCAGGCATTAGAAGAAATGCTGAAAGTAAAATACCCTTATCATACTTATATAAAATGGTTGGAAGAGCAAGATGAAGAGGCAGCTTCAAAATATTGGGTTAAAAGTCTTGACGGATACAATAAACAAGTGGAGATAAACAAGACGTGGACCAATAGTAAAGATAATAAATATGACAGAGCCGATATGGAGTGTTTTTTAGAACCCTCTTTGACTAATAAACTTGAAGAAATAGCATCAAATCATAATATAACGATAAATGTTCTATTTCAGGTAGTATGGGGAATTTTATTACAAAAATACACTAATCAAGATGATGTGGTGTTCGGTACAGTTGTATCGGGTAGACCACCTGAGGTGAAAGGAATTGAGGAAATAGTAGGTTTATTTATTAATACTGTTCCTATCAGATTCCAGACAAAAGGTAATCCTACGTTTTACGAGTTGCTTCAGCATCTCAACTCTCAACTGCAAGAAATCAGAAAAGTAGAGTATTATCCTTTGTCGAAAGTGCAATCTCAACACGAATTGAAAAGCAACCTTATCAATCATTTATTTGTTTTCGAAAACTTTCCTGTTGAAGAAGAATTCGAGAGAAACGAAATGTTAGAGAGGGTGGGTTTAAAGTTATTAACAACAGAGGTATTCGAGCAAACCAATTATGACCTTAACTGCATTGTGTATCCAGGTAGAAAATACAGAATCGCCTTCAATTATAACAGGAATATTTATCCCATGGAGGAAGTGAAAAAACTATGCAAGAGATATGTCGGCATACTTAAAAAAATAGCCGATGATTCTACTATATCTTTAGATAGAGTCAGTATCATTTCAGATTCAGAGAAAGAGCAAATTCTACATCATTTTAACAATACTACGGTACCATATGCACAAAAGTCAATACAGGAATTATTTAGAGAACAAGTTCTTAGCCGATCTTCAAATACTGCTTTGATTGGAGACCATAAAGAATTCACTTATAACGAGTTGGATTTACTGTCAGATAAAGTGGCATCGTATATTTTAAGTGAAAAATTGAAGTCCGAATCGAAAATAGTACTTTATTTCGACCGATGTACGGATCTCATCATTGCAATACTCGGAGTGGTAAAAGCTAATTGTGCGTATGTACCTGTTGATACTACTATTCCCCGAGAGAGAGTAAGATTCATAGAACAAGATTGCGACGTACAACTCATTATTACAAATTTGGAAGAAGCATCTTCCCTGTTTTCTCGTACTGTCGTAAATATAGATACTATAAAAACTCGCCCCGATTCTATTGAAAAATTATCAACTCCTACTCCTAACCTTGATCAATTACTTTACGTTATGTATACATCGGGGTCTACAGGAAAACCTAAAGGGGTTTTGGTTGAACAAAGAAATGTAGTGCGACTGGTAAAGAATACTAATTATGTTACACTATCAAACGAAAGTTGTGTGTTGTTGACAGGCGCTCCCGGATTTGATGCTGCTACCCTTGAAATATGGGGTCCATTGCTGAATGGCGGTACATTGACGGTAGTGCCTATGCACGAATTGCTAGATATGGATGTGATGGAGAAAAAGTTAAAAGAGCATAAGATAAATACTTTGTGGCTCACCTCTTCTTTATTCAACCAATTTGTAGATACGAATATCGAAATATTCGAGCCTCTAAGCTATTTGTTAGCCGGTGGAGATGTTTTATCACCTTCGCATGTCAACCGGGTGAGGGAAAAATATCCGAAGCTTACTTTTATAAACGGTTATGGGCCAACGGAAAACACTACTTTTTCTACCACATTTACTATTGATAAAGAATATGAACGAATTCCTATTGGAAAGCCTATTAATAACTCTACGGCATATATTGTAGACAGACATATGCATCTTCAACCCATTGGCCTTATAGGCGAATTATGTGTGGGTGGAGATGGGATTGCACGTGGCTATCTTAATAATTCGGAAACAACAGCAGAGAAATTTATCGAGAATCCTTTTGGCAAAGGACGGATGTATAGAACAGGAGATATGGCTATGTGGCTACCCGATGGTAATATAGATTTCCTGGGACGTGTTGATGACCAGATAAAAATCTCCGGATTCCGTATTGAAAAAGCAGAAGTGGAAGCTGCTATAACTGCTGTTGCCGGAATAAGAAAAGCATTTATTGTAGTAGGAAAAAATAACAGCAAAAAATATCTTATTGGTTACTATGAAGCAGACAAAAGTTTACAGCCATCGGATGTAAAAGCCGATTTGAAAAAGAAAATTCCGGATCATATGATTCCGTCGTATTTGGTTAGGATGGATGAGTTTCCCTTAAATACAAACGGAAAGGCTGATAAATCCAAATTACCGACTCCTAAATTTTCCGCTAAAGAATTCCAACCGGTAGAAGGCAGAATAGAAGAGTCCATTGCTTTGGTATGGAAAGAAGTACTCGGAGTGGAAAATATAGGCCGTGAAGATAATTTTTATTCGTTGGGGGGAGATTCTATAAAAGCAATACCCATTGTGTCTTCTTTAAAAAAAATGAATATACAAATTGATTTTCGGGATATTTTCCAGTATCAAACCGTCAGAGAATTGAGTGAATATGTGCAAATGATGACGTCTGTGGAGGATGATTCTATTTCGGAGGAAATTCAAGGAAATGTGAAGCCGGAAGATATGAATCAGTTTCTTTATGCTTTAAATAAAAAGATCAATAATTCATTTCTTAGATTCGAGCAATCAGTGTTGCACAAAGAATCTTCTATATATCCTGTAACCGGTTCTCAAAAGGGTCATTTATTAAATGATTTTTCTACAGCATCTATCCCTTTACCCCTATCCATGAAGCTTGATGAGAGGACTTTTGTTGAAGCATTTAGAATTTTAGTGGAGCAACAGGGATTGTTGAGAAGTACTGTTTGTGATGTGGAAGGTAAATTACATTGGAAAGAATATACCATAGAAAAAAACATAGAACTGCCGATGTTGAACATTTCGATGTATACCCCGGAAACTCAAAACGTGGTTATGAAGTTTTTGACTAACGAGATTATGATTCAGCAATTTAACCATAAAGAAAGGTTGATGTATGCACCTTTGTGGGTGAAGCGTTCCGAGAGAGATCATGTTCTCTTTTTACGCATGCATCATTCTTTATATGATGTAATGAGTTTGAAAATACTACCTAATAGTTTGCTGTTTAATTATTCAAAAGTGCTTCAGCATGATAAAGAATCCATTAAACAACCAGCCTCTTTTCAACAGTATGCCATGCAAATGAATATGGGACCATTGAATATAGGTACAGAAGAAATAAAGAAAATCTTCGAACTTGAAAAATATCAGTGGGAAAAGGACGAATTGGTAAAGTTGCTGAAAAGTAAACAAGCAAGAGTAAACTATACAAATTATAGAATTCCATTAAATGATATTGTAGAAGAGGATGCCATTTTCGAGACTTCTTTACTGTTTTTTGTCAAAGTGTTGTCTAAATACTTTAATTATATATCTTTACCTTTTTCTATTTTGTCTTTCGGACGGAATTATTGCGGTATTAAATATAACGAAACTGTAGGCGAATTTATTGATATTGTTCCTATGTGTCTCCAAGCGGACATTAGTGAGGCAAAACTTCGTACAGTGTTTAGAAATAGAATTAAAACGATAGAAGATCACAATATCAATTTTATGAACATGTGGCAAGATCCGATTTTGAATACAAAATGGAATGATCTTGTAAAATATTTCATACCCGAAATAGATCAGAATAATTTTTATGATCTTATCTTTAACTTTCAGGGAGAACATAAAGAGCCGGAAATTGCTGACTTTGAGAAAAGATTAAAAGATCAAGTTGAAAATGGTCAGGTAATGAATTCTATGTTTAGTGCGATGGCTGAGGTGAAATATACTTCAGATTATATTCATTTTTCCTTAATTACTAAACTTGAGAATGAGAATAATATTTTTAGAGAAATAATGAATAAATATTTAAAGGAAGAATAATTTGGACACTGCTACCGATACTGTATACTTTTCCCGGAAAAAGTATACAGTTTTCTTTGGAATATAGTGGAGTTATACAAGTACAAAATATAGAGTTTTGCTAAATCAATTGCAATGTTAGAACATATTTTTAACTCTCTTTATTCCGTCAACCAAAACATCTATTTCTTCTTTGCTATTATACATTGCTAAGGATGCACGTACAGTTCCTTCTATACCTAACCGTTGCATCAACGGTTGGGCGCAATGATGTCCGGTACGAACAGCAATGCCCAAACGATCGAGTAAAGTACCTAAATCGAAATGATGAATATTGCCAACGAGAAAAGAAATCACACTACTTTTATTTTCTGCTTCACCGTAAATACGCAGTTCTTCTATCTCTTTTAATCTTCGGGTAGCATACTGGGTTAATTCATATTCATAGGAAGCAATCTTCTGTAACCCAATTGCAGAGATATAATCCAGGGCTATGGCTAGTCCGGTTGTACCAATATAATCGGGGGTTCCGGCTTCAAATTTAAAGGGAAGTTCGTTGAAAGTAGTACGTTTGAAACTAACATGCTGAATCATTTCACCCCCTCCCTGATAGGGGGGCATGGCATCCAGCCACTTTTCTTTACCATATAATACACCGATTCCTGTGGGGCCATATATTTTATGACTGGAAAAAGCATAAAAGTCGGCATCGAGTTCCTGCACGTCTACAGATAGATGAGGTACGGATTGAGCACCGTCGATCAACACGGGAACTTTGTTAGCATGTGCAAATTCAATAATCTCTTTTACGGGATTGATGGTTCCCAATACATTCGAGATATGGGTAACGCTAACCAGTTTTGTACGTTCGGAAAAGAGTTTCTTGTATTCATCAATCAATAACTCACCCTTATCATTTATGGGAATTACTTTTATGCCGATACCTTTGCGAGCTGCTAAAAGTTGCCATGGAACAATGTTACTATGGTGTTCCATAGTGGAAATAATCACCTCGTCGCCTTCGTTCATAAACTCTTCACCGAAAGAGAAAGCTAACAAGTTTATGGATTCTGTTGTTCCCCGGGTGAAAATTATTTCATTTGTACTGGTAGCATTTATAAACTTACGTACGGTTTCACGGGCACCTTCATGCAAATTCGTTGCCTGTTGAGAAAGGAAATGTACTCCCCTGTGCACGTTTGCATTTACTGAATAGTATTCATCAACTATGGCATCCACTACTGCACGGGGCTTTTGGGTAGTGGCAGCATTATCAAGATATACCAGCGGCTTTCCATAGACTTCACGTTGAAGTATGGGAAAATCAGCACGTATTTTATTAATATCAATCATTTTAATTCTCAAGTTCTTTACACATAGAACATCCCCGGCAGCGTGCTAGTTCACCACGGAAACGTTTTTCTACAAGATGGTGCAGTCTGTCTTTCAGCGCATCCAACCGTATAGTATCTACTACTTCATTTACAAAAGCAAACATTAATAACAAACGAGCTTCTTTTTCCGGTATACCCCTCGAACGCATATAGAACAGTGCATTCTCATCCAACTGTCCAACGGTTGCTCCATGACTACATTTCACATCATCGGCATATATTTCCAGCTGTGGTTGGGTGTACATATGGGCGTTGCGTGTAGCGCAAAGGTTGCGGTTGGTTTGCTGCGAATTGGTATGCTGGGCATCGGGGCGCACAAGCACCATTCCGGCAAAAACACCTACAGATTCATCATCGAGTACATATTTATACAGCTCGTTGCTGTTGCAATTGGGTACGGCATGATCAATGGTGGTGTTATTGTCAACGTGTTGCTTTTTGTCGGCAATGGCCATTCCGCACAGATTTGTTTCTGCCCTTTCGCCGGCTAATATTACTTCCGTATAGTTGCGGGTAACGCCGTTATGAAGAGTTATTTCGTTCAAGAGGAGATTACTGAAGGCCTCTTGTCGGGCATACAGATTACTTATACGTACGGTTTGCGTATGAGTTTCTTCCAGTTCGTACATATCGAACACTGTATTTTCCCCTGCGAATAACTCAATAACCTGTGTTGCCAGGAATTTCTTTTCGTCCATCGCATGATCGCAAACCAGCAAACGAGCCTGTGCACCGTCTTCCAAAACGATCAGCATACGGCGGTTTACCATGAAATCTACATCTGCCCGTAATATATTAATTAATTGAATTGGCTTTTCAATTATAACGTTTTTAGGAACGTAGAAGAATACTCCATCCTGGGAGAAGGCAGTATTGAAGGCAGTTATCCCGTCTTGTGTTGTATCGGCTAGTTTACCGTAATGTTTTGCTACAAGATCGGGGTATTGCTGCGCTGCTTCTTTGAGGCTGCAAAAGATTACCCCTTTCGGCAGATTGTATTTAGGCAGTGCTTTGTTATAGAAAATATCGTTTACAACAAAGTATAAGGAGGTACTCATATTGGGTACATCGCATTTGAATACTTCGTATGGGTTTACGGGTATATTTAACCGGTTAAGGTTTAATCCGTAATCGGGCTCAAAGTATTGGCTGATGTTGGTGTATTTATATTTCTCCTGCTTCTTGGTTGGGAAACCTAGGTGCCGGAAATCTGCAAAGGCTTTCTGCCGGAGGGTGTTTAAGGCTCCGGCGCTGTTTTTGCGGATAGTTTCTTCTGTCTGCGAGAAGAGGTCTATGTATTGTTGTTCTATATTCATAATTGTTCTATTCCTTCCTTAATCCAGTCATACCCGCGCTTTTCGAGTTCCAAAGCCAGTTCCGGCCCTGCTGTCTTAACAATCTTACCCTGATAAAGCACATGTACAATATCCGGTTTAATATAATCCAGTAAGCGTTGGTAATGGGTAATAACTATGTAACTGGTTTCGGGGGTTTTAAGTTTGTTCACCCCCTCTGCTACAATGCGAAGAGCATCAATATCTAAACCCGAATCTGTTTCATCCAGAATACTTAATTTCGGCTCCAGCATCGCCATTTGGAAGATTTCATTCCGCTTCTTTTCTCCCCCACTGAAACCTTCGTTCACACTACGGTTGGCTAGCTTATTATCAAGTTCAACAATAGAGCGCTTTTCGCGCATCAACTTCAAGAACTCACTGGCAGATAATGGTGATAAACCCTTGTACTTACGTTGCTCGTTTACAGCAGCCCGCATAAAGTTTACCATACTAACCCCGGGAATCTCTACCGGATATTGAAAAGACAGGAACATACCTTCATGGCTTCTATCCTCCGGGCTCATTTCTAACAGATCTTTACCAAGATAAGTAACACTTCCTTTGGTTACTTCGAATGCAGGATTGCCCACAAGCACACTGCTCAAGGTACTTTTACCGGAGCCATTGGGTCCCATTATAGCGTGAACTTCTCCCGGATTAACCCGTAGATTAATTCCTTTTAATATCTCCTTTCCATTGATACTTGCATGCAAGTCTTTTATTTCTAACAACATGATATTTACGATTTGACTATTTACGATTTATCCAACACTTCCTTCCAAAGAGACAGACAGTAGCTTTTGGGCCTCAACCGCAAACTCCATCGGAAGCTTATTTAATACTTCTTTTGCATATCCATTTACTATAAGCCCTACAGCATCTTCGGTAGTTATTCCCCGTTGATTACAGTAGAATATCTGATCCTCACTAATCTTACTGGTAGTAGCCTCATGCTCAATGATAGCCGTTTCATTATGAATATCCATATAGGGGAAGGTATGAGCGCCGCATTTATCGCCAAGTAGCAGAGAATCACACTGGCTGTAGTTACGGGCACCATCCGCTTTCTGCGAAACACGAACAAGACCGCGATAAGAGTTTTCACTCTTTCCGGCAGATATACCTTTGCTGACAATAGTACTACGGGTATTCTTTCCCAGATGTATCATCTTTGTTCCCGTATCTGCCTGCTGATGATTATTGGTAACTGCCACGCTATAAAACTCACCAACAGAATTATCTCCGGCAAGTATCGTAGATGGGTATTTCCAGGTTATGGCACTTCCGGTTTCAACCTGAGTCCACGAAAGCTTGCTGTTAACGCCTTTGCATATTCCGCGTTTAGTTACGAAGTTATAAACTCCTCCTTTCCCTTCGGTATCGCCCGGATACCAGTTTTGTACGGTACTGTATTTAACCTCGGCACGGTTATGAACGATTATCTCAACAATCGCTGCGTGAAGTTGGTTCTCATCCCGCATAGGCGCTGTACACCCTTCCAGGTAAGATACATACGAATCGTCTTCGGCAATTATTAATGTACGCTCAAACTGACCGGTGTTACGGGCGTTGATACGGAAGTAAGTAGATAACTCCATCGGACAGCGTACACCTTTAGGAATATACACAAAAGAACCATCCGAGAATACAGCAGAGTTTAAAGCAGCAAAGAAGTTATCGCGATAACCTACTACCGAACCCATGTATTCTTTTACAAGGTCGGGATGCTCCTGCACAGCTTCACTGAAAGAACAGAAGATAATTCCTTTCTCCATCAAGGTTTCTTTGAAAGTTGTCTTTACTGATACGGAGTCCATAACAGCATCAACAGCCATACCGCTAAGGGCCATCTGCTCTTCAAGAGGGATACCGAGTTTATTGAATGTTTTAATCAGTTCGGGATCAACCTCATCCAGGCTTTTAGGCCCTTCTTTCTTTTTAGGGGCTGCATAATAGGAAATAGCCTGATAATCTATTTCGGGAATGCGCAAATGCGCCCAAGTTGGCATTTTCATTGTAAGCCAATGCCTGTAAGCTTCAAGGCGGAATTCAAGTAGCCAATCCGGTTCATTCTTTTTTGAGGATATAATCCGGACCACATCTTCATTGAGCCCTTTCTCAATAACTTCGGTCTGTACATCGGTAGTAAAACCGTATTTGTACTTCTCCTGTGTGAATTCCTTTACATATTTATTGGGTTCTTCCTGTTGCATACATTAAGTATTTATAAATGGTTCGGATACTACTTCCAGCGCAACCGGAAACAGTCGGCCGATAGCATCTTTTATAGGATAATATAACGTTGAATCGTACTTAGTTGTTTGGCTGATGATACTACTTCCGGTATCTACGAAGTCAAGAATGTTGAGAACTATGCTAATAACCAGTACAGTTAGCACGGCTCCCATCACAAAACCAAGCAATCTGTTTATCCATCCTAACGATAAAGAATCGAGAAAATGAGATAATAGCGAAGCTAGTAAAGTGCATACCAAAGGAACCAGCAGCCAAATAGCTATAAAAGCTATAACCTGAGCAGCTGTCATAGAATCTGTTATACGCGGCGATAACTCGGCTGCCAAAGGAACATAGAGTGCACTCGCTATGAATAAACCCGCTATTAATCCAAACAGGGTAGCTATTTGCTTTAGAAAGCCTTTCATAAATCCAAATAAGGCTCCTATTATCATCAAACCGAAAAACACATAATCTATTGTTGTCATTTTATAAGAAGTTAGAGGAGTTAAAGCGGTTAAAGGAGTTAAAGTAAATAAAGAAGGAGTTATTGTTCCGCATAGTAGATAAAGACCGGTTTTTGTGAGTCTTTAACCCCTATGCGGAGCGATAACTCCTTTAACTCCTTTAACTTCTGTAACTCCTTTGTATTATAACGTTTGTTTTATTTCCACTTCAACGAACGATTCGATAATATCGCCAACTTTAATATCATGGTAATTTACAAGACTGATACCACATTCGTAGTTGGTAGCAACCTCCTTCACATCATCCTTGAATCGTTTTAGCGCATTAATGCTTCCTGTATATATAACAATACCATCGCGAATTAAACGTGCTTTGTCCGAACGTTTCACCTTTCCTTCTTTCACCATGGCTCCGGCTACTGTACCTACTTTAGTGATGTTGAATACTTCACGTACTTCAATAGTAGCAGTAATTTCTTCTTTCACTACCGGCGCAAGCATACCTTCCATAGCAGCTTTTACTTCCTCGATTGCAGAATAGATTACAGAGTACAAGCGAACATCCACCCCTTCTTGTTCGGCAAACCTACGGGCAGCAGCAGATGGGCGCACCTGGAAGCCAATGATGATTGCATCAGAAGCAGCAGCCAAAGTTACATCAGATTCGGAAATCTGTCCCACACCTTTATGAATTACATTCACCTGAATTTGTTCGGTTGAAAGTTTGATCAACGAGTCGCTTAATGCTTCGATAGAACCATCTACGTCACCCTTAACAATAACATTCAGTTCTTTGAAGTTACCAAGAGCAATACGACGTCCAAGTTCATCGAGCGTAAGAATCTTCTGAGTACGAAGTCCCTGTTCACGTTGCAACTGTTCGCGCTTGTTGGTAATTTCGCGGGCTTCCTGTTCTGTATCGATAACATGGAATGTATCACCTGCTTGTGGAGCGCCATTTAATCCGAGAATCAATACCGGTTCTGATGGTCCTGCTTTGTTAATACGCATGTTACGTTCATTGAACATTGCCTTAACACGGCCGTAGTTTGTACCTGCCAAAACAATATCACCCATTTTAAGTGTACCATTGGATACGAGTACCGTAGCTACATATCCGCGTCCTTTATCGAGTGTAGATTCGATAATAGACCCTGTTCCGCGGCGATTCGGATTGGCTTTCAGTTCAAGCATTTCTGCTTCCAGCAATACTTTTTCCATCAACTCGGCTACGCCAAGGCCTTGTTTTGCCGATATATCTTGCGACTGATATTTACCTCCCCATTCTTCAACAAGGAAATTCATAGCGGCCAGTTCTTCTTTAATCTTTTCGGGATTTGCAGTTGGCTTATCTACCTTATTAATTGCAAATACAATAGGTACACCCGCGGCAACAGCATGATTAATCGCCTCTTTTGTTTGAGGCATCACGTTATCATCGGCAGCTACAATAATAATTGCAATATCGGTTACCTGCGCTCCACGAGCACGCATGGCGGTAAAAGCTTCGTGACCCGGTGTGTCGAGGAATGTAATGCGTCTGCCATCTTCCATCTTCACATTATAAGCACCAATGTGCTGAGTAATACCTCCTGCTTCACCGGCAATAACGTTTGCTTTACGAATATAGTCGAGCAATGATGTTTTACCGTGGTCAACATGTCCCATTACGGTTACAATCGGAGCACGTGGCTCAAGATTTTCCGGCACGTCTTCTTCCTCAACGATGGCTTGCGATACTTCGGCGCTAACATATTCTGTTTGGAAACCGAATTCTTCTGCTACCAGATTAATTGTTTCAGCATCCAGACGTTGGTTGATAGATACCATCATACCAATGCTCATACAGGTTGCGATTACCTGATTAACGGAGACATCCATCATGTTCGCCAACTCATTGGCTGTAACGAACTCGGTTATCTTAAGTGTTCTGTCGTCTGCCATTTCCCTGTTTTCCAATTCATGCTGGCGGGCCGCAGACTCACGTTTCTCTTTACGATACTTAGCTCCCTTGTTCTTACCTTTAGAAGTTAGACGGGCAAGCGTTTCTTTTACTTGTTTTGCAACATCTTCTTCGCTTACCTCTTGTTTAATAACCGGTTTCTTGAAGCGGTCGTTCTTCTTTCTTCCACCTCCTTGTTGGTTATTGCCCTGGCTACGAT
>DAIMFE010000034.1:0-27602 GCA_036724805.1 Bacteroides sp.
ATATAATTTAATCCGTGAATTTAAATCCGCGCAATCCGCGTCATCCGTGGCTAAAAATGATATATCTTATATAGAATAATAGCGCAAGGCTATTTATTGCTTTATCAGATACTTAATAAGAAAATATCCGCCAAAGATCTGTAATAACATCCCTGGTACACCTATGCGAAAATCCTGTATAGCAACATAAAAGCTACCTTCTATCATCCATTCGGCTAAAACGCCGGTAAGCTGATAAGCTAACACAACCATCAACAAAATAGGTATGGAGATGCGTTTGAAATATCCGGCAGCCAATGATGCGGCAATAGCCAACAAGGTTGATTTAATTACTATTACAGGTAAAAGAGCTACAACAGGCATTCCAAATAATAGTGAATTGATTACCGGAGAAAGTACAGCAACCAGCAATCCGGCTTTCCAGCCATATTTATAGGCTGCTACTAATGTAAAGAAGTAGATAGGCAAAAGTGTTATTCCGCCATTAGGTACAAGGTGGCATAATTGAGGCAAAACAATATTGCCAATAATAAAAGCTGATGCTAACAAATACGTCTTTACCTCTTTGTAACCCAGTGAATAAAGTTTTAATGCTGATGTTGTTTCCATTTTTCGCTGTTATTTAATGAATTAAAAATTTAAATTGATTCCACCCATTACCGTTGCTTTTGGCATTGGATAACCGGTGTTTATTTCATAGCGTTGAGCAAGAAGATTTTCACCCCGTACGAATAATTGAACAAAGGTAGAAAAATAATAACTTCCTCTAAGATTCCACAATAGAAAATTCTCCTCTTTTTTCTCCGGTTTCACCGAAGTATAAAGTCCTGATATGTACTGCATCCCGGTAGAAAGGCTCCAACGCCCTTTTGTATAGTCGGCTCCGGCAAAAAGTTTATGTTGTGGGGCAGCCACAAGCGCATGCTCCATATGCAACCGGCTATAGTTTGCAGAAAGATTCCAATTGTGGTTAATACGCCAGCCCACATTAAATTCAGCGCCCCAGTTTTCTACCTCTCCGGTGTTTATGTTCAATGGGCGATCACCTGCATTCATTATGATCATGTTATCCCCATTTATATAAAAGAGATTTACTCCATAGTACAAGGAATTATTTAATAAGTGCTGCGAGAATGAAAGTTCGTAATTCCATAGTCTTTCCGGTAGTAAATTTGGGTTAGCAGGCTTAAACATATAGAGTTCGCGAATGGTTGGATTGCGGAATCCTTTGCTAACCATTGCTTTGAGAGTAGAATTACGAGGAAATCTTGTTGATAATCCAAATTGTGGTATCCACTCATTTCCGGTAACAGAATGATGGTCAAAACGGATACCTGTATTGAAAGTTATATAACTTCCCAGTGCCTGACGAAAGTCGATATATCCGGCAATCTCATCTTCTGTCTTATCTGATATCGCTTCTTCGTTTCCATTGGTTACAAAACGGTTCCATGCTTCACCACCAAAACTCATGTAATCCAATCCAACCGTTACCCGATTACCTGTAAACAAGGAAGCCGATTGATACCATGAGATTCCCAACATGTGGTCTTTGGAGTTAAAGCGATAGGCAAGCGGTTCTTTTCCTGTTTTATATCCGTCATTTATCTTATGTCGCCCCCAGTTATAGAAAAACTTCAAAGCGCCCGAAGTTCGTTCATAATTATTCTCAAGCGAGAATGAAGTCATTCCACGGGTTACGCGAGAATCATTATCGAAAATAGGATCGTTAACAAGCCCGGGATTGGAAGCGTTGAAGTGCGTTAAGTTAACATCTCCAAACACATTCCATCTACTGGTAAGTTCATATCCCAGTTTGGCATATCCGCCATACTGTTCAAATTCCATATCATCACGATGCCCATCGGTACGGTTATAAGAGCCGGTTATTATACTGTTGAACCGTTCTTTCCTAATCTGATTGGTAGCTTCGGTCATAAGGGTATTGTAGGATCCATATCCTAAACGGGCTACGGTTTTAATCCCGTCTTCATATTGTTTACGGGTTACAATGTTTATTACTCCTCCCATTGCGTTAGAGCCATAAAGCACAGATGCGGGTCCCCGTACTACTTCTACCTTTTCGGTTAGCATAGATTGGTAAGCATCTGCAATGGGGTGTCCCATCAATCCCATGTATTGAGGATGTCCATCAATAAGCACTAATAAGCCGGTTGTGGGGCCTCCGCCTATACCACGCAAATTCATGCTTCCTGCCCCTCCGGTTGAAACTCCATACCCCATAATACCACGACCTGTAATAAAGAGTCCGGGTACTTGTTCGGTTAGTATGGGGAGCAAAGACGGTTCAAAACGTTTTTCTATTTTATCACGGTTCACTACCGAGACGGTCATTGGTAGATGACGTATATCTGTTTCGTTACGGGTTCCTGTTACTACTACTTCATCTGTTTCATAACTCCTGCTTATTTGCAGACTGTCGGTTCTTTGTGGGTTTTGTGCTAAAATGAATGAGGCCAGAAGGCTAAAAGTTAAAAGTAGTTTTGTTTTCTTAATCATTAGTTTTTGTTGTTAGTTATTTATTAATTAATTAGATCCTCCTCTGCCCTTCGGGCACCTCCTTGAGGAGGCACACACTTACCACACCCTATACAATGGTTCTTGACTGGGTTTGGGTATCTTTTTATCGATTATTATAAACAATATGTTAACACATATTCCCCCGGTTCTAAAAGGTAGTGTATTTTAAAGGACTGCCGCCGGGGTGTATGGTTTTCGTAAGCATAGAAATAGGGCTGTTCCAATAGCGGAATATTTACATCTACATGCAGCTCTTCCCGGAAAAGAATTTCACGACTGTCCATACATTTATACATGGTTTCTTTGGCGCTCCATATCAGGGTGAGTATTTCGGAGTGGGTAATCTTATCGGTTGGCGGATAGATAAGCTCGGTTTCATCCACAAATTTATGAGCCACTTTCAGGGCTCTTTGGCTCAAAACTTCAATATCAATGCCTACACGGTTGGTTTTACTGATCATCACTGCTACATATCCGCGGGTGTGAGATATACTGATATGATATGATTTATCTGCCAGATAAGGTTTTCCGCTCTCTTTGTAACAAATTTCTTTGGTTTCACCAATCATTTTATATAGTAATACGCGAACGGCTAACCATTCTCTTTTACGATGATCGGCTGTGAATTTGGTTAATTGAGATTGGTATAATTGGCCGTTATCGGGAAGAAGATCCAATAATTGATTTATAGTTAAATATTGAATATTGAAAGTTGAAAGTTGGCAACCGGGATTGTTTATAATAGGATCGATCATGAGTTGATTCTTATAAAATTGTTTCAATTCTCAACTAAATTTTGTTTCGTAAACTTTATTTTCCGTATTCTTCGATTATCCATTTCCAGTGCCTCAAACTCATATCCAACATAAAGTATTTTCTCATGTAGTTTTGGAAACTCTCCCTTTATTTCGAGTACAAGTCCGGCAATAGTATCGGCATCACCGGATACCGGTTCGAACAATGCTTCATCAACCTGGGTAACCCGATAGAAATCTATTAATTGAGTTTTACCTTCAAAGATCCAAGTATGATCATTAATAGTTACATATGTTTTTTCTTCGTCATCGTATTCATCATGTATTTCGCCTACAATTTCTTCAATAATATCTTCCATGGTGATGATTCCTGATGTACCCCCAAATTCATCTACAACAATGGCAATGTGTATTTTTTCTTTTTGGAAATCGCGTAACAGATCATCGATCATTTTTGTTTCGGGCACAAAATAAGCCGGTCGGATAAGTGATTGCCATTCAAAATTATCGTCTTCATTAATATGCGGCAAAAGATCTTTTATATAAAGTACACCTTTAATATCATCATTAGAGCCCGAATATACAGGTATACGAGAGTAGGCGTTTTCGATAACACATTGAATTACTTCTTTAAATGGAGTTTTTATATCCAGATCAACCACATCCAATCGAGAAGTCATAACTTCTTTAGCAGTTTCGGCACCGAATCGTACAATGCCTTCCAGTATCTTGTTTTCTTCGGTTAATTCCGATTTATCGGTTAGATCCAATGCTTGCGATAGTTCGCTTACTGATATATTCTGACTTTTCTTTACCATATGTTTGTTGAGAAAAGTAGATGATTTCATTAATGCAGAAGCAACCGGATAAAATATTTTTTCGCAGAATAAAATTCCCGGAGCAGCGAAGCGGGCAAATGCCAACGTTTTTTGTGTCGAAAATATTTTCGGCATTATCTCGCCAAAAAGCAAAAGCAGAAAGGTGAGAACAACGGTAAGGATAAGAAACTCTACCAGTGGCGATGAGAACTCGAAAATACCCATAAAGAAGTAGTTACAAAGCATAATAATTGTAACATTCACAAAGTTATTGGTAATTAATATTGTAGCGAGTAGGCGTTCGGAATTAGCAAGTAATCTGTTTATCTTTTCATCTGATGGGTTCTTGCCTTCTTCGATTTCGTTTTTATCGGAAGGTGAGAGTGAGAAGAAAGCTATTTCTGAAGCTGAAGCAAAACCGGAAGCTAGTAATAAAAGAGCTGCAAGAATGATGGCAACAACTTCGGATGCCGAAGGAGTTGAAATTGTAATGGTGTTCAAAAATAATGCCGGTAGGCATAAATGATAGTCTGAGTCCAAGGATTAATATTTTTAGTTAATACTACGTTTCTTGGTTCTCTTCCGCCCTTTGAAGGAAATGCCCGAAGGGCGGAGGAAAACCAAAAAAAAATTAAAACGGTAAGTCGTCCGCAGGGTTATCATTAACTCCTTGCGCCGGCTGTATGGGCTGCGACTGCGTTTGCGATGCAGTTTGCTGCGGAGCTGTATTGGCAGCTTTTGGTGTTAGCATCTCCATATTATCTACAAATATTTCTGTAATGTAGCGCTTAGCACCTGTTTGATCATCATAAGAACGGGTTCTTATTTTTCCTTCGATATATAATTTATCTCCTTTATGAACGTATTTCTCTGCTGTTTCGGCCAGGCCTCTCCATAGAACGAGGTTATGCCATTCTGTTCTTTCGGGTACATGGGTACCGTTAGCCAATGTATATGCACGATCGGATGTTGCTAATGGAAATGTTGCTACTGCAATTCCACTATCGAGATAACGAACTTCGGGGTCTTTACCAACGTTTCCTAAAAGGATTACTTTATTTACTGACATAATTATTTTAATTTTGAATTAAAAGAGGTTTCAAAAATAAATAGAATAAAAAGATAAAACAAAGAATCGGATTAAAAACATTTGTTTAATCTTCGATCTATTCAAACAAAACACCTGCTAGCGTGTTTATAGGAAAAAGTATTCCGTTATGCTTAAATCAAGAGAATTGCGAGTTGGTAACCTGGTTAAATGCGCCAAGCACCTGCCAATAGGGTTTCATGCACCTGCATTAGTGTATGCCGAGGTTGAGGTACGTGAAGACTCTGTTGAGACCAATGAAGGGGTATATAAATACCGCAATTTAGGGCCTCTGAAAATTACGGAAGAAATTCTTTTAAAGAGCGGCGGAACCAAGAACGACAATGGTGAATATGTTTTTAGTACGCATCATGTGCATTACCAACATTTGGTATTGATTGAGGAAAATGGCTTTTATTATCTTTCTGATGAGAATAAGAATAAAATAGGAATGGCTTTTGATGCAGTTCATCATCTTCAGAATTTATATTACATTATTACAAACAATGATTTAACGATGCGCATATAGAATAAGAAAAGAAATCGTTCTTTGATGTAGTGCTACATCAAAGAACGAAATGAACTTCTCACACATTTTTTCACAGTGGCTAGGCTCAGATAATGCTAATCATACTGTTGATGAATAAAAGTACCATCTTCCTTATACACCACAATCAATTCAACATCTGTTCTCTTATTTTCAAGTTCGATAATATATCCTTTTACTGTTCCTTTTTGGAAATAATCAGCTCCATCAATAAAATATCCGGAGTATTTAGACGACACAGCATTTTGCACTACACTTGGCACGGTTCTATATTTTACCTCCTGCATAAACATCAGCAAAGTTCCGTCTGTAACATACCATGCTTCATGGTCTACATTATTAATTTCGAACTCAACGTTATAAACGTTATTTACATATTCCCATTCAATATCTCTGGCCAACGCAAATTGATTTTTAAACTTAGCAGTAATTAGCGCAGGTACATTTGCTGCTTTTATATCCGTTTCTCTTCCTTTATAATAGCCTGATAATAAATCATCTATGGCCACATCTGTATAATTCCCATCAATAGGAATTTCCGGGATCTCGGGTTCTTCTATATTATTCCCTGAGGTATTCTTTTTCTGGTAGAACGATTTAGAAATATATGTACCATCGGCATGTAAATATGCATCTTCCTCAATATTTCCTTTTTCCAGTTCCACTAAATAACCTATACTCTTTGGCTTCACCACTTTTTCGGCATCATCAACCGCATATCCATTAAATTGGGAAGAAATAGTGGCTTTCACACTTTGTGGCAAGGAGGCCCTGGTTATATCAAATTTATAGGCCAATAATGCACCGTTTTGATGATACCACGCATCGTAATCAACATTATTAATTTCAAAATCTACTTTATAAACATTCGCTGATGTTTCCCAGTCAACCTCTCGGGCATTGGGGAAAGCAGCAGTAAAACTCCGGCGAATGGCATCAGGAACATTGGATGGAAGAACATCCACATCGTAGCCCGAGTAGTAGGCAGCAATAAGATTATCTACTTCATCATCCGACATGTTTCCGTTTATTACAGGATTAGTGGCGTCATTTCCATTCTCGGGTTTTACCGAATCGCTTTCCCACAGGTTTTTTGATATAAAAGTTCCATCTTCATTATAAAAAGCATGGATTTCTTTCTTGTTCTTTTTGAGGTCGACATAATACCCTGTGATGTTTCCTTTGAATACTTTTTCTGCATCATCCAGAATATATCCCGGATAGTCATTGGCTATGGCAGATGAGACGGCCGATGGCAGCTCATTATTAGCAATATCATATTTGTACATCAACAAATTTGCATCGCTATCATACCACGCTTCATGGTCTACTCCATTTATTTCGAAGTCAATTTCATACACTTTGTTAGATACTTTCCATTCAATATCTGTTGCATTGGGGAATTTTTGTTTAAAGGCATCCTGAATGTTTACCACTGATTGTGTTGTTGACGATGGAGCAGAATAATACTCCGCAATTTTCTGTTTAATTTCACTTTGTTCAATTTCTTGTTGTGTTGATTTGGGATCAGAATCATTACTACATCCAAGCATTAAAAAGATTGATAAACTTAATAAAAAAGGTGTAACTAATGGTTTCATAGAAGTTTATTTTAATATGTACACAACAAAGAAACGGGTGAATTCTGGAAACATTTGGGAAAAATGATGGAAACTGTAAAGTATTGTCTACATAGCACGTTGCATTTCTCCCAAATGCACGTTGCTTTTGAGTAAACAGCACGTTGCTTTTTCTCAAATGCAACGCGCTAATTCGAAAATGCAACGCGCATTTGAAGATATTAATCCAAAGTAATATCAGGTTGCAACGGATTTCAACGTCCGTTGAAATCCGTTGCAACAACATAAAAGAACAGAACATATAAGAACATATAAGATAATAACAACAACAAAAGAAGAAGAAGAAGAAAGATTTGCTGTTGCTGTTGCTGTTAGTTGAGTACAAGCTGTAGATTTTTACATGTACAACACACTAAACCTCCTAATGTCATAAGGTCAGCCTGTCATTTATTCATTTCCAGAATAGACAAGTCATATTGTCAGTGAAAACTGTCAATCAACTCATAAAAGCGTTTGGCACACTTTTAGCTTACGCTTTTTCGTTGAATAACTACAATTATTGTATAACATATTAAATTAAAAGAAATTATGAACATTAAACCGTTAGCAGACAGAGTGCTGATACTTCCTGCACCTGCAGAAGAGAAAACAATTGGTGGTATCATTATTCCTGACACAGCAAAAGAAAAACCATTAAAAGGTGAAGTTGTGGCAGTTGGACAAGGAACCAAAGACGAAGATATGGTATTAAAAGTTGGCGACACTGTTCTTTACGGTAAATATGCCGGAACAGAACTGGAAGTGGAAGGTACAAAATACCTGATTATGCGCCAAAGCGATGTAGTCGCTATAATGCTATAATGCTAAAATCCGATATCTAAAACTAAAAATTACAAACTAAGAAACTAAAATATTATGGCAAAAGAAATTATATTCGGCATGGATGCCCGCGATCAACTTAAAAAAGGTGTTGACGAATTGGCCAATGCAGTTAAAGTAACTCTGGGACCTAAAGGACGTAACGTAATTATTGAGAAAAAGTTCGGCGCTCCACAAATCACTAAAGACGGGGTAACTGTTGCTAAAGAAATCGAACTTTCTGATGCATACCAAAACGCCGGAGCTCAACTTGTGAAAGAAGTTGCTTCTAAAACCGGTGATGATGCCGGTGATGGTACAACTACTGCCACAGTATTGGCTCAATCTATCGTTGCCGAAGGTTTGAAAAACGTTACTGCCGGCGCTAACCCAATGGATTTGAAACGCGGTATCGACAAAGCCGTTGCAAAGGTTGTTGAATCAATCGTTTCTCAATCGGAAGAAGTTGGCGACAACTATGACAAGATTGAACAGGTTGCTTCTGTTTCTGCAAATAACGATCCTACAATCGGTACTTTAATCGCTGATGCCATGCGTAAAGTATCTAAAGACGGTGTAATCACTATCGAAGAAGCTAAAGGTACTGATACAACTATCGAGTTAGTTGAAGGTATGCAGTTTGACCGTGGTTATCTGTCGGCCTACTTCGTTACTAATACAGAAAAGATGGAATGTGAAATGGAAAAACCATACATTCTTATCTACGACAAGAAAATTTCCAATCTTAAAGATATGCTTCCAATTCTGGAACCGGCTGTACAAACAGGTCGTCCTTTACTTATCATTGCAGAAGATGTTGATAGTGAAGCTTTGACTACTCTGGTTGTTAACCGCTTGCGTTCTCAATTAAAAATCTGTGCCGTTAAAGCTCCGGGCTTCGGCGACAGAAGAAAAGAAATGTTGGAAGACATCGCTATCCTAACCGGTGGTTTGGTTATCAGCGAAGAAAAAGGTTTGAGCCTTGAACAAGCTACGCTCGAAATGCTTGGTACCTGCGAAAAGGTAACTGTATCTAAAGATAACACTACAATCGTAAACGGTGCCGGCGCTAAAGCTAACATCGAAATGCGTATCAACCAGATCAAATCTCAAATCAGCACAACTACTTCTGATTACGATAAAGAAAAACTTCAGGAACGTTTGGCTAAATTGTCGGGTGGTGTAGCTGTTCTTTACGTAGGTGCACCTAGCGAAGTTGAAATGAAAGAAAAGAAAGATCGTGTTGACGATGCTCTTTGTGCAACCCGTGCTGCTATCGAAGAAGGTATTGTTCCTGGTGGTGGTGTTGCTTACATCCGTGCTATCGAAGGTCTCGAAGGTTTGAAGGGTGACAATGCCGATGAAACAACCGGTATCGAAATCATTAAACGCGCTATCGAAGAACCTCTTCGTCAGATTGTAGCTAATGCCGGAAAAGAAGGTGCGGTAGTTGTTCAGAAAGTTCGCGAAGGTAAAAATGATTTCGGGTATAATGCTCGTTTGGACGTTTACCAAAACCTTAATGCAGTAGGTGTTGTTGATCCGGCTAAAGTAACTCGTGTTGCTTTGGAAAATGCAGCTTCTATCGCAGGTATGTTCTTAACTACCGAATGTGTGATTGTAGAAAAGAAGGAAGACAAACCTGAAATGCCAATGGGTGCCCCAGGTATGGGCGGTATGGGTGGAATGATGTAATTTTTTCATTTTTTTATATATATGCTTGAAAAAGGCCGGATTCAAATTGAATCCGACCTTTTTGCGTAATATATATTCATGGAGTAGTTACGGGGTATTGACTAATATCCTAATATCCAGGGTTTTGTTTCAAGACTTCCAATTCCCTGCCAACCTTAATAAAGGCATCAATACATTTATCCAGATGTTCCTTATCGTGTCCTGCAGAAAGTTGAACACGAATTCTGGCCTGATCTTGTGGAACAACAGGATAGTAAAATCCGGTAACATAAATTCCTTCTTCCTGCATTTTACCGGCAAATACTTGTGATAGTTTTGCATCGTACAACATTACCGCACAAATAGCGCTTTGTGTTGGTTTAATATCAAATCCGGCAGCTATCATTTTATCGCGGAAGTAGTTTACATTTTCTACCAGCTTATCGTGTAGTTCATTGCTTTCTTTCAGCATACGGAAAACTTCGATACTTGCACCAATAATTCCGGGGGCTAATGAGTTCGAGAATAAATATGGACGGCTTCTCTGACGGAGAAGGTCAATGATTTCCTTTTTGCCGGTGGTGAATCCACCTAACGCGCCACCAAAAGATTTACCCAGCGTCCCTGTGTAAATATCAACACGGTTGTATGTGTTGAATAATTCACTTACGCCATGCCCGGTTGCTCCAACCACACCGGCGGAGTGAGATTCATCTACCATTACAAGAGCATCGTACCTTTCGGCCAGATCGCATATTTTATCCATTGGAGCCACATTACCATCCATAGAGAATACCCCATCGGTAACTACAATACGGAAACGTTGAGCCTGTGCTTCCCGAAGGCATTTCTCCAGTTCTTCCATATTGGCATTAGCATATCTGTAGCGTTTAGCTTTGCATAAACGTACACCATCAATGATCGATGCATGATTTAAAGCATCGGATATGATTGCATCTTCTTCGGTAAATAAAGGTTCGAAAACACCGCCATTAGCATCAAAACATGCAGCGTAAAGAATTGTATCTTCTGTTTTAAAATATTCGGCAATAGCGGCTTCCAGATCTTTATGTATATCCTGAGTTCCACAAATAAAACGTACTGATGACATGCCGTAACCGCGGTGGGTCATCATATCTTTTGAAGCTTTAATGAGGCGGGGGTTATTGGATAATCCGAGATAATTGTTGGCGCAGAAGTTTAATACGTCTTTTCCATTTACTTTAATAACAGCCTGTTGGGGGCTTTCAATAAGCCTTTCTTCTTTGTATAAACCGGCTTCTTTTATTTCAGCAAGAGTTGTGCTGAGATATTCCTTCATTTTACCATACATAGGATTTAAGTTTTTAAGTTTACTACAAAGGACACTATTTTTACTGGAATAAACAATAAGTTTTTCGTGTAATACCGAAAAAAAAATGTTTAACTTTGCCAATCTTTCAATTGCATATTAAATTAGTCGTATCCGGGGGACTTATTTTGAAGCAACTAAATAAATATATTGTACTTATCTTTATCGGCATCTTTTTATTTTCTTGTGGAAATAAAAAAAAGGAATCTATAGTTAAAAAAATAGATACCATTGAAATTGCAATCGATACAATACCCAGAGCAAAAGAAGACACAACCAAGCAAAAAGACAAACCGGAAACAGAAGAACCCGAAGTAGTGAGAAATGAATATTTTGATGATTTCATTTTCCATTTCGCAACAGATAAGAAATTTCAGCCCAAACGTATTGTCTTTCCTTTACCCTATTATAAGGAGGATAATGCCCTGAGAATTGAAAAGCACGAGTGGGAACACGATAAATTATTTTCCGAACATAATTACTATACACTATTATTTGATAATGAAGATGAATTGGAGATGCCGGGTGATACAGATCAAAACTCTATTCAGTTGGAATGGATTTATATGAAATCTCTTTTAGTGAAGAAATATTATTTTGAGCGCATAAATGGTAAATGGATTTTGGAAGCAATCAATCTACATGCTTTCGAAGAAGATAGGTCAAGGGATTTTGTAAATTTCTTCATTAACTTTTCAACAGATAGTATATTTCAGTCAAAGCATCTTGCAAATCCGCTGGAGTTCGTAACCATTGATCCGGATGACGATTTTGACATATTGGAAACCACAATAGATAAAAATCAATGGTTTGCCTTTAAGCCGGAATTACCGAATGAAAAATTTACCAACATTAATTATGGTCAGAAAAACGATGATAATTCATATACAAAAATAGTTCATTTGAAAGGTATTGGAAACGGTTTTTGTAACACTCTCTTCTTTAGAAAGAAACAAGAGAGTTGGGAATTATTTAAATTTGAGGACACAAGTAATTGATTGTAAACTATAAACTGTAAACACAAAAATGCAAATATGATACAAACATTTGAAAACTATTCTTTATTATCACATAATACATTTGGGATTAATATCAAAGCCGACACTTTTATTGAATACGACACGGTAGATGACTTATATGAGTTAATCTTCAACAATCAAATCGGGGAACCTTACTTACACATTGGTGGTGGTAGTAATTTATTATTCGTCAATGATTTTAAAGGAACCATTCTACATTCTCGTATTAAAACCATTGAGTTGGTGAAAGAAACCCCTCATGAGGTGATGGTAAACGTGGGGGCGGGAGTAACATGGGATGATTTCGTTGATTTTTGCGTTAAAAACAAATGGTATGGCGCCGAAAATCTTTCTAATATACCCGGTGAAGTTGGAGCAAGCGCGGTTCAGAATATTGGCGCTTACGGAGTAGAAGTGAAAGATATTCTTTATTCCGTATCAACTGTTAACACCTTAGGAGAGGTAAAAACTTATTTTCAGGATGAATGCAGCTTTTCCTATCGCCACAGTATTTTTAAAGAGCCCGATATGAAAGATATTTTTGTCACTTCTGTTTGTTTCGGGTTGAGTAAAAAAGAATCTTATAGCCTGGATTATGGAACCATCCGCCAGGAATTGGAGAAATTCCCTGAAATATCTCTGCAAAACGTTCGCCGGGCAATATTTAATATACGATCTTCTAAATTGCCCGATCCTGCCATTCAAGGAAACGCGGGCAGCTTTTTTATGAATCCGGTAGTTGAAAGACAAAAACTTATTGAATTACAAAACAAATATCCTCAAATTCCATTTTATGAGTTAGCAGATGGGAATATAAAAATTCCCGCCGGATGGTTAATTGAACAAAGTGGATGGAAAGGCAGATCACTTGGAGCAGCCAAGGTTCATGATAAGCAAGCACTCGTATTAATCAATACGGGTGGTGCTACAGGAAAAGATATTATTACTTTGTCGGATGCTATAAAAGTTTCGGTAATGGATTTATTTGGGATAGAAATTAAACCGGAAGTGAAGTTTGTATATTAGGAGTAAGAAGTAAGAATCTATCTTGCTTCTTTATTACAATAATATGTTAGAGATTAAAATATTAGGAAGTGGAACATCTACTGGTGTTCCGGAAATAGGATGCACATGCCCTGTATGTACTTCAACAAATGAAAAAGACAAGCGCTTACGTGCTTCTGCATTATTACATACCGATGATGCGACAATATTGATAGATTGCGGACCAGACTTCCGTGAGCAAATGTTGCATGTTCCTTTTGAAAAAATAGATGGTGTACTTATTACGCACGAACATTACGACCATGTGGGCGGCTTGGACGATTTACGACCATTTTGCAAATTTGGCGAGGTTAATGCTTACGCGGAAAATTATACGGCAGATAGGTTAAGGAACAGGATGCCTTATTGCTTTACAGATATAAAATATCCCGGTGTTCCCGATATTGTTTTGAAAGATATTTCGGAAGGGGAGTCTTTTTATGTTAATAATACCGAGATCATCCCTATTCGGGTATTTCATGGTAAAATGCCTATATTGGGTTATAGGATACAAAACATGGCTTATATTACGGATATGTTAACTGTGCCCGAAGAATCGTACGAGCAATTGAAAGAATTAGATATTTTGATATTAAATGCGTTAAGGATAGAAAAACACATTTCTCATCAATCATTGAATCAGGCCATAGAGGTAGCGAAAAGGATTGGCGCAAAGGAAACGTGGTTTATTCATATGAGCCATCGGATAGGATTGCATGGAGAAGTAGATGCGATGTTGCCCGAAGGGATGCATTTAGCGTATGATGGACTTAAAATGGCCTTGAACTGTAATTCGAAAAAAGTAAAGTAGTAGCTGAATAAATTATTGTATTCTATGGAAGAACTTACCCTCACAACCCCAACATTATTATTTTCGGCTGTATCGCTAATACTTTTAGCGTACACCAATCGTTTCTTGTCATATGCTCAACTGGTACGAACGCTAAAGGATCGGTATGTTGAAGATCCATCGGATGTTACGGTAGCTCAGATTTTAAATCTCAGGAAACGGCTTTACCTTACCCGAACCATGCAAATCCTTGGTATCGGGAGCCTTTTCTTATGCGTTGTTACCATGTTCTTCATTTATATCGGTTTCCAAATGCTATCCGTATATATTTTCGGTGTTGCGTTACTCTTATTAATTGCATCTTTAGGAGTTTCCATCTGGGAAATACAGATATCAACACACTCTTTAGATATCTATCTGGGAGATTTGGAAGGAAAGATTAAGTATAACAGAAAATAATTATCCTTTATATATGCATAATAAAAAAGGACTTACTTTTATTGTAAGTCCTTAATTTTTCCGTGGGCGTTGACGGATTCGAACCGCCGACCCTCTGCTTGTAAGGCAGATGCTCTGAACCAGCTGAGCTAAACGCCCTTTTTCTTTCCTTTCAAAAGCGATGCAAAGATACTGCTTTCTTCTAAACATCCAAAGAAAAATGCTTTTATTTTTCTTTTTATTAAAAAAGATATGGTAGCGCTTTATAAATTGCAGCCATCTCTTTTGTAGGATCGCTACAAATTCCACCAAATAGCAACGATAAAAGCAAACCCTGCCGCATGATGCCGGAATCATTCGAAATAGTTCGAAATAGATATTATTTTGAATCGTTCAAACTTTAGTGTAAATGATAAACCTTGCTGATTATTTTCCACCGGTCGGCATCTTTCACCATCGTAAACATATCGGTATATTTGTGTGTACCGAATTGAGCATCGAGGCGAACAATAGCTACATCTTTTTCGATGCTGCACGATGTTATCTCATAATTAACTTCCTGGCTTCCTGTCTTTTCGACCAAATCATACAGTACCTGAATTGGCACAAGCATAAACTTTCCCTCGTAAATACCCGACAATGTTGCACCTTCGGCAAAGGCTTGGGCAGTAATTGAGTTATCGCCCTGCCTGCTGCCCTTGATATAGAGCTCGATAGTTTTTTTGATATTTGCAAATTCCGGATCGCTTGTAACAGTATCCACTTGCTTGTCGGCCTGATTGTTACATGCAAAAAGCAAGACAGGCAGAATCAGTAATAAAATTTTCTTCATTGTCAATTAATCTAATTATAAACCAATCGCAAAAATAAACTAAAAATCAAGAGTAAACAATACGGCACGTTGCATTTCTCCAAAATGCACGTTGCATTTCTCCAAATAGCACGTTGCATTTCTTCCAACAGCAACGTGGTAATTTGAAAATGCACGTTGCTGTTGAGAAAATGCAACGTGCATTTGATGCAGGGGGTATGCGGCATTCTTAGCCATGTGGTTTAATAACTTTTGCTTCAAAATAACGCTAACGGACATTTTGTAATTAAATAAAATTGAGTACTTTTGCAAAGATTAAAACGCTATAAGTTATGCGAGCTCACATAATTTTCGCGCTTCAAACAAAAGGCCTATGAACACGCAGGAAAAGAAGAGAATCATTTCTCTGATAAAACGCGAAGTAATCCCCGCCATAGGATGTACAGAACCCATTGCTGTTGCCTTGTGCGTAGCTAAAGCCACCGAAATTCTCAACACCCTCCCTGAAAAAATAACCGTACTATTAAGCGCTAATATTCTCAAGAATGCAATGGGAGTAGGAATCCCCGGTACGGATATGATAGGATTACCCATTGCAATTGCCCTCGGGGCCTCCATCGGGAAATCCGAATATCAGCTAGAAGTTCTGAAAGAATGCTGCCCCGAAGCCGTACAAAAGGCAAAACAATACATTGAAGAGAAACGTATATTTATATCCCTCAAAGAAGGCGCATGCGATAAGCTATATGTGGAAGCCCTATGCGAAGCCGGAAAAGATTCAAGTACAGCCATTATAGCTTGCGGCCATACCTCATTTGTGTACCTGGCACATAATGGAGAAGTACTTCTGGACAATCAACATCAATCATCAGATGATAAGGAAGAAACATTTCCCGAGCTCACGCTTCGCAAGGTATATGATTTCGCTTTAACTACTCCATTAGATGAAATAAGATTCATTCTTGATACTGCGAAAATCAATAAACGCGCAGCCGAACGCTCCTTCGAGGGAAACTACGGGCACGCGTTAGGAAAGATGCTAAGAGGAGAACGAGAAAACAAAATACTGGGCGATACTGTCTTCTCTCATATACTATCCTACACCTCGGCAGCATGTGATGCCCGAATGGCCGGAGCAATGATTCCGGTTATGAGCAATTCGGGAAGTGGCAATCAAGGTATTTCCGCTACCCTACCGGTACTCGTATACGCAGAAGAGAATGGAAAATCAGAAGAAGAATTAATAAGAGCGTTAATCTTAAGCCACCTCACAGTAATCTACATTAAGCAAAGCCTCGGCCGGCTTTCCGCCCTCTGTGGCTGCGTGGTAGCCGCAACAGGATCCAGCTGTGGTATTACATGGCTGATGGGTGGTAACTTTAATCAGATCTCTTATGCCGTTCAGAACATGGTTGCCAATCTTACAGGAATGATCTGCGATGGTGCAAAGCCCAGTTGCGCGTTAAAAGTTGCCAGTGGGGTATCAACTGCCGTACTATCGGCAATGATGGCGATAGAAAACAAATCGGTAACTTCTGTAGAAGGTATTGTTGATGAGGATGTAGATCAAACCATCAGAAATCTTACTCTGATCGGCTCTCAGGGAATGAACGAAACAGATAAATTAGTATTAGAGATAATGACGAAAAAAGGCTGTTGACAGTTGACAGTTCATCTACTCATTATAACTGTCAACTACCAACCGGAGGCTATCAATGTCCGCATCCACCGCAGCCCGAATGATCGTGTCCACCACAACCATCATCGCCGCAGTCTCCATCGCAGCTACCACAGCCGCAGCCTTCGCTAGACATCATATTGATCATGCCTTGAATTTCTTCAGGAGTAGCCAAACGGTTTTCAACCACTTCGCCGACAAATAACAAATCAGCACCCGCAAGCGGATGATTCATATCCATAATTACTACATCTTCATTGACTTCAAGAACAGTACCTTGCAACTTTTGTCCTTCAGCATTCATTAGAGGCACAATTTTACCTTCTTGAATCATTTCTTCATCAAAACGGCCGTCAACCTCAAATATATTCTTAGGCAAATCAATTACATGTTCATCAACATACTCACCGTATGCATCGTCAGAAGGGATAGTAAATTCAAATTTATCTCCCGGTTTAAGGTCAATCACCTGTCCTTCAAAAGCTTCCAGGGTACCACCTAATCCCGAAATAAATTGAAATGGCTGTTCTACAGTAGCCTCCTCAATAAAATCCTGCCCCTCTTCATCTACCGCGTATAATTTATAAGCTACGGTAATGTTCTTGTTTTGGTTTGTTTCCATTAAGTTTTATATATAAGAAATTAATAATGCACAAAAAAACACAGTCGGCAAAGATATGAATATTTTATTCCAGTTCACCTTTGTTGTTGGATTGTATTTTATTTATTTAACTTGATTACCGTAAAGACAATATAAACTACATGCGGAATCGTAACCACAAAGGACGGAGAGGAGAGACGGTATCAAACTAACAAAAACAGATTTTTAAGCGCGTATTTCTTACGAATAATCATTTATTTCTATTTTTTTTATTCAATTTGTTTGGAGATTTTAAAAAAGCCCTTACCTTTGCACCGTATTCAACAAATAAAAGAATATAACATGATTAATTATACTACACACAATCTATCTCTAGTCATTATTAGCCTCGTGGTGGTTCTACCGGGAGCGTGAGAAAGGTTATGCGTGTATTATTGTAATATATAAAAATATAAATGAAGCCTTTCTCACCACACGAGAGAGGTTTTTTTATTTATAAAAACCGAGGTTATGAAGAATCAGTTACGTAGTTCGCAAAGCACAGAAGGCAGAAGAATGGCAGGAGCCCGTGCGCTATGGGGAGCCAATGGTATGAAAAAAGAACAAATGGGGAAACCCATTATCGCTATAGTCAACTCTTTTACACAATTTGTGCCGGGACATGTTCACCTACACGAAATAGGTCAACTGGTGAAAGCGGAAATTGAAAAACAAGGCTGCTTTGCTGCCGAATTTAACACCATTGCCATTGACGATGGCATCGCTATGGGGCACGATGGAATGTTATACTCACTGCCTTCGCGTGATATTATTGCCGATAGCGTAGAATATATGGTGAATGCCCACAAGGCCGATGCAATGGTATGCATCAGCAACTGCGACAAGATAACACCGGGCATGCTGATGGCTGCCATGCGCTTGAATATTCCTACTGTATTTGTTTCGGGCGGACCTATGGAAGCCGGTAAATTGAACGGGCAACAACTGGACTTGATCGATGCCATGTACAAATCTGCCGATGATACGGTGAGCGATGAAGAAGTGGCACAAATCGAAGCAAGCGCCTGTCCTACTTGCGGCAGCTGCTCGGGAATGTTTACCGCAAACTCCATGAATTGTCTCAACGAAGCAATCGGCTTGGCACTTCCCGGAAACGGAACCATTGTAGCAACACACGCCAATCGCCTTCGATTATTCAAAGACGCAGCAAAACTTATCGTTGAAAATGCTTATAAATACTATCGCGATGGCGATGAAAGTGTACTGCCAAGGAGCATAGCAACCCGTGCCGCGTTCCTCAATTCAATGACGTTAGATATCGCCATGGGCGGTTCAACCAATACCGTTCTTCACTTATTGGCAATTGCTCACGAAGCCGAAGTAGATTTCACCATGGACGATATTGATATGCTTTCTCGCAAAACTCCTTGCCTCTGTAAAGTAGCACCCAATACTCAAAGCTATCATATACAAGATGTTAACCGTGCCGGCGGTATTCTTGGAATTATAGGCGAACTTACCAAAGCCGGTTTAATTGATACAACCGTTCGCCGTGTGGAAGGTATGCGTTTGGGTGAGGTTTTAGCAAAATACGATATTACAGGCCAGCCATCGGAAAATACTGCCGGAATATACAAAAGCGCTCCTGCCGGAAAGTTCAATCTGGTAATGGGTTCTCAGGATTTCTATTTTAAAGAATTGGATATCGACCGCGCAAACGGATGCATCCGCGATATGGACAATGCTTATTCGAAAGATGGCGGACTAGCAGTACTTAAAGGGAACATTGCTCAGGATGGTTGCGTTGTTAAAACCGCCGGAGTAGATGAAAGTATCTGGAAGTTTTCCGGCCCTGCCAAAGTATTCGACTCACAGGAAGCTGCCTGTGAGGGTATTCTAAAAGGCCGAGTCGCAAGCGGTGATGTCGTTGTCATCGCACACGAAGGCCCGAAGGGTGGACCGGGCATGCAGGAGATGCTCTATCCTACATCTTATATTAAATCACGCCATCTGGGCAAAGCGTGTGCATTAATTACCGATGGACGTTTCAGCGGAGGAACCTCCGGATTAAGTATCGGACATATTTCACCGGAAGCTGCCGCAGGGGGAAACATCGGAAAGATTCAGGATGGCGACATCATCGAAATCAATATTCCCGAAAGAAGCATCAATGTAAAACTTACAGATGAAGAACTAGCTGCCCGCCCTATGACTCCGGTTACCCGCGAGCGTAAAGTGCCTAAGAGCTTAAAGGCCTATGCAAGCATGGTTAGCTCGGCAGATAAGGGAGCGGTAAGAATGATTGATTAAATTGATAAGATTATGGAAAAAGAAAATATAACCGGTGCGGAAGCCTTGATGCGGGCACTGGAACATCATAATGTAAAAACGATCTTTGGTTATCCGGGGGGTACCATTATGCCGGTATTCGATGCCTTGTATGATCATAAGGATAGATTACAACATATATTGGTACGTCATGAGCAGGGAGCCGCGCATGCCGCACAAGGCTATGCCCGCGCATCGGGCGAGGTGGGTGTATGTTTGGTTACCAGCGGCCCGGGGGCAACAAACACCATCACCGGCATTGCTGATGCCATGATGGACAGTACGCCTATGGTAGTTATTGCCGGACAGGTAGCTACTTCTTTTCTTGGAACAGATTTCTTTCAGGAAGTCGACTTAGTAGGTATTACCCAACCCATCTCTAAATGGAGCTATCAGATACGTAGCGCGGAAGATGTAGCTTGGGCAGTGGCGCGTGCTTTCTATATTGCCAAGAGCGGTCGCCCGGGCCCGGTTGTGCTCGACTTTGCTAAAAACGCACAGGTAGAAAAGGTGGATTACGAACCAACAAAGCTTGATTATATTCGCAGCTATGACCCCGACCCAACTATCGATAAGGAGCAGTTACAGGCAGCAGCCCAATTAATAAACGCTGCCGAGAAACCATTTGTATTGGTGGGTCAGGGAGTAGAATTAGGTGACGCACAAAAAGAATTAACTGCTTTTCTGGAAAAGGCTGATCTTCCTTGTGGATGTACGATGCTTGGCCTTTCGACAATTCCAACGGATCATCCATTAAATAAAGGAATGTTGGGAATGCATGGAAACCTTGCTCCGAATATAAAAACAAATCAATGTGATGTATTGATTGCTGTTGGTATGCGTTTTAGCGACCGTGTAACAGGGAAACTGAGCAGTTATGCCAAACAGGCCAAAATTATTCATATGGATATTGATCCTTCGGAAATAGACAAAAACGTACAGGTAGATATTCCGCTTCTGGGGAATTGCAAAAAGACATTAGCTCAACTTACCGAATTAATCGATAACAAAAAGCATACGGAATGGGTGAATAGCTTCGATGAATACGCGCAGCGAGAATATCAACGTGTTATTGAAAAAGAAGTCTACCCAAAAGAAGGCCCGCTAAATATGGGTGAGGTAGTTCGCGCAATTAGCGAAGCAACGAACAACGAAGCCATTTTGGTGACCGATGTAGGGCAAAATCAACTTATGGCTGCCCGCTACTTTAAATTCAGTAAAAACCGGAGCATCATAACTTCGGGCGGCGCGGGCACCATGGGGTTCTCGCTTCCCGCAGCAATCGGTGCTACTTTTGGCACCCCCAATCGCACGGTGTGTTCGTTTATGGGAGATGGCGGTTTGCAAATGAATATCCAGGAACTGGGTACTATAATGGAACAAAAATCACCCGTTAAAGCTATCCTGCTCAACAATAACTACCTTGGCAATGTGCGCCAATGGCAGGCCATGTTCTTCGACAGACGGTATTCGTTCACTCCTATGATGAATCCCGATTACATGAAGATGGCCGAAGCCTATGGTATTCCTTCACGTTGTGTTAGTAAGCGTGAAGACTTGCAGGATGCGATTCGTGAGATGCTTGAAACCGATGGGCCTTTCCTTTTGGAAGCTCTTGTGGTTGAAGAGGGAAATGTATTGCCAATGTGTCCTCCGGGAAGTTCGGTAAACGAGATGTTATTAACTGTCAACTAAAATGAAAACATTATATACATTAATTGTACATTCAGAGAATATAGCCGGGTTGCTTAATCAGGTTACGGCGGTGTTCACTCGGCGTCAGCTCAATATTGAAAGCTTAAATGTCTCTGCGTCATCCATAAAGGGTGTTCATAAATATACCATTACTACATGGGCTACCCAAGATATTATTGAGAAAATCGTAAAGCAGATTGAAAGGAAAATAGACGTTGTGCAAGCTCACTACTTTACCGATGATGAAATCTATTTCCATGAGATTGCTCTTTATAAGTTAAACACTTCTAAGTTTCTGGAAACTCCAATGGCGTCTAAAGTCATCAGGAGGTTCAATGCGCGCGTTGTAGAAGTTAATCCGGTGTTTTCTATTGTAGAAAAGAATGGCATAAGTGAAGAAATTACTTCTATGTATGATGAGCTTCGGGCACTGGGATGCGTATTGCAATTTGTACGCTCCGGACGTGTTGCTATTACCACCAGTTCTTTCGAACGGGTGAATGAATATCTTACCATGCGCGAAGAGAAATATCTTCAAAGTAAAAAAGTACAAACCAATGAGTAACGACAAAGTAGGCACTTATGATTTTGTGACCGAGCCTTTCCATGTTGATTTCAATGGTCGGCTTACACTCGGTGTATTGGGTAATCATTTACTAAACTGTGCCGGTTTTCATGCCAATGATCGTGGTTTCGGAATCGCGACTCTAAACGAAGAAAACTATACCTGGGTACTATCGCGGTTAGCTATCGAGCTGGAAGATATGCCTTATCAATACGAAAAGTTCAGCATCCAAACATGGGTAGAGAACGTTTATCGTTTGTTTACCGACCGTAACTTCGCCTTGATAAACAAAGACGGAAATACAATCGGATACGCTCGTTCGGTTTGGGCCATGATAAGTTTGGCTACCCGCAAACCGGCAGATCTGATCAGTATGCACGAAGGAAATATTCTTGAATACATCTGCAACAAAGATTGCCCGATTGAAAAGCCTTCGCGCATAAAGGTAAGTACCGATGATGTTTCTACCTCACTCACAGCAAAATACACTGATATCGATATTAACGGTCATGTTAATAGCATTCGGTATATTGAACATATTCTCGACCTCTTCCCTATTGAATATTATAAAACTATGCGTATTCGCCGCTTCGAAATAGCTTACGTAGCCGAAAGTTATTATGGCGATGAACTGAAATATTATAAGGAAGAAGTAAGTCCTTGCGAATATAATATAGAGGTGAAGAAGAATAACAGCGATGTTGTTTGCCGGGGAAAGGTGATCTTTGTGTGATACAATAATTAATTTAATATAAACCAGCAGTCACCACACTGCATAAAAATTAAAAACTCAAATGGCAAAAATGAATTTTGGCGGAGTAGAAGAAAACGTAGTTACCCGCGAAGAATTTCCATTGGAAAAAGCACGTGAAGTATTAAAGAACGAAACCATTGCGGTAATTGGTTACGGTGTACAAGGCCCCGGTCAATCTTTAAACCTTCGTGACAACGGTTTTAACGTAATTATCGGGCAACGCAAAGGTGGCAAAACATGGGACAAAGCCGTATCTGATGGTTGGGTACCCGGTGAAACTTTATTTGAAATAGAAGAAGCTTGCCAAAAAGGAACAATTATTCAATATTTACTTTCAGACGCTGCCCAGATTGAGCTTTGGCCTACAGTGAAGAAACATCTTACTCCCGGTAAAGCGCTTTATTTCTCACACGGTTTTGGAATTACTTACAAAGAACGTACAGGAATTGTTCCTCCGGCAGATGTTGACGTAATTCTTGTTGCCCCAAAAGGTTCGGGAACTTCATTGCGTACCATGTTCCTTGAAGGACGCGGATTAAACTCTTCGTATGCTATATTTCAGGATGCAACAGGTAATGCTTTTAACCGTGTTGTAGCACTGGGTATCGGTGTAGGTTCAGGTTATTTATTCGAAACTACTTTCGAACGTGAAGTATATTCCGATCTTACCGGTGAGCGTGGTACATTGATGGGAGCAATCCAAGGGATTCTATTGGCACAGTACGAAGTACTTCGTGCAAACGGTCATACGCCATCTGAAGCATTCAACGAAACTGTTGAAGAATTAACTCAATCATTAATGCCGTTGTTTGCTCAAAAGGGTATGGACTGGATGTATGGTAACTGCTCAACTACTGCTCAACGTGGGGCTTTAGACTGGATGGGACCTTTCCACGATGCAACCAAACCTGTATTCGAAAAACTTTATAATGAAGTGAAAACAGGAAACGAAGCTCAACGTTCTATCGATACTAACTCTAAGCCGGATTACCGCGAAGGATTGGAAAAGGAACTCAAAGCATTGCGCGAAAGTGAAATGTGGCAAACAGGTGCTGTGGTTCGTAAACTGCGCCCGGAAAACAATTGATAAAGTATTTGAGGAGGTAAAGAAAGGTAAAGTGAGGTATAGTAGGCTTCTTTACCTATCTTTCTTTACCTCCTTCTTCTATCCTATCTTACTTATCTTCTTTAATCTTTCTTCATCTATTATCTTAATCTTCCTGCCGTCAATAGTAATTAACCGTTCATTCGAAAAATTAGATAACGTGCGAATGGCATTAGAGGTAGTCATATTTGAAAAGTTTGCCAGATCTTCTCTTGAAAGATAGATACTTAATGTTGATCCATCCTCTTCCAATCCATAACTTTCTTTGAGTAAAAGTATAGATTCCGCCAATCTTCCACGAATATGCTTTTGGGTTAAATTTACTGTCCTTTCATCCGCTATACCCAAATCTACAGATAACTGACGAATAAAGAACATAGCGATATCGCTATTTTGATTGACCAGTGTCATGATTGCCGACATAGGAATCATGCAAATTAACGTAGGTTCTACAGCACCGGCAGCGGTAACATATTCTTCGTTCGCAAAATGTGCGCGATACGCAAAGTACTCTACCGGCTTTATCATACGTATAATCTGGCTCCTCCCTCCTACTCCATCCTTGTAGATCTTTACTTTTCCGGATAAAAGGCACATGAGATGCGTGGCCTTTTCACCTTCACAATAAATCGTTTCATTCTTTTTGAAATTATGGAGAGTAAAATGACTTGCCAAAAACTCCCTCTGTTCAGGATTCAGAGGAGCCCATAAATCAACAATATAGTCTGATATTTTAATATCAGATAGGTTCATTTTCGCCATGAATGCTGTAAAACTGTGTTATACAGCACAAATATAATAAAAATATTTAAAATAAAGCAGAGAAGAAGAGAAAAATAGGAGATAAAGGGCAGGGGATAAAGAAGTTAGAGGAAATGGCATTAGCAAGCGGAAAGGCAATACCTTTATTGTACCGATACGTTATCTACAATCGTACCGGTACGTTAGCAGGCCTCCTGTGGCAAAGGAAATCTTATTTATTAAACAGCAATTCGCGGTACTTCGGCAACGGCCATATTTCATCGTCTATTTCAAGTTCCAGATGATCAATATGCTCGCGTATCTTATCGAGATATGGAAGTACATTATTAAAATAAGCGAATGCTTTCTCCTTATAGCTTTCTATCTGATTAGCTTGTTTGCGGGCTTCGGTCATATCTTTAACTAAAGTCTTGATGGAAGTTACCCTGTGAGATATTTCCCTGACAAGTTCTTTTCTATCTTCGCTCATTACATCATATTCTTCCTGCGGGAAGATTTCTTTTAACCCCCGAAGATTATCCAATAAGCGATTCTGATAGGTTACTGCTGTTGGCACTATGTGGTTTATCGCGAGATCGCCCAATACACGGCCTTCTATTTGAAGTTTTTTGGTATATTTCTCTAATTCCACCTCAATACGGCTGTGCAATTCGCTTTCATTGAATATTCTTTCACCAATCAGTACCGAACGCGATTGATCGTCATTGTAATGCAATAAGGCTTCCGGAACATTAGTTATGTTGGTTAACCCACGGCGTTCCGCTTCCTCCTTCCACTCGTCAGAATAGCCATCACCTTCAAAACGAATAGCCTCTGATGCCAGAATCATTTCTTTAAGCAAACGGAATACGGCTTCGTCTCTACCTACACCATCTTCCATTAAGTGTTCTACCGAAGCCATGAACTCGTTCAACTGATTAGCCATTGCTGCATTTACAGCAATCATGGCAGCAGCACAATTAGCAGAAGAGCCAACCGCGCGAAATTCAAAACGGTTTCCGGTAAAAGCAAAAGGTGATGTGCGGTTACGGTCGGTATTATCTAATAAGATTTCCGGAATACGGCCAATGCCTAATTTCAAGGTGGTCTTTTCTTCCGGAGTCATCTTTTTAGAGTCACTTACCTGCTTGGTAATTTCATCAAGCATTTTTGAAAGTTGCGAACCTAAAAAGATGGATAATATAGATGGTGGAGCCTCAGCAGCACCCAGGCGGTGACTGTTTCCGGCACTTACGATAGACGCGCGCAACAGATTTTGGTTTTTATAAACCATCATCAGTACGTTTACAAGGAAGGTGAGGAAAAGCATATTTCCTTTCGGATTCTTGCCCGGAGCAAAAAGATTGATTCCTGTATCTGTACACAATGACCAGTTATTGTGTTTACCCGATCCATTAACCCCACTAAATGGCTTTTCATGCAACAATACTGCAAATTGATGTTTACGGGCAATGCGTTTCATCAAGTCCATCACCAACTGGTTATGATCATTCGCCAGATTAGCATTTTCAAATATCGGAGCTAATTCAAACTGGTTGGGAGCTACTTCATTATGACGGGTTTTAACGGGAATGCCCAATTTATGACATTCTATTTCAAGCTCTTTCATGAAGGATGTTACCCGTGAAGGTATGGAACCGAAGTAATGATCTTCTAACTGCTGATCTTTAGCAGAGGAGTGTCCCATCAGGGTTCTGCCTGTAAGACAAAGATCGGGGCGGGCATTGTACAATGCAAGATCAACCAAAAAGTATTCTTGCTCCCAACCCAGATTGGTGTATACTCTGCTTATATTTCTATCAAATAGCTGGCATACTGTGGTAGCAGCTTTATCTACTGCTGCTAATGCTTTCAATAGAGGGGTTTTATAATCAAGCGCTTCTCCGGTATACGAAATAAATATGGTGGGTATACAAAGCGTAGTATCTACAACAAATGCAGGAGAAGAAACATCCCATGCTGTATATCCGCGTGCTTCGAAAGTGTTACGGATTCCTCCGTTAGGGAATGATGAAGCATCGGGTTCTTGTTGAACAAGCAGCTTTCCCGAAAAGCGTTCCATTATTTCCAGATTCTCACCAAATTCGATGAAACCATCGTGTTTCTCGGCTGTGCCATCGGTAAGTGGCTGAAACCAATGAGTATAGTGTGTTACGTTCAGAGACTTCGCCCAACTTTTCATGCCGTTAGCAATCAGGTCGGCCATTTCCCGGTTAATAGGTATTCCGCGCTGGGTAGCATCTACAACTGCTTTGAAGGCTTCTTTCGGCAGGTACTCCTGCATCTTTTTGCGGTCGAAAACGTGACTACCATAATAATCGGATAATTTGTTTGAAGGAGGGGTTACTTCCAGAGCTTTTCTGTTTGTTAACTCTTGAAGTGCGAAAAATCTCATTTTGGCCATAAACCTGTAATTTTATGTGGTTGTTTGTGCAAAAGTATATGATTTTTGAGATACACCCTTCATTCTTTAATGGTTATTTTTAATTTTATATATAAAATACGGCAATAACCCCTGTTTTGTTAAAAGACACTGATACCCGAAGACAATATGAGGGGGCAATTAATAGGGAAGTATTCATCAGGGGCCAGATTAAACTTCAATATATAGTTATTCGCGGGGATCCCTCAATATTGTGTCCTTCGGGTTCCAATTTCTGTAGCTTTGAATGAGCAATTGTTTTGATGCTAACAAATGTATGCAAAACGAGAATCTAGTGTTTGACAAATCGTACAAATCTATGATTTACGATTTATCAAATGGAGTGAATTAGTAGATTAGCAATACTTTAGGCTAAAAA
>DAIMFE010000035.1:0-26906 GCA_036724805.1 Bacteroides sp.
AGTGCTAGGTTGTGACACTTTTAGGGGGTGGTGTCAGATATAACTATTGTGTGTATATGGTTATATTGTGGAACGGAAAGGATGAAGAAGGAGATAACGGTTGATTAGATCTGAATGCTTAAGCTGAATTTAAAAAAGGCTGAATCAATGGTTGTTGATTCAGCCTTTTTTGTCGGAATGAGGCGACTCGAACGCCCGACCCCTACGTCCCGAACGTAGTGCGCTACCAACTGCGCTACATTCCGTTGATTGCGGCACAAATTTACGGTATTTTTTTAATTACTCAAATAAATAGGTACAAATATTACTTTTTTTCAATTGAGAATTTGCAGTATAAAAAAAATACTCATATCTTTGCACCCGCAAACGGTTAAGGTGCCATAGCTCAGTTGGTAGAGCAAAGGACTGAAAATCCTTGTGTCCCCGGTTCGATTCCTGGTGGCACCACAAATAACTAAAGAAAGCCTCTGTAAACAATAACTTACGGAGGCTTTTTCTTTCTAATGACCCTTTGGTGCCCACTCGGATTGAAATCGTATACCTATAATCATCAATACCAAGTTATCTACTTATAATCTCATTCCCTCAATTTCTTCCGGAGTTAATGGAATCTTCTTACCTAACCGTCTGCTTCCATTTTCGGTAATCAGATAATCCTCTTCGTTCCTGATGCCACCAAAGTTCCTGTAAGATTCTATAGCATCATAATTAATGAAATCCGTGAATTTTCTCTGTTCCTTCCACAAATCAATCAGTTCAGGAATAAAATAAATTCCAGGTTCAATAGTTAAAACAAATCCTGGCTCTAAGTTACGGGCTAAACGAAGAGACTTTTTACCAAATACAGAACTCTTAGGTTTACCATCATAGCCCACCCATATTTCTCCGAGGTTCTCCATATCATGCACATCGAGCCCCATCATATGCCCCAAACCATGAGGATAGAACATAGCATAAGCACCTTCCTCAACGGCAGCATACGAATCGCCCTTCATTAATCCCAGATCTTTAAGCCCCTCAACCATAACCCAGGCCGAGAATTCATATACTTCTTTGAATGTAATTCCGGGTTTAAGCATTCTTACTGCTTCCCGGTGCATACGATTTTGAATAACGTAAATATCACGTTGTCTGTCGGTAAAAGTTTTATCAGCGGGAAATGTGGACGACATATCACCGGCATAACCCATTGCAGTTTCTGCACCGGCATCGATAAGAAACAAATCTCCCGGTTTCACTTTATTGCCGTAGTTATGGTTATGCAATGTTTGTCCGTTAATGGTTGCTATGATAGGGAAGGAAAGTTCACCTCCGGAATTTTTGGCAACATATTCAAGAAGTGCGGCAATTTCGTATTCCATCATTCCGGGATGCAGTGCTTTAATCGCGGCAATGTGCATATCGGCAGTTATATCACAGGCTTTTTCAATTTCTACAATCTCTTCGGGTGTTTTATAACTCCGTTGATTTACAATAGCCTTAATGAATGGAACAGAACCTTCCTGTTTGCCTATCGGCAGATGTAGAAATTCCATCAACTTGATTTTATGTTCCGAACGATAGGGTGGCAAGTAATGAATGGTTTGCCCTTTCCCCTTAGCTTTACTCAAATATTTGGCAAGATCCGCCAAAGGCATATTCTGCGAAATACCTACCCGCTCGCTCTTTTCCTGTAAGGTTGGTTGAGTACCCATCCATACAATAGCATCAATGGAAAGTTCATCTCCGAAGATGATTTCTTTATCCTCATCAATATCAATAATAGCCGATAATCCGGCAAATGATAACCCGAAATAGTAAAGGAAACTTGAATCCTGCCGGTAGCGGAAAGCGTTATCTTCGTAATTTAATCCTGTTTCATCATTTCCCAGAAAAAGTAAGATGCCAGAACCAACTGCTTTTTTAAGTGCAACTCTGCGTTGAATGTATGTATTCTTAGTGAACATGGTTATGAGTTTTTAGTTATAGGGAGTGTATTTTTTACGAGTTGTAGCTTATTTATTGCCTTTCTTCATGTTCTTAAACCTGCTTAAAGCTTCAAGATAATAATAATCGGCATATACCAGTGGTTTATCAATCTCGGATTTATGAGGAATACTACCCACGCAATGCATAATCTGGAAATTAGCATTAGCACCAATGGGTGCTTTATATTTTATGGTAGACAGGCGATGTAAAATACTTACCGCATAATCGGTATACCTCCCCTCGCCTGTGAGTTTTCCCAACTCAAATAAAGCCGAACTAACAATACATGCTGCCGAAGCATCCCTGAGCCGTTTATCATATTTTCTGGCATAAGAATTAACATCCGGAGAATAACCGAACTCGCAAACATTAAAATCCCATAAAGGAATCAAATCTTCGGGTAGATTCCGTAAGTAATATCTGGCAGCATTCATGGCTATGCGCAAAAAGTCTTCATCTTTTGTTTCACGATACATCATGGTAAATCCATAGATAATCCATGCCTGGCCACGCGCCCAGGTGGAATTATTACTGAATCCCTGCGCAGTGCCTTTAAACTTAGCTTTTCCGGAAATTGTATCAAAATCTACCACATGATAGGTACTGTAATTGTCTCGAAAATGATTCATAATAGTGGTATTGGCATGCGCTATGGCAATATCAGCGTATTTTTTGTTATCCGAAAGTCTTGAAGCGGCAAACAACATTTCCAGATTCATCATATTATCTACAATAACAGGGAAATCTCCTATTGTTATTCCATCCCATGCCTTAAAAGAATTCCAGGACTTAATGCATTGGGTGCGCTCATCAAAACGGGTACACAATGATTCGGCACTCTGTATGATAATATCTTTATATTCCAGTTTCGGAGCAAGTCGTAAAGCATTCCCATAACTGCAATACATCATAAAACCTAAATCATGATGACCGGTAAAAGTTTTCAGAGGTTCTAATGAGCGCGTCCATTTCTCTGCTTCTTCAAGCCAAACAGAATCTTCTGTAAGTTCATAAAGATACCACAAAGAGCCGGGAAAGAAGCCCGAAGTCCAATCGTACATATTTGTGGTAATTAATTCCCCCTTATCGTTCATTGTGCGTGGATAATTTTTTCCTGTTGGTTCACCAACATTATCCAGCATCAATTTTGTTTGAGCTACAGCCTGCCCAACGTTTTCGTCAATAAACCTCTTTTTACTTTCTTCAGCGCACGATGCGAACAATACTATACATACAAATAGACATAACATTGACGGGATAAATCCGGTAGGCTTTTTCATAATATATTTTAATAAAGATAATACCATGCAAATATATCTAATCTAATTTACTAATTTCAATTTTATCGCTACTTTTGTAGCAATAAAAAATGAAAGTATAACTATACATATGGCTCAAGGGTCTCGTCAAGTACAAACTCAAGCACAACAACAGGTTCAAACCCTGTCGCCACAGCAAATACTGGCAGTAAAATTATTAGAGCTGCCAGCTATTGAGCTAGAAGATCGCATTCATGCCGAACTTTTGGAAAATCCCGCTTTGGAAGAAGGAAAAGAAGAATCTGGTACAGAAGATAGTGTAGAATTATCTTCACAAGAAGAAAGTATCGGTGACACTGACTATGATGCGATGAATGATTATCTGACAGAAGATGATATTCCCGATTATAAATTGCAGGATAATAACCGTTCCAGAGATGAGAAAACCGAAGAGATTCCCTTTTCGGAGAGTACGTCCTTTTACGAAATATTAACCAATCAGTTGGGCGAACTGGAGATTACGGAACATCAACGTGAACTTGCCGAATATCTTATCGGTTCTTTAGATGACGATGGTTTATTGCGTAAATCTCTGGAAAGCATCAGCGATGAATTAGCTATTTATATTGGAGTTTCTGCTACGGAAAAAGAATTAGAATCTGCTCTGAAAATCATACAAGAGTTTGATCCGCCCGGATTAGGTGCCCGCAGCTTACAAGAGTGTTTATTGATACAAATAGACAGAAAAGAAGATTCTCCGTTAACAAAAGTAGAAAAGGATATTCTTGAAAAGTGCTATGAAGAATTTACCCGAAAACATTGGGATAAGATAAAACAGAAGCTGGCGTTATCTGATGAAGTTTTCGAGGAAGCCCTGGCCGAAATAACCAAACTCAATCCACGACCCGGAAGTTCACTGGGCGAAACTATCGGAAAGAACTTACAGCAAATTATTCCCGATTTTATTGTAGAAACAATAGACAACACCATAACCATCAATCTCAATAACCGAAACGTTCCTGAACTGAGAATGAATCGTGATTTTGCAGTTATGATGGATGAACATACTCGCAACAAAGCAAACCAGAGCAAAGAATCGCGGGATGCTATGTTGTTTCTAAAGCAAAAAATGGATGCCGCACAAGGATTTATTGATGCAGTAAAGCAGCGCCAGAATACATTGATGACCACCATGCAATCCATTGTGGATTTACAGCGCCCTTTCTTTTTGGAAGGAGATGAAGCGTTACTTCGTCCTATGATTCTGAAAGATGTAGCCGAACAAACCGGTTTGGATATTTCAACTATATCACGGGTAAGTAACAGTAAATACGCGCAGACGAATTTCGGTATTTTTTCCCTTAAATATTTCTTTAGCGATGGATATATAACGGAAGACGGCGAAGAAATGTCTGTTCGTGAAATAAAGAATATCCTGAAAGAGTGTATTGATAAAGAGGATAAAAAGAAACCATTAACAGATGATGAGTTAGCGGAATTGCTAAAATTGAAAGGATATCCGATTGCCCGTAGAACTGTAGCAAAATATCGGCAACAATTAAATATACCTGTTGCAAGGTTAAGAAAATAATTTAAGATTTTAAGCTCCCTGCGGTTTACATCCCTATAGCTTAAGACTTAAAAACTTAAGACTTAAAAACTTAAATAATGGAACGTGCTCTTACTATAACTTCAAAGATAATATCCGGAATTTTTACTCCGTTCTTTATTCCTATTATCGCATTTCTTGCATTATTCATATTTACCTATTTATGGATAATGCCTATAGAGTATAAATTAATTATACTGGGTATTGTTGCCAGTTTTACCATATTCCTTCCAATTCTATTGATATTCCTCTTCTTTAAAGTTAGTGGTATGCCCGTTACGGATTTACGACAGAGGAAGCATCGTTTTATACCTTATATATTAGCCATCATATCTTTCGCGTTTTGTTCACTAATGATGTATCGCCTTAGTATCCCCTGGTATATGAATGGCATCATTCTTACATCTATTCTGATAATGATTGTATTTTTGTTGATAAATCTAAAATGGAAGATCAGTGCGCATACCGGTGGGATGGGAGCCATTATAGGTGGAATTGTTTCGTTGGCTAGTGTGTTTAATTATAATCCGGTGATGCCATTATGCACCTTGATACTCATTGCCGGACTGGTAGGATCTTCCCGGATAATATTAGGTAGGCATACCTTAAACGAGGTAATGTCTGGCTTTACGGTTGGCCTTCTCTGTGCTGTTTTTGTTTTACATCCGATAGGAAATTTTATATCCAAATATTTCTACTAACAATAATATTAACTCTCTAAATTTAATCATTATGAACATCCCTGGAGAACTTAAGTACACTAACGAACATGAATGGGTGCGTATGGAAGGCGATATTGCCTATATCGGTATTACAGATTACGCACAAGAACAGCTCGGTGACATTGTTTTTGTCGATATACCAAGCGTTGGCGAATCTCTTGAAGCAGGAGAAGTTTTCGGAACTATCGAAGTAGTTAAAACCGTTTCGGATTTGTTTCTTCCGGTTTCTGGTGAAGTGTTGGAGCAAAACGAAGAACTGGAATCCAACCCTGAGCTTGTTAACAACGATCCTTATGGAAAAGGCTGGCTCATTAAGGTAAAACCTAACGATACCGCTGATCTGGATGGTCTTCTAGATGCTGAAGGTTACAAAGCGATATTATAAAAATTTTAGCCGCGGATGACGCGGATTGCACGGATTAAAATACACGGATAAATTTAATAAATAAAAATCCGCGTTTCTTTAATCCGTGCAATCCGCACCATACGCAGCTAAAAAGAATAAACATTAATTATAAAGAATCCATGTTTCCAATTGTAAGTATTATCATGGGCAGCACATCCGATCTTCCCATTATGGAGAAGGCTGCTCAACTCCTCAATAAACTCGAAGTTCCATTCGAGATGAATGCCCTTTCGGCACACAGAACTCCCGAAGAAGTAGAGGTATTCGCAAAGAATGCTCATTCGCGCGGAATTAAAGTAATCATCGCTGCTGCCGGCATGGCCGCTCATTTGCCGGGTGTAATTGCAGCATCTACCACATTGCCGGTTATTGGTGTGCCCATTAAATCATCTTTAGAAGGAATGGATGCTTTACTGGCCATTGTTCAGATGCCTCCGGGAATTCCTGTAGCTACTGTAGGGATAAATGGTGCTTTAAATGCAGCCATCCTTGCCGTACAAATGCTTTCTTTAGGAGATAAAGAGCTCGAAAACAAATTCGTTGTTTACAAACAGAATCTTAAGAAGAAGATTGTTAGCGCCAATGAGGAGCTAAAGAAGGTAGAGTATAAGTTTAAAACAAACTAGTTGACAGTTGACTAATTAATCATGGATTTATTTAATTATTCCCGCCGCGAATCTCTTAAGGTGCAAATAGGTGGGGTTCCGGTGGGTGGAAATTATCCTATTCGTATTCAGTCAATGACTAATACTTCTACAATGGATACAGAGGCGTCTATAGCGCAAGCCAAACGTATTGCAGATGCTGGCGGTGAATATATTCGTTTAACCACACAGGGTGTAAAAGAAGCAGAGAACCTGATGAATATTAACATCGGGTTGCGTACCGACAACTACATGGTACCGTTAATAGCCGATGTGCATTTTAATCCCAAAGTTGCCGATATCGCAGCCAACTATGCAGAGAAAGTACGCATCAATCCTGGTAATTATGTAGATCCTGCCCGTACATTCAAGGAACTTGAATATACCGATGAAGAATACAATCAAGAACTGGAAAGGATAAAAGATCGTTTTATTCCTTTCCTCAATATTTGCAAAGAAAATCACACCGCCATACGAATAGGGGTGAATCATGGTTCATTGTCAGACCGTATCATGTCTCGTTATGGAGATACTCCGGAAGGTATGGTAGAATCATGTATGGAGTTCTTACGCATCTGTGTAGATCAGGGTTTTATGAATGTAATTATTTCCATTAAGGCATCCAATACAGTGGTAATGGTGCGAACAGTACGTTTATTGGTAGCTACCATGGAAAAGGAAAATATGTATTTCCCGCTTCACCTAGGGGTAACAGAAGCCGGTGACGGTGAAGATGGACGAATTAAATCGGCTCTGGGAATAGGTGCTTTACTGGCCGATGGTATAGGCGACACTATCCGCGTATCATTAAGCGAAGAACCGGAATATGAAATACCCGTAGCACGCAAACTAGTGGATTATATAGTACCAAATCAGAATCAGCCTTATATCCCCGGAGTAGCTGCACAAGGCTTTAATTATCTTTCTCCTGAAAGAAGAAAAACAATAGCTGTTCATAATATTGGAGGAGACAATCTTCCTGTAGTAATAGCACTTCGCTTTCCGGATGATCAGGTATTTGATCCGCAATTTAAACCGGATTACGTTTATACTGGTGCTGGGTTGCCTTCTGCCAAGGAAGCAGGGATTCAATATATTGTGGATGGTAGTATATGGGCAGGCGAAGCTGATACTTGGCCGGCATTTCATTTCGGCAATTTAGAGATGTTGGATAATAACAGCGCTTCAATGAAATTTGTGTTTATGCAATATATGGCATTCACCGAAGAGGCTATGGATGTTATCAGGCGGCATCCCGAAGTAGTGATCTTGTCGCAGAGCAATCATCCTAACCGCTTAGGAGAACACCGTGCATTGGTTCATCTGCTAATGGCAGAGAATATACAAAATCCGGTGGTATTCTTTCAGCAATACAATGAAGACGAAACCGAAGATTTGCAAATAAAATCTGCTGCCGATATGGGAGCGTTGATTATGGACGGTTTCCATGATGGTATCTTTTTGTTTAATCAGGGAAGTACTCCTTCTAAAACAATTGATGCTACTGCTTTTGGTATTCTCCAGGCAGGCCGTATACGAACCAGTAAAACGGAGTATATATCATGCCCCGGTTGTGGACGTACATTATTCAATTTGCAGGAAACCATTGCACGCGTAAAAGTAGCAACTTTGCACCTTAAAGGATTGAAGATTGGGATAATGGGATGCATTGTAAATGGCCCCGGCGAAATGGCGGATGCTGATTATGGATATGTTGGGGCTGGTAGAGGCAATATAAGTCTTTATAAAGGAAAGAAATGCATTGAAAAGAACATTCCTGAAGAAGAGGCTGTGGAGAAGTTGATACAGCTTATTAAGGATAATGGGGATTATTTCGAAGACTAAACAAATATTTATCTCAAAATGTTATTTTAACCCCTATGTTCTGTAAATCATTCCAAAAGGTAGGGTACGATTTAGTAACCACTAATGGCTCATTTATAGTTAATCGCGGATAAAACATACCTGCCGGTGCGAAAGCCATGGCCATACGATGATCTTCATAGGTACGGATAACGGGATCAACTTGCGGCTCGATACGCTCACCATTCCAGAAAAGAATGGAATCATCTTCGTCTTTTATTTTATATCCCAATTTGGCAAGTTCGGTTATCAATGCCACTATGCGGTCTGTTTCTTTTATCTTCAATGTTTGGAGACCGGTAAAACGGAAAGGTATATTCAGCAACACACATGTAACTGCAAAAGTTTGTGCGAGATCCGGGATATCCGAAAAATCGTCTTCCAATCTTTCTGTAGAAATTGTTTTCTTTGTCAGAATAACACCTTCTTTCGTAAAAATAGTTTTAACACCCAGCTCCTCAAAAATACGGGAGCCCCGATGATCTCCCTGATAGCTATCGAATAACAATCCGGGTAAAACAACTTCGGCTTCATCCGCCAAAGCAACCATCTGATACCAATAGGAAGCAGCACTCCAATCGCTTTCTACCAAATAAGGAATGTCTTTATAAGGTTGAGGTGCGATCTGCAAACTATTGTCCGAGTTCCAGATAGCAGTTACGCCAAACTCTTTCATTAACTGCAAAGTGAGCTTAATATAAGGAAGTGAGATAACCTCGCCCGTTAAAAATAGATTCAACCCATTCTTTAATACGGGAGCAATCATTAATAATGCCGATATATATTGTGAGCTAACATTCCCCGGTAGGGATATCTCATTCTTCGTCAACTCCTTTCCGGTAATACGCAAAGGCGGATAGCCTTCGTTTTCAACATATTCTATGTCCGCCCCCAGTTCGCGCAAAGCATCTACTAATATCCCAATAGGACGTTGCTTCATCCTCTCCGTACCGGTAATAATACGGGTGCCGGAAGTAACACTAAAATAAGCGGTAAGAAAACGCATGGCTGTTCCGGCAGCCCTAATATCAACAATTTCTTGATTGTCGGCAAGTGCTTTAATCATTACTTGGGTATCATCGCAATCGGAAAGGTTGGCGGGGGTGATTGAGCCTTTGGCTAATGCATTGATAATTAAAGCACGATTGCTGATGCTTTTTGATGATGGCAGCTGAATGGTTGCATTTATGGTAGAGGGAAAGGATAGTTGGTATTTCATGGTGAATATTTTTATATAACATCACTGCGGTGGATATTTTTTTCTTTTTCGTTCATCCTTCTATAATTCATTAAAACAAAGATAAAGAAAACTCTCTAGCCTTTTACTATGGTATGGCATTTACTTCACCATCGAATAAAACGCTTTCATTACCCAATACGCTCGTTCTGTATCTTCCATATCGAAAGGATATTCCACCCAATCATTCAAGGCAAGTTTCATCTTATTATCCTCTGTATTTTTATATTTCCCCCACTTCATACCCTCATAACCCAGAACTAATCCTAATTTGCCTGTAATACGGTGAACATTCTCCTTATTAACCTGCTCATAAATTAGCACATCACCTTGTTTATACTGTAATCCAGCCGGCAGTTCATCCTGATTTTCCAATTCTAAAGCCAGCAATCGAAAACGCGATGCACCTGGTACTACTATATTGGGTAGCTTCGACAAGAAATCTTCATCACCATACTTTAATGCAAAATCTTTTAGATACATAACCGGCACAAAAGGAATAGAAACTAGCTGTTCTGCTATTTTAAGTTTCTCTGTTTCCAGAACCAGCTTAGTATTATAATGTAGTAAAGCATTTACCGATAAGTCTTTCTCTATAAAATCGGCAAGTGGGATGCCAAAATAATTGGCAATTTTAGATACCATGTCAATTTTAGGCTCTGCCCGAAACTCTTCATAAGAGGATATATTCCCGCGAGTTAATCCAAACAAATCTGCAAAGGCTTGCTGGCTTAAACTCCTTATATTTCGTATCTTCTTAATGTTTTTTCCTATTTGAGTCATAAAATTGCTAAAAATATTTGCAATATTAAATTATTTAATTACTTTTGCTAAACACTTTTGCAAACATAAGGAAAAGTTTTGAGTTATAAGTTATAAGTTCTAAGTTTTCTGTGCAGATTAGTACTTTTAACGAGGCTCAAGGCTTACAGCTTAAAACTGATAACTTAAAACTTGAATACTATGTATTTTAAGAAAATTGAATCGTTTATAACCAAGCTCGGATATTCCGTTTCATATCAAAACAAGAAAGATGGGATATTCTGTATTGAAGGAGAAGATGATGGGATTAAGAATCTGATCATTGGGGTGGCGCCTCCGGTCATTATCTTCGAGCAATATCTTTTCACACTGAAAAGTGATGATAAAGAAATACTGAAATCACTGTTAATGAAGAACAGAGATATTATACATGGAGCATTTGTACTGGATGAGGAAGGAAAGAAAGTAATCTTTCGATATACCATGCAAATTGAAAACCTGGATATGAATGAATTCGAAGGCGCCTTAAACTCTCTTGGATTATTATTAAGTGAATATTATGAACAGATAATTGAATTTTCGAAGAAATGATAACATTCATTTAAACTTAAAAACCAATATCGTTTAGTTAAGAGGGCTTGTTTCCGATGATAAGCACTGGAGAAGATAATAGAAAAGACTGCATTTTATAATTTACGAGATGTACATCTTGCAATATCCGAGATGCACATCTCGTAAACCAGGTGGCAAGGATCCTTAACTAAAACAACATTGACTTAAAAACTATAAATTTATAAACTTAAAAACTCAAATCATGAACATTTTCAAAAGATTATTTAGAATCGGCCAGGCAGAGATGCATGCCGCTGTTGATAAAATGGAAGACCCAATCCGCATGACAGAACAAGGTATTCGCGAAATGAGAGATGACCTGGAAAAAGCAATGGAAGCATTGGCACAAGTAAAAGCTATGGCTATTAGAACTAAAAATGATAAAAACAGGAAAACTTCTGAAGCAGCTGATTACGAAAATAAAGCTGTTCTGTTATTATCCAAAGCTCAGAAAGGTGAACTCGAAATGAGTCAGGCAGAACGGTTAGCCAAAGAAGCATTGGTATTGAAAGACAATCTGCAGGGCGAAGCAAAAGCGTTGGAAGAACAACAAGTTGTTCATGAGAAATCTGCCGATGAGATTCAGAAGAATGTGGATATACTCAAATTCAATATCACGAAATGGGAGAATGAACTGAAAACGCTGAAATCAAGGGTACGGGTTAGCAAAGCCACTAAAGAAGTGAATAAGCAGATGGCTCGGATTGACAGCAATAGCACCGTTAGCATGCTAGAACGTATGAAAGAAAAAGTAGAAGAGGAAGAAGCATTGGCTGAAGCTTACGGGAATATGGCTTCGCAGAACAACTCTCTTGATGATGAGATAAATAAAGCCATTGGCGATGATAATAAAGAAAAAGTAAACGATGAGTTGGCAGAAATCAAGAAGCGACTCGGAATTGAATAAAAAATCAAAATGAACCTTTATAATTTTATACTATCTTTGGCATTGTTAATTGCGTTAATAGTATCATATTTACTTTCAATGTTTTAATATGAGCGAATTTCTCTACAACCTAATGCATCCACTCCCCAATGCAGTGATGACCGTAATAATGGGAGTATTGGTTCTATACTGGCTCTTTGCTCTATTTAGCGGAGCCGGAATGGACGATCTTGATCTCGGTATTAATTTTGATGTAGATGTGGATGCAGACGTGGATGTAGATGCAGACGCCAATACGGATACCGATAGCGATAGCGGCTCTGATGCAGATGAGCCCGGCTTCTTCATGAAATTTCTTAATTTCATAAACATAGGTAAGGTGCCGTTTATGTTGGTATTGTCTACTCTTAAGTTTTTTACTTGGGTGGGTTCACTTATCACTACACAATTGGTAAACGTTGCCACCTGGGGAGCTTGGTCATTATTAATACTGCTACCTTTGTTCTTTATAGCCATCTTTTTTACCCGGTGGACTACCAACCCTCTGGTAAAACTATTCAAAGAAATAGGATACCGTGGCGAAGAAATGATTGATTTCCTTGGAAGGACTGGTAAAATGATATCCAATATTCACGGAGAAAAGATTGGTTGTGCCGAGGTAGTGATAGATAAAAATCCTATGCGGCTGAACGTTCGAAGTATTGATGGTGCTCCTATTGGTTATGGAGACTATGTTATCATTGCCGATGAAACAGAAGATCAGAAGATCTATCTGGTAAGTAAAGAAGTTAGTATAAGAAACTTGTAGGCTTCTATACAACACTTACAAAAGGGAGTAATATGTTAAAAATATTTCTGGGTTTTGGTTACGGCTGGTATGATCCTTTTTCGGGTTACCGCAATCGCAGTATTTATGGACAGGATTTATCTTCCCAAGTACCGACACGAAAAAGTATATACCGTATAACACTTAGATTAGTAACGTTTTAGGTTCATTTATAGAAAATATTTTAATTAACAAATAAAACAAACACTATGGATCAAATTATCATCATCATTGCTGGAGCTGCTATTTTCCTCGTTCTGGTTCTTTTAGGGATGTTGGCTACATTCTACAAGAAGATTCCGCAGGGAAAAGCCATTGTACGCACAGGGGTAGGCGGCACACACGTAGCATTCAATAAAGGAATGTATGTAATTCCGGTTTTTCATAAAATGGAAATTATGGATATCTCTTTAAAGAAAGTTCAGATCGAAAGATTACAGCACGATGGACTTATCTGTAAAGACAATATCCGCGCCGATATAAAAGTTGCTTTCTTTGTTCGCGTTAATAAATCGGTAAACGATGTTATTAATGTGGCTCAATCTATAGGCACTTCACGCGCCAGTGATATATCTACTTTGAAAGATATCTTCGAAGCCAAATTCTCCGAAGCGCTCAAGACTGTAGGTAAGAAGTTCGACTTTATCGAACTATACGAAGCACGCCGCGAGTTCCGCGATGAAATTATCAACATCATTGGCACAGACCTTAACGGTTATGTTCTTGACGACTGCGCTATTGACTACCTTGAACAAACCGAACTCCAATTCCTAAGTGCAGAAAACATCCTCGACTCCGAAGGTATCCGTAAGATTACAGACCTCACTGCCGCACAGAATGTTAAGGCCAACCTTATTCGCAGGGAAGAAGAAAAGCTTATTAAAAAGCAAAACGTAGAAGCACGTGAGGCTATCCTTGAACTGGAAAGGCAATTAGCTGAGAAAGAAGAAAAACAAAAACGTGAAATTGATAACGTTAAAGCGCGCGAAGAAGCCGAAATACAGAAAGTACGCGAAGAAGAAAGATTGAAGTTTGAAACCGTACGTATCACTACCGAAGAATCTTTGGCGATACAGGAAGAAAACAAACTTCGTCAGATTATCATTGCTGAAAAGAACAAACAACGTACTGAAGCCGTTGAGGCAGAACGTGTTGAAAAAGACCGCGCTCTGGAACGTACCGAACGCGAAAGAGTGGTTACATTGGCAGAGATTGATAAGCAACGTGTTTTGGAAATTGAAAAGAAGAACATCCAGGATGTTATCCGCGAACGTGTTCAGTTGGAAAAGGGCGTTGTTGAAGAACAACAGAATGTTAAGGATATTGAAGCTTTCCGCGAAATAGATCGTAAAAAACAAGTAGGTATTACCACTGCCGCTCAAGAAGCCGAACAAGAATTAATCCTTACTGTTAAACAAGCAGAAGCCACCAAACTTGCTGCCGAAGAGAAGGCAAAAGAATTGCTTATCAACGCCGAAGCACAGAAAGAAGCCTCTGCTAAGCAAGCCGAAGCGCGTAAAATTCTTGCTGATGCTAAAGCTCGCGAGGATGCAACATACGGACTTGCAGAAGCAGAAGTTATCAAAGCGAAAGCAGAAGCAATGGAAATACAAGGTGCAACCGAAGCCAACGTTATCGAAAAGAAAGCCCGTGCCGAAGCTGTTGGAATTGAAGCCAGAGCCGACGCTAAGAAGAAAGAGGGGCTTTTCGAAGCAGAAGTTTCTAAAGAGAAAGCATTAGCATCTGCTATTGGCGAATCGAGCATCATCGAAAAAACTTCTCTTGCCGAAGCTACCGGAATTGAAGCGAAAGCGGAAGCAAAACGCAAAGAGGGGTTAATGGAAGCAGAAGTTACCAAAGAAAAAGCGCTTGCCGAAGCTGTAGGTATCGAAGAAAAAGCTGCTGCCATGAAGAAACTAGACGGTGTTGGAAAAGAACACGAAGAGTTTAAACTGGCACTGCAAAAAGAGAAAGAAGTGGAACTGGCACAGATTCATCTCCAAAAAGATATTGCCGATGCACAGGCGAAAGTTCTTTCGGAAGCATTGAAAAATGCAGATATCGATATCGTGGGTGGAGAAACCATGTTCTTCGAGAATATCGTAAAACAAATCTCCAATGCTAAGGGCTTCGACCGTTTGATCGATGAAAGCGATAATGCAACGCAAATAAAGAAAACTTTATTAGGTTCTGGAAAAGGTGATTTAATACAACGTATCCGTGAGTATGCTGCTAAAACCGGTATAACTACAGAGGACATCAAGAATCTGACTATCTCGGCTCTCATTGTGAAAATGCAGCTTGCCAGCAATAGCCAGGAAGATAAAACTTTCCTTAATAATCTGATGAATATGGCTAACTCCATGGGAATTTCAAACCAGAAACTGAACTAATATATATTATTTAGCCGCGGATAACACAGATGGCGCGGATTTAAAAGACACGGATTAATTAAGAGGATATCCGTAAATTAAAATCTGCGCAATCCGCATAATCTGCGGCTAAAAAACCAATCATCCAAGTTAACATGCAACAAGATACAGCCAAGAAACCTGCTGAAACGCTCGAAGCAGGAACTTACGAAATAATCCGCAACCGCCTACAGGCACAAAAGGATGAGCTCCTCTCCCGCCTCAACTCCTTAAATGAAGCGCGAAAAGAAGTATTCACCTCAACGGAACTTTCTCTGATAGCTAACCAGCGTATCACCACCGAAAATAGTTGTGAGGCACGGGGAATTATGGCGTTCGGCAACCTTTGTATCTTTGGTTACAATGTACATTTCGGACTGCGCTCCGATATACAATTGAGCGATGTTTTCAGCATTTACCTCTTTGAGAACAACCAGTTCATCCCTCAACCGCTTAAACTGATTGAGGACGAAGCCTTCATAACCGACTATAAGAATCTATATAAATATTACCGCGACTCCATTTTCTCCCGCTTCCGCCGTACGGAAAATTACCTTTATATGGTTTTCCAGACAAGCAAAAACAAGGAAGATCAAAAGGCATTTAAGTGGCTTATAAAGGGAGGAAAACTAATTTACCAGGACGACCGCAGCATACACGAGGTTACCAAAGCTCCACAATATGAGTTTAAGTGGATTAAAACCACGCTCGAAGATCGTCGCCTTGGTGCACATCCTCATGTTTCTATTCTCGATAAAGTATTTATTGAAGCAGTTGGTGGAGATATCACCTTTAAAATAGAAGACAATACCCAAACCGGGAAAGGTATTTATGCCGAACCCGTAGAAAACCGCGACCAACAGTTAGACGATGCCGAATACTATTATGCCGATTTGGGCAACCTTATTCTTGTGCGCATCAAACCGTATCAGGAGGATTTCCGTACGTATGTCTTCAATACCCGCACCAAAGAGGTTGTAAACATACCGATGCTCAACAATGCCGGTATTCTGTTGCCCGATAATCACGGGATTATATTCCCGAACGGATATTACTTGCAAAACGGTGAGCATAAAATATTCGAAAGCGATTTAACCGAACTCGAATTCTTCCGGAAAGTAGCCTCGCCTAATGGGGAAGATTACCTATACATCTTCTACCAAAACAAAAGGAATGTATATGTATTGATGTCGTACAATATTATCAACCAACAGGTAGAAACTCCTATTGTTTGTAACGGACATACACTGTATAACGATGGAAAGCTTATCTTCTTCCGTTCGGAACTGGAAGCTACCCGCCATCATCAGGTACAAATATGGCAAACACCTTATTCGCATGCCTTAATCGAAAATTACGACAAGCGGGATAATGTACTTTACAAAATAGGCAACAAGGATATTGTAAAGGCTATGGCCGAATGTCAGAGCGTTATACACCTTATTAATAAAGAAGATACTTACGAAGGACTTTACGAAGATATCGTAAAGAAATCTAATGATATAGTTGATGCCTATTTTTGGGTAAACGACCCCGCCACATGTGCCTTGGCGATTCCTTTAAAGAGCATAAAGAATGTGGCTAATACTGCCATAGATGAATTTGAAAAAGTAAAATCTCAGAAGAAGCACGCGGCAGAAGTACTGGAAACTACCGAAGAGAAAGTAAAGAAACTTCTCTTTACCATTAAGAGTACTCGTTTCGAAACACTCGATCAACTGGTGAGGCTTTTGGCAGAAACCCGCGGTATGCAGGGTGAGGTTATCGAACTGGCCAACATAAGATATATTGATACGGAAAAGATTGAGGGACTGAAAGAATCATTAACCAAAACGGCCGCCGACCTTTCCGATAAAACCGTTGAATTCCTGTTAAGCGATGAAGCGCTTCTACCGTACGAAAACAAGGTGGTTGAACAAAAGAAACAGGTTGAAGAAGTAGCCAAAGCTATTGATGCACAAGTTATTGAGGAAAATTGCAAGAAAATATCAGCAGAGCTGGAACTCCTTATTGACATCCTCAATAGCTTGAAAATCGATGATACAACCCAAACAACCAAGATCATCGAGAAGATATCGCTTATCTTTTCTTCTCTTAACGAAGTTCGGGCACAACTGAAAAAGAAAGTAGATTCTTTAAAGAGTAAGGAATCTATTGCCGAATTCCGTGCTCAATTAACCTTGCTCGAACAAAGCATTGTTAACTACCTGGAACTTTCCACATCACCCGAGCGTAGCGATGAATATTACACCAAAGTAAGCGTTCAGATTGAAGAACTTGAAAGTAAGTTTGCCGACTTTGATGAGTTTATCCTTATTATCGCCGATAAGCGGAACGAAGTTGTTAAAGCATTCGACAGTAAAAAGGCTCAACTTATTGAGCAGATAAACCGCCGCACTTCCTCGCTGGAGCAAATCGGGTTGCGTGTTCTCAAAAACATTGAGAATAAGGCAAAGACCTTTAAAACCCGTGAAGATATTCAAGTGTTTTATTCTACCGACCTTATGGTGGATAAAGTGCGAAGCTTGGCAGGCGACCTTCGCCAACTGGGCGATGTTTCCAAAGCAGAGAATCTGGAAAACAGCCTCAAATCTTCCTACGAAGATGCTTTACGTATACTGAAAGATAAATCGGAACTGTTTGCTGATGGTGAGAATATTATCTCTCTTGGAACTTATAAGTTTGCAGTAAACAGGCAATCTCTCGACCTTACAGTGGTGCGCAGGGATGATAAACTCTTCTTCCACCTTACAGGAACCAATTTCTATCAGGTGATGAAGAACGAGGAAATTAATAACTTTCATGACATATGGGATCAGGAAGTGGTTTCCGAAAACCGTTTGGTGTATCGTGCCGAATACCTGGCTTATCTGGCATTTCTGGAAAAACAAAAAAACAGCAACTTCGATGCGGTTTCTTTTATCTCGAAGAAAATAGAGCAAAGTTACTCCGAGTCGTACTTAAAAGGGGTGCACGATTTTGATGCGATTACCATCTACGATGCGCTGTATTCCGTTTACGAGCAATTAGGGGTACTTTCTTTCCGTCCACAAGAACGTGTTGCTGCCCAGTTATTCTGGTACAGCGTTCCGCAAGAAAACAAAGATTTATTGAAAGGATTGATTGTTTCGGCTAATAATGTATTAAAAGCGTTTCCCGCTTCCAGCAATTACCAATATGTTATTCAGAGCATAAAAGAGCATTATAGCGAATGGAATACGTACTTTGATACCGAAAGAATAGACCCCGAAAGACTGGCGCTGTATCTTTTCCTCGAACTGGCCGGCTCAAATTCTTTCACTATAACAGAACAGTCGAAAAATTTCAAAGAAGAATTTATAGCGTATTTGTCGGCACAAAACCTCAGTCCTGCTTTCGAAGCCGATTTAGCCGATAAGTCGTTTACCACAGTCGAGCGCTTCATGCTAACCCGCAACTGGCTTTCGTCATACATCAGCCTCTCTAAAGAGTACGAGAAATATAAGAAATACACCGGCGAAACAGCCTGCCAACTATTACTGAAGGATTATACTTTCGAACTTCGCAAAAGTCCGGACTTTATTGAGATACACAACCTCCGCGGTTCTCATTCGGTAATTGTAAATAACGAATACAAGATAGATTTCCACACGTTCAATCAAAAGATGGATCATTTTGTGAATGTTAGCGTACCTTGCTTCAATAAGTTTAACGAGTTGAAAGAGAGCGTTATTACAAACTATCGTAAATCGCTTAAAATCAACGAACTCAAGCCGCGCGTACTTACTTCTTTTGTGCGCAACAAACTCATTAATCAGGTTTACCTGCCTCTTATCGGTGCTAATCTGGCTAAACAAATGGGTGTTGCGGGAGATAACAAACGTACTGCACGCATGGGTATGTTACTGCTTTTATCACCTCCGGGATATGGTAAAACTACGCTTATGGAGTATCTGGCCAACATTATGGGATTGAATTTTGTGAAAGTAAACGGCCCCACCATCGGTCATTCCATAACATCTATCGATCCGGCTGAGGCAAAGACTTCCGGTGCCCGTGAAGAGTTAAAAAAGATCAACCTTTCTTTCGAGATGGCAGATAATGTGATGCTTTATCTGGACGACATTCAGCACTGTAGCGCAGAGTTCCTTCAAAAATTCATATCGCTAGCAGATGGCCAACGTAAAATGGATGGTATTTTTGATGGAGAAAGTAAAACATACGATCTGCGTGGTAAACGTTTCTGCGTGGTTATGGCGGGTAACCCGTATACCGAAAGCGGTGAAAAGTTCCGGATTCCCGATATGCTTGCCAACCGTGCCGATGTGTATAATCTTGGTGATGTAATTGGTGACTCAGCTAATCTATTCAAACTTAGTTTGCTGGAAAATGCTATTGTTGAGAATCCGTATATCCAGAAGATAGCCGGTAAGAGCTTTAATGATTTCTACAATCTGGTAGAATACATTGAAAGCGGTAGCGATATGATGCCCGATCTGGAGGCTAACCATACTACACAAGAAATAGACGATTTCATTGCAGTAATTCGCAACAGCTTACTGGTTCGTAATATTGTACTGAAAGTGAATCAGAATTATATCGCCAGTGCAGCTATGCAGGATTCTTATCGCACTGAACCACCTTTTAAACTACAGGGTTCATACCGCGACATGAACAAAATGATCAGTCAGCAGGTTCCATTAATGAATAAGAATGAGGTTAGCACTCTTATTTTAAATCATTACGAGAGTGAGGCTCAGACACTAACTGCTGATAGTGAGGCTAATCTTTTGAAACTGAAAGAAATTGCCGGATTGTTATCCAAAAAAGAGAGTGAGCGTTGGGATCATATTAAAACGATATTTAATAAGAACAATAAATTTGGTGGTATTGATAAAGATAACCAAACCGGACAGATTTTATCTCAATTGGCAGAGTTTAATGAAAACTTGGAAGGTATAATTAAAGCAATAATCAAACAGAAGTGAAATAACATTCAACAATTCCTACCTCAAAACAAATAAAGAAGTACAAACCTTTTAAAATTGAAATTATGAGTTTTGCAGGATCAGCTTTAAATATGATACGGTCGTTGAAAGACAACCGTGGTTTATTACAACTTGGGCGTGATAAACGCAGAGCAATGTACAAGAAAATGGTAGGCAAATCATCTATAAATGTATCTGATGTTTCAGTAGAGGAATTGGAAAAGACTCAAAAAGAATTGAAGGAATACAAAGTAGATAGTAAAAATAGAACTAATAACTTAATGATTATTTCGTTTGGGATACTTATTGTAACTGTATTGGTTTTATTTTTTGTATTTAAATCCTGGCTGTTCTAATAAAGTTACAAAAGAGTAGAATCTGCATATTCGCAGGCTATCTCATTATATATTCTTTCGAAATCAGTTCCTTGGGCGTAATGATACAAATTCTCGTAAAGACCAATGCAATGAGTATAATAATTTAATTTATCTGCATTAGGTAACCTTTCTACCGGAATTGAGAAGGATAATTTATATGCTTCTTTATAAAATCCGGAAGAGACATAACATTTCATCAAACAAATTTGAGATACGGCGGTAAGTCTTTCTTCTTTCAACTTATTGCAATTTCTAAACCTTGTTTTGCATAATGGTAAATTATTTAAATCCAGTTATTTTATCTAAAAACGACAAACTTAAGATTAAAACAAACACCCAAAAACAATCAAACCAACAGTCTAAACAAAAGTTAATAATCAAATTTTTATAATACAATGTTTGATTTATTGATAAACAATACGTATCTTTGTAGGGTTATCTAATGAAATTCAAATTAATCGTTTGATAAACTAGTAATAAAACAAGCTTATTATTAAAAATAGATGTGTGATCTTATGAATTTACTAATTCGTATTCTAACTAGAAATGATTTTTGAATCATGTTTTATGTAGTGTTTTATCTCTATAAATTAATTACCTATTAAATCTGTAGTACAAGAATATTTTTCGCTTACTTTCCAGCAGGTACCACTTTAATTCATGAATCTGAAAAGTGAAGTAGAAGAATTTTCTAACTGCTACATTCTAATTATTAACTTTAAAAACGGAAAATTATGTCAGCACAATCAGCGAAAACTGTTGTATCTAATGCTATTTATTTAATGGAGATTTTCTATATTAATGCTGAAAAAACAATTCAGGCCAAAGGCCTGAAGAAAGCCTTAGATGAGGCAACCGATAATTATATCAAGAAAGAAGAAAAGATTAAAAAAGTAATAAGAGAATATTTTACGAGTAAATTCGGCAAAGAGGATGGATGCGAAAAATTTCTGCTAATAAGGCCCTATCTGGAAGGGAAACAGGATATTACAGAACCTATTGAAAATATCCTTAGCCAATTTAATTATACTCATTACAGCGTTTGGGGGATGGGAACCGCTGTACCTATTGTTACCAATCGCATTAAGAATAAGTTGAGAACGCTTGAAAACCACAGGCGAATATACATGGAGAAGGTTGAGAATGCTTATTTAGATTTTGGTAAGATTGATGGATCATCTGCGAAATAAATTGAGGTAATAATAACCGGTAATAACTTCAATTTATTTCACTGCTAATGCACAATATGGGTTAGAACAAGAATAAGGTTGAGGGTTAACATTAGTTAGCTCTCAACTTTTCTGTTTTATAAAAGATCGATCAATTCATTCAGATCCCTGATTTCATACGTTGGTTTAAAAGACAAGCGCGTTTGATTTTCTACGTTATAATAAACTTGATCCATCCCAACCCCGCGTGCTCCCTGAACATCATTTACAAAATTATCTCCAATCATCAGCGATTCATTAAGCTCTGATTGAGTAGATGATAGAGCAAAATAAAAAATATCCGGGTAAGGCTTCATTACTGCGATATCTTCCGAAAGGATTATTTTCTTGAAATAGCCGGCTATACCGGAAGCCTGCATTTTCGAAGCTTGCAATTCTCTAAATCCATTAGAAAGAATGTATAAATTGTACTTAGGATATAGATAATCAAGCACTTCTATGGTATGAGGCATCAATTTCTTTTTTGTTGAAACTACTGCAAAGAAATTATCCATAAAGTTTTTCACCAGTAACGAATCGTTTATCCCTACCTGCAAGAGGGGATAAGAAAACCGTTGTTGATTGAGTTCTTCTTTCGTAATTTCATTACGACCGTACAAATCCCATAATTCAACATTACGTCCTTGATAAAGGGTATAATAATGAGTAAAAGAATCGAAATAACTATCGAAGTTATATTTATGATACATCTCTTCAAAAGTATCGCGGGAGTTATCCGCGAACGCCCAGAGTGTATCATCAAGATCAAAGAAAATATTTTTATATGCCACTGTTTTAGTTGAGTTGGAAAGCTATGGTTGCGAATTAAAGAAAAAAGTTGAGAGCTAACATACCGCATGGTAACTCTCAACTTTCAAACTCTTCCGGATTATTCTTTATCTAACTTGAATCACAAGATATTTAGTTACACTCCAGAATAATTGTGGGTTAGTTATTTTCAAATTATACTGACCTTTATCATCTTTTTCCAACGTATAGGATCCTGCGGGATGAGATGTTAGCATTTCAGCATGCTTAGAATAAAGCCTGATTTCTTGTGTGGTACGGATATCAATCTGTGTAAAATAATCTTTGTTGAAATCTCCACTTGTTAACACATCACCACTTTGAAGAATCTTTTGCGACTTCAGTTCAGATTTAGTGCCAAACACAAACCAGGCAGCATTCATTTGTTTTTCTTGTTCAGCAACAATTTTCGATTGCTCATCTTTGAGCGTATTGATGCTGTCTACATTCGCTTGAAGAGTGACTACAGCTGCATCTAGTTCTTGAATGCGGATGTTTTTAGAAGCTAGCTCTTCTTGCAATTCTTCAATACGTTTTGTTTTTTCGGCCAATTCAGCACGCAATTGATCAATAGCCCTTTTTAATTGAGCCGAATTACTATTACTGGACTTCAGCTGGCGCTGTAATTTTTCAATTTGCGCTTTGTTATCTTCCATTGTTTTGGAAATAAACTCAATATCGGAAGCTATCTGCTGACGTACAGTAGCCGAGTTTTCAGAAATTGAACCACGTTTTAAATCCACTCGATTTTCAGCAGCGCTGATTTGACGGAAACCTTCATGAATATTATTGAATGTGCTCATCATTTCGTCCAGTTCGGCATCGCGCTGAGTTAAAGCCCTATTTAATGAATCATTTTCGGCTTTTAACTTTTTGCTTTTACCGGTAATGCCATCACATGAAGCCATTACTACGGTCATACTAATCAATAAAAACAACAATTTTTTCATGTGCTTTACTTTTTAAATTATTAATTGTTTATTCCTTCAATTACAATAACTATTTCACCCCTGGGTTCTTTTGCAGTAAAATGTGCAATAAGTTCTGATAGAGCACCCCGCACAGTTTCTTCGTACATTTTAGATATTTCGCGAGAAACCGAACCTCTCCGTTCTCCTCCAAAATATTCTGCGAATTGAATCAATGTTTTAAGTAACCGGCGAGGTGATTCATAGAAAATCATTGTATGAGATTCTTCAGCCAGAGATTTTAATCGGGTCATTCTACCTTTTTTTTGCGGTAAAAAGCCCTCAAAACTAAACTTGTCGTTTGGCAAGCCCGATGTTATCAATGCAGGGACAAATGCTGTAGCTCCCGGTAAGCACTCCACTTCTACATCTTCCCGTATGCACTGGCGTACCACCAGAAAGCCCGGATCGGATATTGCCGGAGTGCCGGCATCGGAGATAAGAGCAGCGGTTTCGCCTGCTTTTATTCTATTAACAACAGTTTCAACTGTTTTATGTTCGTTAAATTTATGATGAGAAAACATGGGCCTTTTTATCTCAAAATGTTTTAGCAAGATACCGGATGTACGGGTATCTTCCGCCAGAATAAAGTCTGCTTCTTTAAGCAAACGTACAGCTCGGAAAGTTATATCTTCCAGATTGCCGATAGGAGTAGGTATCACATATAACTTTCCCATGATTATCAGGTAAAATACTTCTTAATTATTTTCTCGAACTCACTTAGAGTTACATTTTCTTCCGGACTAGCAACTTTTACTTTTGAAGCAAGGAAAGAACATACAAATTCATAATTTTCCATTTGAGCCATTTGCTCCAGCGCATGGTTCATATATTCGGTATCCCCATCGAATAATTCGCGAGAAAACCTGAATATATCATTCAACGTGAATGCTTCTTTCAGATTTACTTTTGGTTCAATCTGTTGGGCAAGGGTTTCGATAATATCTTCTGTTGAATTGTTTGATTTATTCTCGGTTACAGATGGTAATTCCGCCTGAATACTATTTAGAATATTTTCAATGTATACTTCTTGCGCTTGTTTATTTTCATCTTTTATACTATCGGGTAAAATCTCTTCCTGTTCTTCTTCTGGTAGTTTTTCTTCTACAGGTAGACTATCAACCTGCTGTAAGAGTTCATTCAAATGGGATTGCATTTCTTTAATTCTTCTTTTTGCAACCTCAATTAATGCGGCATCCGGTTGGAGAGATAAATCATGTGTTAAATATTTGATTTCTCTCAGCTCTAATTCCAATTCGGTAATAACCATTTTCATAAAGGAATCTGTTAAGTTTGCTCGCAAATGTATAAATAAATAATATTTCTTTATTAATAAAAGCCCATAATTTAACAGTTCTTGCAAATATATTCTTTTTTGAACCATGATTTATGATCTGTTTAAACAAAAATATTACTTTTGTGTGATACAACCATCGGGTTTTCAACTCTCAAATTCAATTATATATGATACTTTTTTCGGAAGATAATGTGAAGGAAACAAACAGACGTGGACGTATTGAGGTTATTTGCGGATCAATGTTTTCGGGAAAAACAGAAGAACTAATCCGTAGATTGAGAAGGGCTGAATTCGCCAAACAGAAGGTGGAGATATTTAAACCGGCTGTGGATACTCGTTATTCCGGAGAAAATGTTGTTTCTCATGATAGCACTACTATTCCATCTACTTCGGTAGATACAGCTGCAAGTATCCTGCTTTTGGCTTCGGAAAAAGATGTTGTAGCAATTGATGAAGCTCAATTCTTTGATAATGGAATCATCGAGGTTTGCGAAAAACTGGCAAATGATGGCATCAGGGTTATTGTAGCCGGATTAGATATGGATTTTATGGGAAAGCCTTTTGGGCCTATGCCCGGGCTATGTTCAATTGCCGAAGAGGTTTCAAAAATGCACGCGATTTGCGTGAATTGTGGAAATTTAGCCAACTTCTCACATCGTACGATAGACTGTGATAAACAATTTTTGCTAGGCGAGACAGAAAAATATGAGCCGCTTTGCCGACGATGTTATCAGCTGGCAACACAAAAAAAATAAAACAACAAATACCAAACCATAACACAATGTTTGAAAAAAAAATTACTTTTGATAGTTTCATACGGTTCTGCTTTGGACTGGCTATTGTTATTGGTATATTAACGCTGATAGATCGATTGAGCGGTGTACTTCTGCCTTTTTTTATTGCATGGCTTATTTCTTATCTCATTTATCCGTTAGTAAAGTTCTTTCAGTATAAATTGAGACTTAAAAGTCGTATATTATCTATTATTTGTACTTTATTATTGCTGCTGATTATAATTTTCCTTGTAACATGGCTGTTGGTACCACCTGTAATTACCGAATTTATTAAGGTGAAGGATCTATTAGTGACGTTTTTTGCCAGTAATAACTCAGGAAATGTTCCCGATAGCCTTACCGAGTTTTTAAAAGAAAATGTAGATATTAAAGTATTAGAAAAATGGTTTAGCGAAGAAAATATTCTCAACACAATGAAGGCAGCATTACCTAAATTATGGATTTTATTTTCCGAATCTATTAGCATTCTTTTTAGTATTCTGACGTCTGCAATTGTTGTTTTATACATCATATTTATTTTACTTGATTATGAAACAATTGCAACAGGTTGGATAAGATTAATTCCAAGAAAATATCGCTCGTTCACACGGGGATTGTTATCTGATGTTGAACAGGGAATGAATAAGTATTTCCGTGGACAGTCTTTGGTGGCTTTGTGTGTTGGAATTTTGTTTTCTATAGGATTTCTTATTATAGATTTTCCAATGGCTATTGGTTTAGGATTATTTATTGGGGTTTTAAATCTCGTTCCATACTTACAGATGGTTGGATTTATTCCCACACTTATGCTTGCTATCCTTAAGGCTGCAAATACAGGCGAAAACTTCTGGATTATAACTTTGTCTGTTGTTATTGTATTTGTTGTTGTACAAATTATACAAGACGGCTATTTGGTTCCTCATATAATGGGAAAAATAACAGGATTAAATCCGGCAATTATTTTATTGTCTCTTTCCATTTGGGGATCTCTCATGGGGTTTGTAGGCCTGATTATTGCTCTGCCATTAACGAGTTTAATCCTTTCCTATTATCATCGGTTTATTATAGGGCACGAACCTATAGTACAGAAAATGCGCAATAAGCCCAAAAAGGCCATAAAGAAGGCTTCAGAAGGAGAAAGCAATAATAAAATCTGAAATTATTTTTATTTTCTATTGTTTTTTAAAAAAATGTCTCTATCTTTGCACTCGCTTAACAGCAATAAGGATTGATTCGCTAGCTCAGCAGGTAGAGCACAACACTTTTAATGTTGGGGTCCTGGGTTCGAGCCCCAGGCGGATCAC
>DAIMFE010000036.1:0-26622 GCA_036724805.1 Bacteroides sp.
TTTAATGTGAAGAATTATTTTTGCTAAAAAAATTAAATCTATTCCTGCATGTTATCGAAAATCTTTCTTAATACTTCCTGGCTAACACTCAATTCGTCTAAAGTTATTCCCTTGAGTGCTTCTTGCAGCGTCTGATCAGCAATAACATAGGCTCTTTCTTCTAATTCTTTCCCTGTTTTTGTGAGGTGAATTAAATTGGTTCGCCGGTCGGCCTTATCGGAAATACGAACAACAAGATGCTGACGTTCCATGTTATCAATTAAACGTGTCATACTTGGCTTATCCTTAAAAGTTGCATTGCACAACTCTTGTTGGGTTACCCCATCTTGCTTCCATAGGTACAATAAAACCGTCCATTGCTCGGGGGTTATCTCTACTCCGTTTTGCCGAAAATTCCGATGAAGCTTACGATTTATAGCAGCCGAAACTTTTCCGTTGAATATGGCAAATATTAGCTGTATATCAAAATTGAATTGTTCGATCATGAATTATTGTTTAAGCAACTATGCAAAAGTAGATCTTTAAATTGAGAATTGAAAATGTTTTTCTAACAATTAGAAGTTAAGAATTTAGAATTGAGTAGTAAGAATAGAGGAATAATACGATGTGATACGATTCTTACTGCTAGATTCTTACTCCAAAATTCTAAATTCTAAAAAAGATTTTCAATTTTCAATTTAATTATTTACCTTTGCGCTCGCTTTTAATAAAAAATTATTAATTAATTATTTAAGTATGAATCAATACGAAACCGTTTTCATTTTGACTCCCGTTTTGTCTGATGTACAGATGAAGGAAGCGGTAGAAAAATTCAAAGGTATTCTTCAGAACGAAGGTGCTGAGATTATCAATGAAGAAAACTGGGGATTGAAGAAGTTGGCTTACCCCATCCAGAAAAAATCCACAGGATTCTACCAATTGATCGAGTTCAATGCTGAACCAGAAGTGATTGCGAAATTGGAATTAAATTTCCGCCGTGATGAGCGTATTATCCGTTTCTTGACTTTCAAGATGGAAAAATATGCTGCAGAATATGCTGCAAAGAGAAGAAGTTTAAAATCTAATAAAAAGGAGGCTAACTAATCATGGCACAACAAAATCAATCAGAAATCAGATATTTAACTCCGCCATCGGTAGACGTTAAAAAGAAGAAATACTGCCGCTTCAAAAAGAATGGCATCAAGTACATTGACTATAAAGATCCTGAATTCCTTAAGAAGTTCTTAAACGAACAAGGAAAAATCCTTCCTCGTAGAATTACCGGTACTTCATTGAAGTTCCAACGCAGAATTGCACAAGCTGTAAAAAGAGCCCGTCACCTGGCGTTGCTTCCTTACGTAACTGACATGATGAAATAATTGAAGGAGGACAAATAATGGAAATTATATTAAAAGAAGACATACCAAATCTGGGATATAAAAATGACATTGTAACAGTTAAATCCGGTTATGGTCGTAACTATCTGATCCCAACAGGAAAAGCCGTAATTGCTTCTCCTTCTGCAAAGAAAATGTTAGCAGAAGATCTGAAACAACGTGCGCACAAACTAGAAAAAATCAAAAAGGATGCTGAAGCTATGGCTGCAAAACTTGAAGGAGTTTCTTTAACTATTGCAACAAAAGTTAGCTCAACAGGTACTATTTTCGGTTCTGTTGGTAATATCCAAATTGCTGATGCTCTTTCAAAGAAAGGTTTTGATATTGATAGAAAAACTATTGTTGTGAAAGACGCGGTAAAAGAAGTTGGTTCTTACAAAGCTATCATCAAACTTCACAAAGAAGTTTCTGTAGAAGTTCCTTTTGAAGTAGTTGCTGAATAATTCGGCTATACATAACTATAAAAAGAAGCCAGGTCGTAAGATCTGGCTTCTTTTTATAGTTTTATTTATGCCTTACTCTTCAGTAATACTATTATAAAGAAATCTTTTTATACTTCTTTTCGGCGTCTTTTCAAACTCATTGGGGTATAGTTGAATTTTACTGACCCTTTCATAAGCAGCCACAGAAGCATTGAGATTCTTTAAATTCTCATCCATAACTGCTCTGAGGTTCTCCGGATTATTCAGCCCTAATGAATCGAGTGCTTCATAATCGGCATAAACCAATGCGACAAGTTTTTTATTTCTTTCGATAATAAGGCTTTCCAGAATAAAAGGTAGATTATTGAGCTTTGCTTCAATCTCTTCCGGAAAAATATTCTGTCCGCTAGAGCTTAAGATCATGGTCTTACTTCTTCCACGAATAAAAAGATTGTTATTTGCATCCATTGTTCCCAAGTCGCCAGTGCGCAACCAACCATCTTCGGTGAATACTTCTTTGGTGGCTTCTTCATTTTTATAATAGCCAGCCATAACGTTTTCGCCACGTACTTGTATCTCTCCGAAATTATCTTGTGGATTGTCTTTATAGATACGTGCCTCCATACTATCCAGAACTTTCCCGGAGGAAGTCATAACAAACTCATTCCAAGGAGTGTAGCTTATCAGAGGAGCACATTCTGTCATTCCATATCCTATGGTAAAAGGAAATTTGATACGGTAGAAAAACTCTTCTACTTCCGGATTCATAGCTGCCCCACCAATAATAACTTCTTTGAAACGTCCACCCAGCGCATCAATTAATTTCTTTCTAATTTGATTGTAGATTTGGGTATCAAGGAGAGGAATACTCAATGCCCATTTCATGCCTTTCTTATTTATAAGCGGCTGAATTACATTTTTGTATATCTTCTCAATAACGAGTGGAACGCTGATAATCAAGTTGGGCTTAATCTCTTCGAATGCTTTTAGCAGGATTTTGGGAGAAGGCATCTTGCCTAATAAAGTTACATGCGAACCTACCGCTGTGGCGGTTAGGAAATCGAATGCGCAGCCATACGCATGGGCTAGCGGTAAAAACGATAATACTTTATATCCTTTCATTAATAATTTAGTGCGGATTCCAAAGGTAACGTTACCGGCAAGATTATTACCTGTAAGCATCACCCCTTTACTGAATCCTGTAGTGCCTGAAGTATAGTTCAGGAGCATAACTTTTTCATTCGAAAGGTCTGTATATACAACATCTTTCTGACTGAAGCCATTGGGATATGTGTTATCCATTTCTTTATTAAGATGCTTCAGGAAACGTTGAACAGTTTCTCCATCTCTTTGATGCAGGCATCTGAAATCTGTTAAAGAAAAGGCAGCACGGATGCCTGTCATCTTTTCTTCTTCCAGATTATCCCATATGGTATCACTGGTAAAGAGGAAAACTGATTCGGAATGACCTATAATATGATGAACATCGTTAGGGTTGAAGTCTTGTAGGATGGGGACTACAATTGCTCCGTAAGTAATGGTAGCCATATAGGCTATACACCATCTGGAGTTGTTCTTACCAATGATTGCTATTTTATCGCCTCGTCTTAAACTACAGTGTTTAAATAGCAGATGTAATCTTGCAATTTCCCGGGCAACCTGCCCGTATGTATAGTTGATGTCTTCACCGTAATCGGTATAACAAGGCAAATCCCAGTTCTCACGAAAGCTACTTTCGTAAAGTTTGATGAAATTCTCTTTTATCATTGCACATTTTTGGTTTAGTTGTGCAAAAGTAAGGATAAAGTTGGGTTAATGGAAAGTTTTAACCGAGTTTAATATAGAAGAAAGGTGTAAAAAGCACGTTGTATTTCTCCCCAATGCACGTTGCATTTGCCTCAACAGCACGTTGCTAATTCGAAAATGCAACGTGCTGTTGAGGCAACACAACGTTGCATTTTCTTTCATAATCCCCAACCATTCCTTATCTTTGCAACCGCAGTTAATTTCATAACTAACTGTCATAATTTCACATACACCCAGGGTACAGTGCATTTTGAAGCCGACCAAACAAGAAAAAACAAACTTATGATAGATACAACCATATTTCAAGATAAAACCGCCGTTTATTACACCCTAGGCTGCAAATTGAACTTCTCCGAAACTTCAACCATAGGTAAAATCTTGGGAGAAGCGGGGGTGCGGACAGTTAGAAAAGGGGAGAAGGCGGACATATGCGTAATAAATACCTGTTCGGTAACCGAAACTGCCGACAAGAAATGCCGGCAGGCCATTCACCGTATGGTAAAGAATCATCCGGATGCGTTTGTTGTGGTAACCGGATGTTACGCTCAACTTAAACCGGAAAACATCACCCAAATAGAAGGAGTTGACTTGGTTTTGGGCGCAGAGCAGAAGAAAGATTTGCTCGTATACCTTGGCAATTTGCAGAAAACAGGAGCCGAAGCCCATACATCTTCATTAAAAGATATTAAATCTTTTGTTCCTTCCTGCTCAAGGGGAGATCGTACTCGCTTCTTCCTGAAAGTGCAGGATGGTTGCGATTATTACTGCTCGTATTGTACCATACCATTTGCCAGGGGAAGAAGCCGTAACGGTGATATTGCTTCTCTGGTAAAACAAGTAGAGCAAACTGTTCTCGAAGGTGGTAAAGAAGTTGTACTCACCGGAGTTAATATCGGAGACTTTGGCAAAACCACCGGAGAATCTTTTTATGAGTTAATACAAGCCTTGGATAGGGTAGAAGGCATTGAGCGTTATCGAATTTCATCCATAGAACCTAATCTTCTAACAGATGAGATCATAGAATTTGTATCCCGATCGAAAAGATTCATGCCGCATTTTCATGTTCCATTGCAATCCGGAAGTGATGAGGTTTTGCGCCTGATGAAGAGGCGTTATGATACTGCGCTTTTCGCATCTAAAATAAAGAAAATAAAAGAAGTAATGCCCCATGCTTTTATTGGTGTAGATATAATTGTAGGTACAAGAGGTGAAACCAATGCGCTTTTCGAGGAGGCTTATAATTTTATTGCTTCACTGGATGTAACTCAATTGCATGTGTTCAGTTATTCGGAACGTCCCGGAACACAGGCGCTTAAGATTGATCATACGGTAAATCCCAAAGAAAAGCATGAGAGAAGTCAAAGATTATTGAATTTATCTGATGAAAAGATACAAAACTTTTATAAGGCGCGCATTGGAAATACAATGAAAGTTTTATTGGAAAAATCGAAGCCGGGAACTCCTATGCATGGGTTTACGGATAATTATATAAAGGTGGAAACTGAAAATCTTCCCGGTTTGGATAATACGATTGTTACTATAGTGTTGGGAGATTTTAATGAAGATAAAACCGCTTTAACAGGGGTTTTGGCCACGGATAACGCAATCCGCGTTATCCGTAGCTAAAAATAATATAATCAAGTTTTATGGATAAAGTTGCTGTCGTTATATTAAGCTGGAATGGTATCGGGATACTGGAGCAGTTTCTACCCTCTGTAATCAGATATTCTATATATCCGGGTACTTCTATATATGTGGTTAACAATGGCTCAACTGATAATTCGGAGGAAATAATACAGACAAAATTCCCCGAAGTTAAATTAATTAATCTTGATAAAAACTACGGCTTTGCCGGCGGCTACAACCTTGCCCTTAATCAGGTTGAAGCAGAGTATGTTGTGCTTTTAAATTCGGATGTAGAAGTAACCCCCAACTGGCTTAATCCATTGGTTGGCTACATGGATGATCATTCGGAAACAGTAGCTTGTCAGCCTAAAATAAAAAGCTGGCACAATAAAGATAGGTTCGAATATGCCGGAGCCTGTGGTGGGTTTATCGATAAATACGGCTATCCCTTTTGTAGGGGGCGAATTATGAGTGTTGTTGAAAAAGACAATGGACAATACGATTCAATCATTCCGGTATTTTGGGCAACAGGTGCCGCGCTATTTATTCGTTTGCATAAGTTCAGGGAAGTGGGCGGCTTTGATGGAAACTTTTTCGCTCACATGGAAGAAATAGATCTATGCTGGCGGCTTAGAAGCCGAGGCTACCAGATTGTATGTATTCCTCAAAGTACAGTGTATCATGTTGGGGCGGCTACTCTTAAAAAAGAGAATCCGCGCAAAACATTCCTCAATTTTCGTAATAATCTAGTAATGCTTTATAAAAATTTACCCGATAGAGAATTAAAGAGTATTATGCGGGTAAGGAGGTTTCTGGATTATGTTGCCGTACTAACATTTATGCTAAAAGGAGATGTATATAATGGGAAAGCGATATTACAAGCCAGAAAAGAATTTCGGAGTATGGTAAATGATTACACGGAAAAGCGGAAAGAGAACATCCAAAAAACTGTGACCACTTTAATACCCGAAAGGATAAAATGTAGTATCTTGGTGCAGTTTTATATAAAACAGAGAAGATACTTTTCTGAATTATTAATTGTTAACAGATTAAGAAATGGCAAACGTTATTAGAAAAATAGGATTAGTGGCTCACGATGCCATGAAAAAAGATATGATTGAATGGGCAGTATGGAATTCTGAACATCTGATCGGACATAAGTTTTATTGTACAGGAACTACCGGAACTCTTATTCTGGAAGCTCTGAAAGAAAAGCATCCTGAAATAGAATGGGATTTTACGATACTAAAATCGGGTCCGTTAGGTGGTGACCAGCAGATGGGCTCGCGTATTGTAGAGAATGAAATTGATTATCTCTTTTTCTTTACCGATCCTATGACCTTGCAGCCTCATGATACAGATGTTAAGGCACTCACCAGATTGGCCGGAGTAGAAAATATCGTTTTCTGTTGCAACCGTTCAACGGCTGATCATATTATTTCCAGTCCGTTATTTCAAGATCCGGATTATGTTCAGGTACGGCCCGACTATTCAAATTATACCAAACGGTTTGAAGATAAACCAATAGTAAAAGAAGCTGTTGAAGCGGTAGAAACAAGGGAGAAAGGAAAGCCGTAAGAGAATAGTTTATTTGAACTGTAGGTATATATAATACGGAAGAAAACGATTGAAAATAATATGGCTAAGCTTATTATAAAAGAAATTGGACCAATAAATTATGTTGAACTCTCATTGAATAGATTCAATGTATTGATAGGGCCACAGAGCAGTGGGAAAAGTATAATCGCAAAAATTTCTAGTCTCTGCTTTTGGTTAGAGAAGAATATATTGTTGCATCGAAATTATGATCATGTAGACCATTCTTTTATTGATCATCAGATTAATGTATTTTATAATTTAAAGAGCTATCTAAACAATGGATATTCCATTTTTTTTGAAGGGGATATCATGCAATTGCAATACGATGCGCAAAACTGCATCATAAACTTAAAGGAAAAATTTAATGAAAGCAGAGTAGGAAAGGTAGCATATATACCTGCCGAAAGAATAGCTGTGAGTTTACCCAATATATCATCGCTAAAGTTGCCTGAAAATTATATTCGGAGTTTTATTTTTGATTGGCTGGAGATTCGAACCAAATATCAGCAGGGTAATCTTATTAACCTTTTGAAACTGAACTTAAAATATTATTTTGAGGAAAATAAGGGTGATACGATTATTCTTGAGAATGGCAAAGAAATAAGATTAGATGAATCTTCTAGTGGTTTACAGTCTGTGGTTCCATTGTATGTGTACATAGATTATCTAACAAAATGGATATATGAAAATAAAGAGGATATATCATTTGATAAACAGGAATTGATTGAAAGGGCAGTGAAAAAAGAATTAGGTGCAGATGCTCTTGAGCTTAAAAAAAATCTCTCTTTCTCTCATTCTTCAACCATTATTATAGAAGAACCTGAATTGAACCTATTTCCCGAAACACAAAAAGATCTAGTTTATTCGTTGCTCGGAATGATGAATGCCGACCGTGATCGTATGATAATTACCACCCATAGTCCATATTTGTTATATGCTTTAAATAATTGTTTATTAGGCTATCTTGCCAAAGACAATATCTCGGAAGATGATGAAGAGTTATCAGGAATGCATCAATCTTGGATTGATCCGCAGAATGTGTCTGTATGGGAAATAAAGGCCGGCAAATTAGCTCCTTACATGGATAATAATCCGCAGCTGACTATTCAGGATGAAAAAGGTTTGATTCGAAACAATTATTTTGATCGGATTATGAAAAACATAATGGCTGATTTTTCATCGTTAATGGGATACTGGGATGAAGATTGAAAGTTTTGCCAAGCACCAAGAGGTTTCAACCGATAGTTTTGTTGTTGATTATACCCAACAAACTTCCAGTAAGCGTAAGGTAGAAATAATTCATGAAGTGCCTATGGATATAGCGTATTTCCATCTTCAAAATCCCAGAAATATATATTACTGGGCTATTAATTTAGAAGAAAATCCGTCAGTACTGAAAGGGTCAGATCAATGTGAATGCATATTTGCCTCAAGCAGAGCCACTAGTAAAGGATGGGTTTGCTTGGTTGAATTGAAATATTGCTTAGAAAAGAATATTGAAGGGAATTCGGAACATGCGTTAGAACAATTGTGTGAAACGATGAACAAACTAATTGAGTTAGATATTATTGCTCACAACAGACATCGGATCTTCTTAAATATCTCTGTTCCGGAGCATTCCAATCGTGAACCTTTTACTTCATTTCAAGGCCTTCAGGAAGATAGACTGAAATTATTGGAAACACATCGGGTTAAGTTATTAGGATATAACCAAGTACTTGTATTGAACGAGGGATTTATTAAAGTTCCGAAATCAGAAATATAATTCCAATTATTTGTCCGAAACAAATAAATATACTAATTTTGTGCCCTGATTATTCCGCATTGGGTATTCTAAGTGCTCCTTAAGTGATTAAAGGCCACCCAACGGAGAAACCTGTATAATAAACAAAAAATGTACGTAATCGTAGAAATTAACGGCCAACAGTTTAAGGCCGAAGCAGGAAAAAAGTTGTTCGTTCACCACATTAAAGGTGCTGAAAACGGTACAACAGTAGAGTTTGACAAAGTTCTTTTGGTAGACAAAGACGGAGCTGTTACCGTAGGTGCCCCAACAGTAGAAGGCGCAAAAGTTGTATGCCAGATTGTTTCAAGTTTGGTGAAAGGCGACAAAGTTCTTATTTTCCACAAGAAAAGAAGAAAAGGTTACAGAAAACTTAACGGTCACCGTCAACAATTTACAGAGTTAACAATTACAGAAGTAGTAGCTTAATCAATTTAAAAGTAGAAGAAAATGGCACATAAAAAAGGTGTCGGTAGTTCCAAGAACGGCCGCGAATCACAAAGTAAAAGATTAGGCGTAAAGATATTTGGTGGCGAAACTTGCAAAGCAGGTAACATTATTATTCGTCAAAGAGGTACTGAATTCCACCCGGGAACAAACATGGGTATGGGAAAAGACCACACTCTTTTCGCCTTAGTAGATGGAGTTGTTAGTTTCAAGAGAGGTAAGAACGATAAGAGATTCGTTTCTATTGTTCCTGTATCGGAAGAAGCAAACGCGTAAAATTTACAAAACACAGGATATAAAAAGAGGCGTAACTAAGTTGCGCCTCTTTTTATGTTAACCCTACTGCTATTTAAACTCAAACGCAACAGCCGGCATATTCGCAGGCACATTCTTTGGCAAAGTAATTTCTATACCATCTGCTGTTTTCTGCCATTTTACATTTTTCCCCGTTGGAATGTATTTAATGCTACTTCCCTTCTTTGGCTCATTTCCTTTCCAGATAATCGTCTTAGGTAAAGGTTTTCCTTCTTCCAGGCAAGTAATTGCATATTTGGTCTTTCCATCCTTACTTTGGGTAAACCACGTTTTATCATCATTATAAACAGAAGTTATCCGAGTTCCGTAAATAGCTTTTCCATTTTTAGATGTCCATTCACCTATCTCGGCAAGGTGTTGAATAACCTCTTCCGGTAATGTACCATCCGGCTTAGGGCCAATTCCAAGAAGTAAACTACCCCCTTTTGCAACAATCTCAACTAACTTGTGAATAATATTTGCAGAAGATTTATATTTTTGATGAGGCGTCCATCCCCAGTCTATGCCAAGCGTGATACAGCTTTCCCACGGATTATCAAGTTGTTCATTGGGTATGCCTTGCTCGGGAGTTTGATAATTTTCGAATTCTCCGGCAACCGTACGATCCACTACCAGTAATCCTGGTTGGTAACTTCTTGCCATGGCAGCTATCTTTGGCATATCAATATCCTGCGATCCCTTATAGTTTCTTCCCAAACGTTCTTTCGTTCCCGGGCGGGCAGGAGCAACCCAACCACCATCTAACCAAAGAATATCCATTGCACCATAATCACCATTCATTAATTCCTCAATCTGATTATAAGTGAATTTCTTAAATTGTTCCCAGCGCCATGGGCTTTTATCAATATTATAATTATTATTGCGGTTAGGAGTAGGATACCTGTCCCACCAGTAATATTGCGAATGCCAGTCGGGTTTCGAGAAATAAGCACCAATCATATAACCATCGTTTCTGAAAGCATTAAAAACTTCTTTGGCTACATTCTTGCGGGGATGGTTCTTAAATGCACCTTTGGTAATGGAGAAGTCCGAGTATTTAGTATCGAACATACTAAACCCATCGTGATGCTTGGTAGTGAAAACTACATATTTCATTCCGGCTTTCTTGCCATGTGCCGCCCATGCTTCCGGATTAAGGTTCTCTGGTTTAAAACGATCAATCGTTTGCCAGTAATTGCGTTTATAATCATCATAACTAACTGTTGAATCACGTGGAATCCAATTTTCTTCTTCCCCGCAGATAGACCATGATTCAACAATTCCCAACTCCGAATAGAGCCCGAAATGAATAATCATCCCGAATTTTAAGTCTTGCCATTTATCCAGTTTTTCCAGTACCGGTTGTTCTTTTGGCCAGATATAAGATGATGATCTTCCATGAGTAAAGGTTTGTGCAATAGCAGTTGACGATAAAGCCGCCAACAGGAATAGAATAACAGAATGTTTTTTCATATTTAATTTATTGGTTAGATGAGCAAAGCTACATAAAATAGTTGATAATTGAAAGTTGAGATTAAACCTCATTCTCCTGTTGGATATAATTCTGTAATCTTTTATAGAAAGGATGTTTGCCCAGCGTTACTGCATCCCCCAGGATAACCAGTTTCATTCGGGCGCGGGTAATGGCAACATTCATCCGTCGCAAATCATTGAGAAAACCAATTTGTCCATCCTCATTGGCGCGCACAAGGCTAATGAAAATAACATCCCGTTCCTGTCCCTGGAAACCATCAACTGTATGAACCGTAATTGTCTCGCGGTAGGGGCGGAAGAAATTGCTATTCCTTACTTTTCTTCTTAAATACTGTACCTGTGCCTTATAAGGAGAAATAATTCCAAAATCAATTCGCTCATTGATGATTCTCTCGCCGCCTATACGGTTAATATAGTCCTTCAGATTGCGAAGTAATAAGTCGGCTTCCTGTTTATTGATACGCCCGTAACTATTGCCCACAAATTCTTCGTGAAAATTATATTCCGAAGTATCTACCCAAACGATAGGAGTATCAAAGTCGAGAATACCCCTGTGGCGTACTTCAGCAGCTGCCTGAAGCATATTCTCGTAAAACCATTCCGAAGGGAAACGCATGATTGATTCGTGCATGCGGTACTGAACCTTTAATAAAGAAACAGCCCCGGGTTTGTTGATGGCAATTTTCTCCAAAAGAGTTCTTCCCAGTCCGGCTTTAGCGGCCTCGTAACATTTTATTGTTGGTGGTAGTTGTTGATGATCACCTGCGAGAATAACCCGGTCGGCCTTGCGGATAGCAATCCAACTAGCGGCTTCGAGGGCTTGCGCGGCTTCATCTATAAATAAGGTGGGAAATTGCATTCCCATTAATAAACGGTGATTAGCACCTACAAGCGTACAAGAAATAACACGAGCCTGAGCGAAGAGGGTATCATTGATAAGAATTTCCAATTCCATTGCGCGATCTTTAAGCCGGCTCATCCGGCTGCGCATTCCCTCCCTTTCATCGTAATTGCCCTTTCGCATTCTGCCGCTAAGTTCACGAATCGATTTGCGGATGCTCCATAGCTCGGTGTATGAAGGATGATTCTCAAATTGACGCTCGTAGGTAAACGAAAGCATTTTATCGTTTACACGGCTTGGGTTTCCTATGCGCAAAACAGGAACGCCCCGATCTACCAACTTCTCCGAAATCCAGTCTACAGCCGCGTTACTCTGGGCGCAAACCAATACCTGATTCTCCCTGTGTAGTGTTTCGTAAATAGCTTCTACAAGCGTAGTTGTTTTTCCGGTTCCCGGTGGGCCATGCACTACGGCAATATCTTTGGCACAGATCACCTTGTTTACTGCCGCTTCTTGCGTGGTGTTTAGCCAGGGAAAACGAATCGGGAATATATCCCGAACGCCGGGTTGTACGTTTCCAATTAAGATTTCCCTTAATTCGGCCAAACGGTTTCCTTTGGCTTTCAAAACATCGGCCAAAGCCTCGAACATTGTACGGTAGCTGGTTTCATCGAAATACAACTGAACACCCAAAGGTTCTGCTCCATGCAATTCTGTTAATGCTGTTGGATTGGGAAGGGAAATAACCATACGGTCATCATCAACATAGCTCACTTGTGCTGTGAAATTGAAATATTTCAGATTCCCGCTAAAGTCTTGCGTAAAGAATATAACAGGTTTGCCATATTCAAATAGATGATCTATTTCTTTATCCTCTCTTCTTTCAACTTCAATAACCAGCTGGTTGAGTGAGTTATAATAGTCGCGCTCCGGCTTTACCGGAAACCAGCATAGGCCGCGTTTTACTTTTCGGCCAATACCCATTGTTTCAGTTTGTTGTTTAAACTCTTCCTTTTCGTGTTCGTACTCCATGCGGAGAAGAAGTTGTTGCTGTAGTATATCGCTCTCGGATATAGTATACTTGTTATTTTTAGAATTCACGTTCTTACTACTTATCTACCGCAAATATAGAGAATTTCTATTGTGGGATGTATGTTATTTGGAAATTTATGCAAAAATAATTATCTTGCCAAATAAGTTTTTAAACCTTAACTTTTTTGAGCTTTTAAGGCTTAAAACCGCTTTAAATCAGCAGGTGTTATATTTTATAAACATAGATGCTCAATTAATGTTATAGAATTGTCATAAATAGATATCAAAACTCAAAACTCAAAAACTTAAATATGGTACGTGATATTGAAATGATTAAAAGCTTCTATGATTCTTATGAAAAGAAATTGCGGCATGTCCGTTCAACGTTGAATCGTTCTTTAACGTATGCCGAAAAGATCTTGTACGCGCATCTCTATACTACTGAAAGCGTAACCTCTTTTAAACGTGGAGATGATTATGTGAATTTCCGACCCGACCGTGTTGCCATGCAGGATGCTACAGCCCAGATGGCACTCTTGCAATTTATGAATGCCGGAAAAGAACAGGCGGCAGTGCCCGCTACGGTGCATTGCGATCATCTGATTCGGGCATGGAAAGGTGCGCGAGAAGATGTAAACACCGCCATAGTCACCAATAAGGAAGTGTATGATTTTCTGCGTGATGTATCTTCTCGTTATGGTATAGGCTTTTGGAAGCCGGGAGCCGGAATCATCCATCAGGTGGTATTGGAAAATTATGCTTTCCCCGGTGGAATGATGATAGGCACCGACTCTCACACGCCCAATGCCGGTGGCCTTGGAATGATAGCCATAGGCGTGGGTGGAGCCGATGCGGTAGACGTAATGACCGGAATGGAATGGGAATTGAAGATGCCTAAAATTATAGGAGTACGGCTAACCGGAAAGATCAACGGTTGGGCATCGCCAAAAGATGTTATACTGAAACTTGCGGGACTTCTCACTGTTAAGGGGGGAACAAATGCGATAATAGAGTATTTCGGAGCCGGAACAGCATCTCTTTCGGCTACCGGAAAAGGAACAATCTGCAATATGGGTGCCGAAGTGGGGGCTACAACCTCTATTTTCCCCTATGATGAACGTATGAATGCTTACCTAAAAGGAACCGGCAGAGAAGAGGTTGCCGCGATGGCAGATAAACTGGCTCATCAACTTCGGGCTGATGATGAGGTATTGGCAAATCCGGAAGCATATTACGACAGGGTAATTGATATTGACTTATCAACTCTCGAACCCTACCTCAATGGTCCGTTTACTCCGGATGCCGCAACCCCGATATCAGCATTTGCAGATAAAGTGAAGGCAAACGATTATCCTCGAAAAATGGAAGTGGGATTAATAGGATCGTGTACCAATTCTTCTTACGAAGATCTTACCCGCGCTGCATCTATCGCGCAACAAGCTGTAGATAAAGATATTAAAGTTGAGGCGCCATTGTTGGTAAATCCCGGATCGGAACAAATACGAGCTACCGCGCAAAGGGATGGTTTAATGGATACTTTCGATAAAATAGGGGCTACAGTTATGGCCAATGCCTGCGGCCCCTGCATCGGGCAATGGAAACGGGAAATTGATATACCCGACAGAAAAAACGCTATAGTTAATTCATTCAACCGTAATTTTGCCAAGCGGGCAGATGGCAATCCAAATACTTATTCTTTTGTGGCTTCTCCCGAAATAACGATGGCCTTAACTATTGCAGGCGATTTATGTTTCAATCCTTTAAAAGATACCCTCACCAACAGGGCGGGTAAAGAGGTGAAACTTGATGAGCCGATAGGTGAAGAATTACCTGTTAACGGGTTTGTTGCCGATAGCCGGGGGTATCTGGCGCCGGCATGTAAAAAAGAAGTAATAAAGGTGAATGCCGATTCTCAACGTTTGCAGTTATTGAAACCTTTTCCGGCTTGGAGCAGTGAAGATGCCGTTGAAATGCAGCTTCTTATCAAGGCACAGGGTAAATGTACAACAGATCATATCTCCATGGCGGGGCCTTGGCTGCGTTTCAGAGGACATTTGGAAAATATTTCCGATAATCTGTTAATGGGTGCGGTAAATGCGTTTAATGGTGAAACCAATAAGGTATGGAACGCGCTGAATGGCGATTATGAAACGGTTTCGGGCACTGCTAAACAATATAAGAAGGAGGAAATTTCTTCAATAGTTGTAGCCGAAGAGAACTATGGAGAAGGATCGAGCCGTGAGCATGCTGCAATGGAACCTCGTTTCCTCAATGTGAAAGTAATACTTGCCAAAAGTTTTGCCCGTATTCATGAAACAAATTTAAAGAAACAGGGAATGCTGGCAGTTACCTTTATTAATAAGGATGATTATGATAGGATTCAAGAAAAGGATAAAATAATCATCGGTGGGCTACAGACCTTTACTCCGGGCAAAAATCTAACAATCAAACTTGTTCATGAAGATGGAACCGAAGAGGCTTTTGAGGTTCAGCATACGTATAATGATCAACAGATTATGTGGTTTCGGGCGGGCTCGGCTCTTAATGCTAAAGACTAAATAAAACGATGAATAAAATAATAAAACAGGATAACGGGAATCTAATTGTCCCCGATTCTCCAATCATACCATTCATTACGGGTGATGGAGTAGGAGCAGAGGTTACTCCCTCTATGCAACAAGTAATAGATACTGCTGTTAAAGTAGCTTACAATGATAAGAGAAAAATAGAATGGATGGAGGTGCCGGCCGGAGAAAAGGCTTATAACGCTACGGGTTCTTGGTTGCCCGATGAAACCATGCAGGCCTTCCATGATTATCTTATTGGTATTAAAGGGCCATTAACAACACCCGTTGGCGGGGGCATTCGTTCGCTAAACGTAGCCTTACGGCAAACGCTCGATCTGTATGTAAACCTTCGTCCGGTTCGTTGGTTTCGCGGTATAGTGTCTCCGCTCAAAGAGCCGGAAAAGGTAAATATGCATATATTTCGCGAAAACACCGAAGATATTTATGCCGGAATCGAATGGGAAGCCGGAACTCCGGAAGCTGAAAAGTTCTATCGTTTCCTTTACGATGAAATGGGAGTACGCAAAGTTCGTTTTCCCGAAACCTCTTCTTTTGGAGTTAAACCCGTTTCAAAGGAAGGAACAGAGCGGTTGGTAAGAGCAGCTTGCCTGTATGCTTTAGAAAATAAATTACCCACGGTTACGTTGGTGCACAAAGGTAATATTATGAAATACACAGAAGGTGGGTTTAAAAAATGGGGATACGAACTGGCAGAGCGTGAATTTAGTGACGCGATTAAAAGTGGAAAACTGACAATTAACGATTGTATAGCAGATGCTTTTCTTCAAAATACCTTATTAATTCCTGAAGAATACTCTGTTATTGCTACCCTCAACTTGAATGGTGATTATATTTCCGATCAATTGGCTGCAATGGTAGGAGGTATTGGTATTGCTCCCGGTGCCAATATTAATTATCAATCCGGCCATGCCATATTCGAAGCTACTCATGGCACCGCCCCTAATATAGCCGGTAAGGATAGAGTAAATCCCTGCTCAATTATCCTGTCGGCTGTAATGATGCTCGAATATATTGGTTGGAATGAAGCCGCCGAACTGGTAACCGATGCCCTCGAAGAAAGCTTTGGCCAAGGAAGGGCAACGAATGATCTGGCACGCTTTATGCCTGGTGGCAAAGCGTTGACTACTACCGCATTTACGAATGAAATCGTTAATAGAATTAAGAAGTAAAAACCATTGTTATGAAAAAAGAATACCTAGTTTATAAGCTCTCCGAAGAGATGCAACAAAGTACAAAGATCGACACTGATCTTTTCACAAAATATGATGTGAAACGTGGTTTACGTAATGAAGACGGTACGGGTGTACTTGTGGGATTAACCCAAATTGGTAACGTAGTTGGTTACGAAAGAATACCCGGTGGCGGATTAAAGCCTATACCCGGCAAATTATACTATCGTGGATTGGATGTGGAAGATATCGTTCATGGAATTATAAAAGAAAAGCGCTTCGGTTTTGAAGAAGTAGCCTATTTGTTGCTATCCGGTAACCTGCCCACAAAAGATCAGCTTCAATCTTTTCAAGAGTTATTGAGAGAGAATCTACCGCTGGAACATAAAACCAAAATGAATATTATTGAGCTGGAAGGATCCAATATTATGAATATTCTGGCCCGTACTGTACTGGAGATGTATACTTTTGATCAAAATCCCGATGATATCTCCTGCGATAACCTGATGCGGCAGAGTATAGAGTTGATCTCAAAATTCCCCACAATAGTTGCTTACGCGTACAATGTGTTGAGGCATGCCGAGTTTGGAAGGTCATTACATATTCGCCATCCAAAGGAAAATCTTTCTGTTGTTGAGAACTTTCTTTTCATGTTGAAAAAAGATTTTACCGAACTTGATGCTAGAACTCTAGATCTTTTATTAATTTTGCAGGCAGAACACGGGGGTGGTAATAATTCAACCTTTACAGTTAGAGTTACTTCTTCATCGGGTACCGATACTTATTCTTCCATAGCAGCGGGGATAGGATCTTTAAAAGGTCCTCTACATGGAGGAGCAAATATACAAGTAGCCGATATGTTTAAACATCTGAAAGAGAATGTTAAAAATTGGGATGATGTAAAGGAGATAGATAATTATTTAACCCGTATGCTTAACAAGGAGGTCTATAACAAGACCGGATTGATATATGGTATAGGCCATGCGGTGTATACCATATCGGATCCGCGTGCGATATTATTAAAGGAATTAGCTCGAGACTTGGCACGAGAAAAGAAGAGAGAGAAAGAATTTGCTTTCTTAGAGTTACTCGAAGAAAGGGGAATTGCCATGTTCGAGAAAACAAAAGGAAACGGAAAAACCGTATCTAGCAATGTGGATTTTTATTCGGGATTTGTGTACGAAATGATTGGGCTACCACAGGAAATTTATACACCCTTATTTGCCATGGCGCGTATTGTGGGGTGGTGTGCGCATAGAAATGAAGAGTTGAATTTTAAGAGTAAGCGTATCATTCGTCCGGCCTATATGAATGTATTGGATGTTGCTGATTATACTCCGCTAAGCGACAGGTAAATACTTGATGAACATGCTTATACTTTTTACATTTATAATAAATTTAAAAAAAACGAGTGATGCAGACAATTAAAAATTTATGCGGATTATTAGTGCTGGTTCTATTGGTAAATAGTTGTAGCACAGTAGCAGTAACAGGCCGTAGACAATTGAACCTTGTTTCGGATGAGGAAGTAATGAGCTTAAGTAATCAAAGTTTTGCTGATTATATGAAAACAGCAGAACCATCTGCCGATGCACCTAATACTACAATATTAGTGCGGGTTGGTCGCAATATCGCGAATGCTGTTGAAAAGTATTTAAGGGATAATGGAAGAGAGGAGGAGTCTAAAGAATTTGCATGGGAATTCTATTTGGTACAGGACCCAACGCCAAATGCTTTTTGTATGCCTGGTGGTAAAATTGTAGTAAACGAAGGCATCTTGCCCTATACAAAGGATGAAAACGGTTTAGCCGTAGTGTTGGGGCATGAGGTTGCTCATGCGGTTGCTAAACATTCATCAGAGAGATTGAGCCAGCAATTATTAGTTAATTATGGAGGGCAAGCACTGGGATCTCTTATGAGTAGCAAATCAACGGCTGTACAATCCATTGCACTACGAGTGTACGGGGTAGGCTCGCAAGTGGGGCTTATGTTGCCATATTCTCGGTTAAATGAGAATGAAGCCGATCATATGGGATTAATATTTACCGCAATGGCCGGATATGATCCTCGTGAAGCAATTTCTTTCTGGCAAAGAATGGCACAGGCCGGGGGCGGCACACCGGAGTTCTTAAGCACTCATCCTTCTGATGCTACACGCACGAAGAAACTTGAACAATTAATGCCGGAAGCATTGAGGTTTTATAAGAAAAGATGATGAGTTGATGGTTGACGAGAGATGGTTGACAGTTGAATTCCATGGATTCAACTGTCAACTGTCAACTATTAACTATCAAATCGACAATTGCCTTAAAACATTCACAAGTTCTCTATTAATAGGTTTATCATTTTTGATGGCCTTAGAAAAAGGAACATATACAATCTCATCATGATCAATGCCTATCATTACATTTCGTTGATCTTCCATGATAGCATCAACAGCAGCAGCGCCCAATCGGCTTGCCAGAATCCTGTCGTGAGCAGTTGGGCTACCCCCGCGTTGCAAATGTCCGAGAATTGTTACGCGCACATCATATTCCGGATATTCATTCTTAACCCTTTCGGCATAATGCATGGCGCCGCCGGTTAATTCACTTTCTGCTACAATAACGATGCTACTGTTTTTTGATTTACGAAAACCACTCTTAATAAATTCTTCCAGTTGATCTACTTCAGTACTAAATTCAGGAATAATAGCAGCTTCAGCGCCCGATGCAATTGCACCATTTAGTGCCAGAAACCCTGCATCGCGCCCCATAACTTCTATAAAAAAGAGACGTTCGTGAGAGGTTGCGGTATCCCGTATCTTATCAACAGCATCCAGAATCGTATTCAAAGCCGTATCATACCCAATGGTAGTATCGGTACCGTATAAATCATTGTCAATTGTTCCGGGTAGCCCGATACAAGGTATATTGTATTCTTGCGCAAATATCCGCGCGCCGGTCAACGAACCATCTCCGCCGATAACCACAAGTGCATCGATACCATGCCTTTGCATTGTTTCGTAGGCAATTTTTCGTCCTTCGGGAGTCATAAACTCTTTAGAGCGGGCTGTCTTTAATATAGTACCGCCCAATTGAATAATGTTACTCACATTTTGAGATTTAAACTCAACGATCTCATCGGTGATGAGGCCTTTATATCCTCTGTATATACCTTTAACTTGCAATCCATTGTAAATAGCCGAACGTGTTACTGCACGAATGGCGGCATTCATTCCCGGCGCGTCACCACCGGAAGTTAAGATTCCAATACACTTAACTAGTCCCATAAATAATCTTTATTTGATTAAACGCTGCAAAGATAATGATTTAATTTACGATTAGGCGATTTGCGATTTGCGATTGAAATCCCTTAAAATTATTTCACAATGTTGTTTCAAAATGTGCATTAGCGTTATTTGAAGCAAAAATTATTAAATTACAGGGGTTGCGATACCGCAGGTGTAGGGGCGGGTAAGGTAGGGGCGAGCCTTGTGTCCGCCCTTGAATAGCGCGTTTTTTATTAAAGACAAGCTATTGTCATCCCAATGTAGTTATACACCTCTTCCATCAGCCATTTTGGTGTTGAAGTAGCACCACAAATCCCAATAGATTGCGCCTTTAGGAGTAGGGAATTGTTAATTTCGTCTTTGCTATCAATAAAATGTGAGTTGGGGTTTACTTTTAGGCACTCCTCAAAGAGCATTTTACCATTTGAGCTTTTCTTTCCGCTAACGAAGAATATCAGATCGTGCGAGGATGCGAATTGGCGAATATTAGGCATGCGATTAGCAACTTGGCGGCATATAGTGTCGTAGAACCGGAAAGTGGCCTTCGGTGATATTTCCCTCTGAATCTCTTGAACTATCTCTTTGAAGCCATCCAGCGATTTTGTTGTTTGCGAATATAACCGAATACTCTTGTTGAAATCGAGTTTGCCGGTATCTTTGAAGTTCTCAATTACAATAGCTTTCGAATCGGTTTGGCCCACCAGCCCCAAAACCTCTGCATGTCCTTTTTTGCCGTAAATAACAATTTGCTCTTCTTCCGGCTCTTTTGTATAATATTGTTGTTGAATTTTCTTTTGTAATTGTAGCACCACAGGGCAGGTAGCATCTATTATTTCAATATTATTTTGTTGCGCAATGGCATATGTTTCGGGTGGTTCTCCATGCGCTCGAAGCAGCACTTTCGCATTGTGCAGATTCCTGAACTCATCATGATTAATGGTAATCAGCCCCAGCCCTTTTAATCTTTCAACTTCTTTACTGTTGTGTACAATATCACCCAAACAATAAAGTTTATTGCCTAGCGCCAATTCTTCTTCGGCTTTTTTTATCGCATTCACCACGCCAAAGCAAAATCCGGAACTTTCATCAATCTCAATCTTCGCCATTGTAATAGTTATTAACCAATAACTCTTTCATATTGTTTTAACAACCATTCTTTTTGCTCATCAAGCGTTAAAGTACCATTGTCCAGCAATATCGCATCGTCTGCCTTGCGCAAAGGAGCTATCTCACGATTCTGGTCGATGTGGTCCCTTTCTTTTACATTATGAAGTATTTCATCGAAATTAATTTGCTCGCCTTTAGCCTTCAGCTCGTCATATCTTCGTTGGGCGCGGGTTTGCGGCGATGCGGTAACAAATATTTTCAACTCGGCATCAGGAAACACCACAGTACCGATATCTCTACCATCCATAACGATTCCTTTTTCTTTTCCCATGGCTTGTTGTTGCGCTACCATCGCTTCTCGCACAAAAGGAATAGCGCTAATAAAGCTAACTTTAGAAGAAACCTCCATATTACGAATTTGATTCTCCACATTTTCTCCATTGAGATATGTTTCGGGGCGTTTTGTTTCAGGGTTTAGTTTAAAGGTTATATGAATATCCTGAATCTTTTCCTCCAGTTTTTCCTTATTGATAAGAGCATCGTTGATGATTCCATTTCGCAAACTATACAGTGTTACAGCCCGGTACATCGCCCCGCTATCTATATAAATATATCCGATTTCCTTGGCCAGATCTTTCGCCATTGTGCTTTTACCGCTAGAAGAAAAACCATCGATTGCAATTGTTATTTTTTTCATCTTTGTACTATTAAATGGTTTGGCAAAGATACATAAAACTCGTAATTGAAATGGAATAAGAAGTCATCAAAGTCGTTTTTTTTGAGTGAGAATGCCGCATGGTGTGTAAATTATATGCCTTGCTCTGTAAAGGCGTATGGATTATATCTGCGACCGCCCCAATTTGAGGTGGAATTTTTGCACCTCAAGATTTCGCACTCCTCATTGCTCAACTGAAACATGGTGTAGGGGCGGGCCTTGTGTCCGCCCTTCGGGCTTGTTCCAAAGCTTTCATATACTCCTGACGCCTTTCTGCCGGAATGACAGTCCAGTTATAACCACCCGAAATCAGCATCGTATTCATTAGGAAGCGAGCCATACGTCCGTTGCCGTCCATATAGGGGTGAATGTAGCCAAAAATAAAATGACCTAATACCGTCGATCATTATCAGCAACCTCTCCCGAATTTTTTCCTTCAAGAATCTTCTTTGTACTTTCTTTTACGGCTTGGAATGCTTGCCAGTAACCTCGTGCAGCCATTGCATTACGCTGTTCAGCATCAGAAGAATCTTCATTGGGTTTCCAATTACCCAATTTCACTTTTTCTATTAATTCGTCCGTAACTTTATATCCCTCAATGGAAAGCGAATGATAAGCATCCAATTTATATTGTGCGTCAATATCTTTCAAGCAGGCATCAACATCTGTATGGATATGTTTAGTTTCAGGAAAATTGGCGATAATTACGTCCCGCATTTTATTCCACATCAATTTCAATCTCATAACATAAGGAGAGGTAATCCGAGAATAACCGATGGAGCTTCGGTCTTCAAAAGGGTCTTCTTCTCTAATGTCGTAGCCCAGACTTTTCATAGTGGCTGTTATCTCATCGGCAGCGGAGGTATGACCGATATTCCGAAATGCGCCTGCCAGTCTTCCCGCTTTTGTTGTATTTTCTTTTTCAAGAACTATCTTCATTATATCGCCAACGTCCGACACCATAGCCAAACAAGTACGGGCAGCCACGCTGTCGAGTCGAAAGAAATCAGGACTGCATTCGAGCAAGGCTTCGGGCAGGGAATACAGGTTCAAACCTAATTGAGGTTCTTTGTATATAGGGTTGGCTATTGTTGTTTGAAAATAGAGGATAGACGTATCCATACAACAAAAACCACTGCGCATTCAACACTTTTTAACTACGAATTGCTGTTGTAAACTATTTGATAAATCGTTTGATGCCAGTAAGATAAAAATATTTAAATTTAGCACTAGCTATAGCTACCCTATAGCAACATATAAGAACATATAAGAAAAGAAAATATTAAAAGAAGAAAAGAAAAAGAAAAGAAGAAGCGTTTGCTCCTGCTGCTGTTTTTTCAATTTACAAATGCACGTGGCATTTCAACCAAAAGCACGTGGCATTTTCGAATTAGCCCGTTGCATTTTCAAATTAGCCCGTTGCATTTGGTTGAAATGCCACGTGCATTTGGGCACAATCGCGCGGAAACGCGGAGCATGCGGTATTCCGTTCTCATTGAATATTCCTAAAAAAGAATAAAAAAACCAAGTTTAAGCGCGCGGTATTCCAAAATGTACTATATTTGTAACCGAGTGAGTTACACTAGTTTTCATTAATTAAATTAACATTATGGAAGTAAAAAAATCACCAAAAGCAGACCTCGAGGGTAAGAAATCCACGTGGATGCTGCTTGGTTATGTCTTGGTGCTTTCAATTATGTTTATTGCGTTCGAGTGGACTGAACGGGATAAAGTGATTGACATGAGCCAGGCAGTGGCAGAAGTTGTGTTTGAAGAGGAGATTATTCCAATCACCCAGATTGAAGAAGTTAAACCACCCCCACCACCCGAAGTTCCTGCTGCGCCGGAAATCCTAGATGTGGTAAAGGATGATATTGAGGTTGAAAATACTGAAATTGCTTCTTCGGAAGATACAGGACAGAAAGTTGAAATTAAATATGTACCTGTAGTTGTTGAAGAAGAAGAAGAAGTACAAGAAGAAACCATCTTTGAAATTGTAGAAAAAATGCCTGAGTTTCCGGGCGGACAAGCAGCGCTAATGCAATATTTGAGCAAGAACATCAGATATCCTACAATCGCACAGGAAAATGGTACACAAGGACGCGTTATTATTCAGTTTGTTGTGAATAGAGACGGTTCTGTGGTAGATCCGGTTGTGGTACGTAGTGTGGATCCATATCTGGATAAAGAAGCGCTTCGCGTTATTTCAACAATGCCCAAATGGAATCCGGGACAACAAAGAGGAAAAGCGGTACGTGTAAAATATACAGTACCCGTACAGTTTAGGTTACAGTAATTTATGTTATATCAATGAAGAAAGGTTGCCCTTGGGCAGCCTTTTTTTCTTTAAAACCACAAAATCAGATGTTTACAGCCGCACAGTTGCAAGATGAAATAAACAAATATGTATCAGAATTACCCGTTATAGGCCAGCCAAAAGAACTTTACGAACCAATTGAATATATACTATCCATCGGAGGAAAAAGAATTCGTCCGCTGTTAATGCTAATGGCCTACAATCTATATAAAGACGATATCCGGAGTGTATTGCCGCCTGCTGCCGGTATTGAAATCTTCCATAATTATACACTGCTGCATGATGATTTAATGGATAAAGCCGATATGCGCAGAGGGAAACAAACCGTTCACAAACGGTGGAATGATAATACCGCTGTTTTATCGGGCGATGCAATGTTTGTTTTGGCTTGTCAATATGTTGCTAAATCAGCAATAAATCAAACGTTAATGTGGAATTTGTTCAATACCACAGCATTAGAAATTTGCGAAGGACAGCAATATGATATCAATTTTGAGAATCGTAGCAATGTAACCGAAGCGGAATATATTAAGATGATCACGCTTAAAACGGCTGTTTTATTGGCGGCTAGCTTAAAAATGGGCGCTATTCAGGCAGAGGCTTCAGAGGCTGACGCGGCATTATTATATGAGTTTGGAATAAATACAGGTTTGGCCTTTCAATTAAAAGATGATTATTTGGATATTTACGGAGATCCTGCTATATTTGGAAAAAATATAGGTGGAGATATTCTTGCCAACAAGAAAACTTATCTATTGATTAAAGCTTTCGAACTGGCGGATGAAAACCGGAAAGCCGAATTGAATCATTGGATGAATGATAATACATCAAATCCTAACGAGAAAATAGCGGCTGTGATAAACCTATATAATCAGCTTGGAATACAAAAAGTTTGCGAAAGTAAGATTAAAGAATATTACAATATCGCTATGGATGTGTTGAATAAATTGTCTGTAGCAAGTGATAGGAAAAGCGAGGTGGAAAATTTTATAAACCAATTAATGCATAGAGAAAAATAGGAAATGCCTTATAGAAGACTGCCGAATACAGATCAAGCCAGACTTCGCGCACTGACTCAAGCGGTAGAGAAAGGAGACAATTACGATATTCACAATCTGGTAATTTCCCTGAATACGCTTTCGGAAGCTCGGAATTTTTTACGCAAATTTGTGCAAGCCCAAAATTATTATAAATTGTGCTTCGATAATCAGGCTCAATCAAGTAAGCTACATCAGCCCACTGTGAAGATGGCCAGATTGTATGTTTCCCATTTTATACAAGTATTGAATATGGCTGTTCAGCGTTCGGAAATAAAACCGTTCTATAAAGAATGGTATGGATTACCACTGGATAATTATAATGTTCCCGATTTAATGGCAGAAAGCGCCATTGCCGAATGGGGTGAAAAAATAATCGTTGGAGAACAAAATAGAATTGCGCACGGTGGTATCCCCATTTATAACCCAACTATCGCAAAGGTAAAAGTACACTATGATATATTTATGGAGGGCTATTTGCGGCAAAAAAACCTTCAGGCGATAACCGGTAAAAGTCTCGAGAAATTGGCAGAGATGCGTCCCGTAGCGGATGAACTTATTTTGGACCTGTGGAATCAGATAGAAAAGAAATTTGAGAACTTACAACCCAATGAATTGCGACTGGATAAATGCAGAGAGTACGGAGTGATTTATTATTATCGGTCGAGTGAAAAAAAGATTGAATTAATCCAATGAGTTACATTGATTCTCATTCTCATCTTTATTTAGATGAATTTTCGCAAGATTTACCCTTAGTAATCGGCAATGCCAAAGAGGCAGGTGTTTCGCATGTACTTCTACCCAATATCGATAATACAACAATTGACAGCCTATTAAAAGTTACTGAAAAATACAAAGGATATTGTTTCCCTATGATGGGGTTGCATCCCACCTCTGTAAATGATTCCTATAAAAAAGAACTGGCAATAATAGAAAAATACCTTAAAGAACGCGATGAATTTGTGGCGGTAGGAGAGATCGGCCTGGATTTATACTGGGATAAAACCTATGTTAATGCGCAAGTAAAGGCATTCGAATATCAGCTACAGCTGGCGCTGGAATATAATTTGCCGGTAGTAATTCACTCCAGAGACGCGTTTGAATTGTTATACAATACAATGGCGCATTATAAAGATACCCCTTTAAAAGGCATTTTCCATAGTTTTACCGGAACCGAAGCGGAAGCCTTAAAGTTGCTGGAGTTTGAAGATTTCCTTTTAGGAATTAATGGAGTAGTGACATTTAAAAACTCAAAATTACCCACTGTGTTACAGTCGGTTCCTCTAAACAGAATAGCCTTAGAAACCGATGCCCCGTATTTAACCCCGGCGCCCTACAGGGGCAAAAGGAATGAAAGCGCTTACCTTAAATTTACATTGCAAAAGCTTGCCGATATTTATGAAACAACAGTTGAGGAAATAGCCGATGTAACCACCACCGGTACAATGAGAATTTTCGATAAGCTACCAACAGCAACCGAAAGATTTTAAAGTTTATTAATTTTGGTTGTATAATAGTTATAAAAAACCTAGAATGCAATAGAACATGAAAAAAAAGGATACATTTGTACCTGAAATTGCTGGCGATTCACGTTTTTTTTTGTAATTTGCGCCCAATTTAATGGAAAATATCTTTTGGAGAGGTGCTCGAGTGGTTGAAGAGGCACGCCTGGAAAGCGTGTATACGCCTAAAGCGTAT
>DAIMFE010000037.1:0-26516 GCA_036724805.1 Bacteroides sp.
ACATATTTACCCCCCAATACGAAACTTTGTATTACTCCAACAGCACGTTGCATTTGAGAATTACAACGTTGCATTTGAGAAAACGCAACGTGCTGTTTACTCAAATGCAACGTGCATTTGGGAGAAATGCAACGTGCTGTTGGAGTAGAAAACGCCGGGAAACAAGGGCGTGCAAACTATGATATGTTTTTTGGGGGGACTATTCGTGATAAGCCCGGTCTTTAGGAAAGTCCATGCCTTCCCATGCCTTTTTTGAAGTCCAAGGTTGCGGTTCATCGGTCCAGAAAGGATGATCTGCCGGTAACCCTAAAGGCAAAAAAGACACAGAAGTAAGGTACATACTGCCATTGTTACTATAAGAATCTGCTACTCCCGGCTGTGACGTGGTGAAACCAATGGTTAGGAAACCTTTTTCGTTGAAATTACCCGGGTTGGCAAACATATGTTTTAAGGAAGCAGTCATTCCGGCTCTAACTTGTCCGTTGGTTAATTCTTCGGGTAATTTATTATACCATGCCAGCATGGCTAGCGGTTGGAAAATTGCAGAACGGTAAGTTATGGACCGACCGAATACGGGAAAAGTTCCTTCGGGCGAAATAAAACGTTCCAGAATAACTCCATACCGTTGCATTCTCTTCATGGCTCTATTGTAATGCTTTTCTGTAACTACCCATTTTTGCAACTTGTTTGTAATGATATTAAGACATTCTACATACATAGGTTGAATTACGTAGCTGTTGTAATAATCGAAAGAAAACTCCATTCCATCGGCATACCAGCTATCGCCAACATACCATTCTTCGGTTTTACGAAAGGCCGAAGCTATACGGTACATATCGGGTTCGGCTTGCACTTTAAATAAAAATGTTTCAACAGTAGCCGAGAATAACAACCAGTTATTATAAGGTGGATTTACTCTTCTGAGTAGTTTAAATTCGTTGATATAACGTTCTTTGGTTACATTATCCAGTGGTACCCAAAGCTGATCGAAAGCACGGAGAAAGCTACTGGCAATAAAGGCTGCGTCAACTAAAGGTTGACCTTCTTTGCGCCATAACAGATAATCACCACTGTTAGGATCTACCGCATGGGCATAACTTTTCAGTGCCCATCCTCTTAATTGTTTGCGTTGAGCTCCCTCGGCAGTATCATCATCTGGTAGGGAGAGCCATGGAGCCAGCCCCATCATTAATCGGCCGAAGGCTTCCATATAGGTTACCTGTTTATCGCGGCCATCCCAACGAGGACTCACTTCTATTTGCATCTCCTGTTGCAATTTTCCTTCACTCATATTACTAAGTATAGGAGCAGCAATACGATACATCAAGTCGCACCAGTATTCACGATCGGTTGGTTCTTTTTCCTTTTTCTTTTTTGCTTCAATAGATTGCAAGGGAAATAATAAGATTGTAACTAATAAGAGAGCTAGCAGTTTGGTTGTTTTCATATTGATTTATCGATTTAAATTATAATAATTGGCTGCAAAAGTACGAAAAACATAAGAAATAACACAGTATGACGCGTACATGTTTACTGCTCATAATTTTATAATTTGGATGTTATCCTTTATGGATTATTATAAGTTTCAGAACAAAAATAAGATTGTGATTCGGACATAAAGGGGGAAAATTCGGTCATAGATGTTAGGATTATAGTCAATTTCATTACTTTTGTCTCGAAACGATAAAACGCATTATGGATTTTTGCCGCATTTTTTGCCTGACACTCTTATTCTTTTCAATTCCATTAGTTGTAGTATATGGACAAGTGGATACTACTTATATAGGTAAATTCCATCAAGAGTTTTCTATACGAACATATGTTTATCAAAAATTCTCTGTTATATCCGATATTATTCAAGAAGATAAAGAAATAAGCTATCGACCCAATACACCGGTAGGTATTGGGTTAGGGATTCAATATAAGGACTTTTCTCTTTCCGGTGGTATGACTTTTAGCGCCTTTCGCGACAAGAAGAGGGGTAAAACCAAGTCGATGGATTTTCAGTACCATTATTATGGAAAGAAATTGATTGGCGATATATTCTTTCAACGCTATAAAGGATTTTATTATTCGGAAAAAAAGAAAGAAGGCGAAATAATTCATCTACATCCAGATATCCGGTTGGTACAATACGGATTGAACGGCCAATATATTTTCAACAATAAAAAGTTTTCGTATCGTGCCGCCTTTAACCAGCATGAGAAACAACTTAAATCGGCCGGAAGTTTCCAATTGGGAGGTGGCATGTATTACAACCGCATATCAGGCGATAGCACCTTGATTGTAAATGATGCAAATGATCTTAGTGGCTATCAGATAAATATATCGGGCGGCTATGCTTATACTTGGGTGATCAAACGTCAGTTTTTTGCTTCAATTGGTGTAACCGTTGGCATAAGTGTTGGAGCCGAACATGTTAAGGATTTCTTTAAATCGGTAGAGGTTAGTCCGAGCACATACCCAAGGGTATCACTGGGTTATAATGGTGGTTCATGGTCTGTAGGGGTAAATGCAGTATTTAATAAAATTGGTGTGATGCATGCGAAGGATAAGCAATTGTTTGTTGATACAGGGAGGATGAATCTGTGTGTTATAAAGAGATTTGATTTGGCACCGAAGATTCTGAAAAAGATAAAAGTATTGAATAAAGAGTAGGCACAAGATTATGCCTCTGCATAAGGATTCTCTATAGAAAAGAGGCGTTCCTTTCGGAACACCTCTTCATTTTACAATTAAAAAGCCAATGTGAGAAAATACAATGAAGCACGACATACATTTTAGGTATGCCGTGCGCCAACGCATCATTTATTACAACAAACTAGAATCATATTTTCATGTTTTTATCTTGTTTCTTATTCGGATATAGCAAAAATACTTCCATTACAGATGTTATTCAGCTGACTTTTAATGTCCCATTTTTTAACCGAATCATTCCACTTAGTATTTAAACAGGTCATCACTTCATTGTTGCCGTTAAATGCATATATGGTTTTTTCTGTAGTAGGATTATAAGTGCTTTCTTTTGCATTCCATTTTGCCAATTCCATTACAACTTCACCATTGTTATAGGTAAAATCTATACGGTAATCCGGAGTCCATGATTCTTTCTCTTCATTCCATTTAGACACCAACTTAGTCGATAAACAACCGCTTTCATCATAGGTGAAGTCATATTTTACATGACGGTACAAATACCCATCCAAACGATAAATTGTTTTAGAAACTACTTGTTCGTTTTTTACTTCTTCGTTAGTTACGAACACATCTTTCGCGCTAAGGGTTGAACCAAAAACACTTCCTATTAACAAGGCTACCAACACTACTGATTTTAATAAATTAGCTTTCATAATTGTAAGTTTTAATTGTTTGTATTATCTTATTTTTTCTTTCGTTTGTTTCTTTGCAATGTTAGACGCATCATGATATCAAAAAGTTGCAGTTGCTATGATTTTTTTTTGAATTATTTTTTCATATCGCATCCAGAAGCCCTTCAAAAGCTACTTTTTTGGATACGGGTAATGTACCGATATGCTAAAAGAATTGCCTTTTCCGCAGTTTCTATCAAAGAAAGGGAACTTTCCTATGGATTATAAAACAATAAATTATTCAAAATCCCACCAAACTTCCCTTTTAGGCGGATCCCCAATTGTATAAGGCTCCCCTATTCTGGGAACTGTAACCAGAATACCAATCTCATCCATTAATGGTAGAAATTCTTTTATCGGCTCATTCCAGTGATGATAGGCAGCAGCAAATCTCCCCCAATGTACCGGAAGAACCATTTTGGCTCTTAAATCCTGAGCTGTATGAATAGTTTGTTCGGGGAAAGAATGATTCTTGGGCCACTCTAAACTGTATTGTCCATTTTCTAAAATAGCCAGATCAAAAGGGCCATATTTATCGCCAATGTCTTCGAAGTGTTTATTATAACCCCCATCGCCACCGATAAAGATGTTGCATCCATGAATATGCAGCACATAAGATGTCCAGAGTGTTTGATCTTTCTTTTTCCACCTACCCGAGCGATGTTGCTGAGGAGTAGAAATAAGATATATGTTCTTATCAATGTAAATCGAATCTCCCCAATTTACTTCCTGATACCTATCGGATTTCCATCCCCAATCATGGAAAAATCTACCTACCCCAAGAGGAACGATAGCTTTTGTTCCTTTTCTTCGGAACTTTCGTATGGTATTGCAGTCCAAATGGTCATAATGATCGTGGCTTATTAGAATGAGATCTATCGGAGGAAGATCTTTGGGTCTATAAATATGACTACCGGGCATGCTGCGATTAAAATAAAATAAAGGTGAAGCATAATCGCAGAGAACAGGATCAACCAATATATTATATCCTTTTGCTTGAATCAGATAGGAAGAATGACCCAACCAAATAATAGTTGGTTGGGAAAAAGCTGTATCTTTTAGATTGGTTTTTACAGAGGGAATGTTTTTAGATAGCTTCGGACGTTTCCTGAATTTTCTGTGTTTTTCTGTATGAATTCTATTTTCAATATACAAAATGGTATCGGTAGAGTATATATTTTGAAAAGCACCATCCTTGTAATTGGAGAGTGAAGCAAATTCAGCTTTTTGTTCTTTCGATGGATATTTTCCAATCGAACGTATAACGGAACAACCGGAGAATGAAAATATAATCACCAGCAAACTTATCGGTAATACTACAAAGTGTTTAAATTTGAACATTTCACTGCAACCTTTATATGTAAAGGTATTGAATTTAACCGATATTCAATCTATAATCGTTAATTTTGTGTTATAAAGAAATAGTAATGCTTACTTCTTAAGTTATAAACCAATAAATCATGAAAAGAAGAATTTATTTGCTATCGTTTATGGCAATCATTTATTCCACAACAGGAGCACAGGAAAACAACAATAAATTGGACGTTTCAATAGGTGCAGATTTAGTAAGTAAATACATTTGGCGTGGAGAAGATTGCGGAAGTGCAAGCGTGCAACCAACTATCTCGATCGCTAAAAACGGATTTTCACTTACTGCATGGGGATCGGTAGGATTCCGGTTGGAAGATACGGAAGAAATCGACCTTACTCTTGGATACGAAACGGGTGGCTTCACTGCTGCCATCACCGATTACTGGTTTAACTACGATGAAGAAAAAGATCGTTATTTTGAATATGCAGCACACAAAACCCCGCATATATTGGAAGCAACTGTTGGTTACGACTTTGGTTTCCTCGTTCTGAATTGGAATACCTATTTTGCGGGCGATGATTATGCCAAAGAAAATGGTAAACGTGCCTATTCTAGCTATACAGAAGCTATTGTTCCTTTTAAATTAGGAGAATTGCATTTTGCTGCCGAAGTTGGTATTACTCCATGGGAAGGAGCATACTCAACAGGGCTTAATGTGGTAAATATCTCATTAGGAGCCAGTAAAGAAATAAATATTACCGATTCATTCGGCATACCGGCTTTTGCAAAACTTACATTTAACCCCAATCAAAACAAAGCCTTTTTTGCTTTCGGAATTAATTTCTGAAAGGTAATCACCAAGCAGGTAACCACAAAAGGCTACCGAGGGATCTGTTTTATACCGTTTTTAAACAAAAATCTGCTAACCCGGTACTTTTCAATAAACTTTTCATCCCGAAAGATGTTATAGTACTACAAAATCATTTTAAACAATTATTTTATGGAATCAGCAGATAACAAAAGTAAATCCCAATACGAATTAAGAATCCCGATTGAACAAGCAAGACCGGATGAATCTTGCGAAAGTATTGGCACACCGCCTAGTTCTGAAGAAGTAAAAGCGGCGGTAGAAGAAATGAATCCCGATGAAAACAGTATGAACAGCAGGGGTTGAATTAGTTGAAAGTTGTGAGTTGAAAGTTGAACACATTATTATATTAGCATATTTGTACGTTGCCGCATAAATCTCTATCTTTACAGTCCAGATGATTATGATTAAATCCGCATGGTCATTCAAAATTCAAAATTCACAATTCATAATTCAAAAAGACCTATGGATAACAGAAGTTTAGTGACAATTGCTAACCATTCCAGAGAAAAGATCCTTTACATGATTGAAATGGCGAAGCAATTTGAAAAGCAACCTAACCGCAGACTTCTGGAAGGCAAAGTAATAGCCACTCTCTTTTTCGAGCCTTCCACCCGCACCCGATTAAGTTTTGAAACAGCTGCCAATCGCCTTGGCGCAAGAGTTATAGGATTTGCCGATCCTAAAGCAACCAGCTCAACAAAAGGCGAAACGCTAAAAGATACCATTATAATGGTTAGTAGCTATGCCGATGTTATTGTTATGCGGCATTATCTTGAAGGAGCCGCCAGATATGCCAGTGAGATTGCTCCTGTTCCTATAGTTAATGCCGGTGATGGCGCCAATCAACACCCTTCTCAAACCATGCTGGATTTATACTCCATTTACAAAACGCAGGGAACACTAGACAATCTTAACATCTTTCTGGTAGGCGATCTCAAATATGGTCGCACAGTACATTCGCTTCTTATGGCGATGCGCCACTTCAACCCTACATTTCATTTTGTTGCTCCCGAAGAATTGAAAATGCCCGAGGAATATAAACTATACTGTAAAGAGCATGGCATTAAATACATTGAACACGTTGATTTCAATGAGGATATTATTAAGGAGGCCGATATTATTTATATGACCCGAGTGCAAAAAGAACGTTTTACCGATCTCATGGAATATGAACGGGTTAAAAACATTTATATTCTTCGTAATAAAATGCTCGAACACACCAAAGAGAATCTAAAAATCCTTCACCCGCTACCCCGTGTAAACGAAATCTCATATGATGTTGACGACAATCCCAAAGCTTACTATTTTCAACAGGCTAAAAACGGACTTTATGCCCGCGAAGCCATCTTATGTGATGTATTGGGAATAGGATTGGAAGAAGTTAAACTCTAAGTAATATATTCATGGAAAAAGAAAACGCCATAAAGAAAGAATTACAGGTAGCGGCACTCGCAAATGGTACTGTAATCGACCATATACCCACCGACAAACTCTTCACCGTTGTGTCACTGTTAGGGTTAGAAAAAATGACAAACAACATTACAATCGGTTTCAATCTGGAGAGCAAGAAGCAAGGGAAAAAAGGAATCATAAAGATTGCTGATAAATACTTTTGTGATGAAGAAATTAATCGTATTGCCGTAGTAGCTCCGAATGTAAAGCTAAATATCATAAAGAACTACGGAGTAGAGAAAAGACAAGTAGAATTACCCGATACATTAAAGGGAATCGTGAGATGTGCAAACCCTAATTGCATTACGAATAACGAGCCTATGGCAACGGTATTTCATGTAATCGACAAAGATAAATGTGTGCTTAAGTGTCATTACTGCGAGAAAGAGCAAACCAGGGAAGATATTGAAATTATATAACTCCTATTCTCATGAAACAAGATTGGAAACCCGGAACTTTAATATACCCACTACCCGCCGTATTAGTGAGTTGTGGTAATGATGAATCCGAATACAATATAATCACTTTAGCGTGGGTGGGTACCCTTTGTACCAATCCACCTATGTGTTATATTTCTGTGCGACCCGAAAGACACTCGCATGCAATTATCAAAAAGAACATGGAATTTGTTATCAATCTTACTACAAAAGATATGGCTTATGCCACTGATTGGTGTGGTGTACGTTCTGGCAGAGATTATAATAAATTTGAGGAAATGAAATTGACTCCGGGAAAAAGCACACTAGTTAGTGCTCCATCCATTGAAGAATCTCCGCTTTGTATAGAATGTAGGGTAAAAGAAATCTTGTCGCTCGGATCTCATGATATGTTTATTGCTGATGTAATAAATGTAAAAGCAGAAACTGCTTATCTCAATAAAACAGGAAAGCTTGAACTTGCCGAAACCAATCCTTTAGTATATGTGCATGGAAATTATTTTGATTTAGGAGAGAAAATAGGTAAATTTGGCTGGTCTGTTGAAAAAAGAAAGCTAAAAGATAAAACATGAAGCGATTACTTATTGTTGGTCTTCTATCCTTTGTTGTATTTATTTCTGCTTTTGGCCAGGATGCCCAACGTATCAATAACAAAACGGTTAATTTCGGATTCCGTGCCGGATTTAATTCGTCTATGTATCTTATTTCCGATTTCAAGATTGGGAATGTAACTATTAACCATTTACAAAATACATATAGAATAGGTTACCTGGCTTCCGCTTTCATGCGGCTCAATTTCCTTAAGCATTATCTTCAGCCCGAAATCTCTTACCAAATAAGCATGTGCGAAATAACTTTCGACAAATTAGGATCATCCAGCGAGGAGATAGAACCGGAATATGCAACTATAGAATCTAAAATACATAGTTTAGAAGTGCCTGTATTATATGGGTATAATATTATCAAAAGCGGACCGTATGGGTTATCTGTTTTTGGCGGGCCAAAAATAAAATATCTTTTTAATAACCATAATAAGATCGTTTTTAAAGACTTCGACCAGGAAAATATTCAGGAAGAGCTACATCCTATAACTGTGAGTTTAGTGGTAGGTGCGGCCGTTAATATCTCTAATATCTTTTTCGATTTCAGGTATGAGCAAGGCATAAGAAACATTTCAAAATCCGTAACATTTGATAATATGGAACAGGGAACCAGCTATATGCTATTCAAAAGAAGAGATAATATTTTGAGCTTTTCCCTGGGGATAATATTTTAAATATCTTCGTCAAACCCACATCGGGCACCGCTATATCTATAAAAAATAAAATACTAACGTTCTTGTTAATTATTGCATGATTTTCTATAAATTTGTGCGTTTAACAAAGGAAGCATCTTAGATATATACAACATGAAAAGAGACGATTTAGTTTTCGACATCATCGAAAAAGAACATCAACGTCAGCTCAAAGGTATCGAGTTGATAGCATCGGAGAACTTTGTAAGTAACCAAGTAATGCAGGCTATGGGCTCCTGGCTAACCAATAAATATGCCGAAGGATATCCCGGAAAGCGTTATTACGGTGGGTGTGAAGTGGTTGACCAAAGCGAGCAGCTCGCTATTGATCGTTTAAAAGAAATCTTCGGAGCCGAATGGGCGAATGTTCAGCCACACTCGGGAGCACAGGCTAATGCTGCTGTATTTCTTGCTGTGATGAATCCGGGTGAAAAATTCATGGGATTAAATCTGTCTCACGGCGGACACCTTTCTCATGGTTCATTAGTTAATACTTCGGGAATCATATATACTCCCTGCGAATATAATGTAAAGAAGGAAACGGGTCGCGTAGATTACGATCAGATGGAAGAAATTGCACTTCGCGAAAAACCAAAAATGATTATTGGTGGTGGTTCGGCTTACTCTCGTGAGTGGGATTACAAACGTATGCGCGAAATTGCTGATAAAATTGGTGCAATCTTATTGATTGACATGGCTCATCCGGCCGGACTTATCGCTGCCGGATTATTGGAAAACCCGGTTAAATATGCTCATATCGTTACATCTACTACCCACAAAACATTACGCGGTCCTCGCGGCGGTGTTATTATGATGGGTAAAGACTTTCCTAATCCATGGGGCAAAACAACTCCTAAAGGTGAAGTTAAAATGATGTCTCAATTACTTGATTCTGCTGTATTTCCAGGAATACAAGGCGGCCCCCTGGAGCACGTTATTGCAGCCAAAGCTGTATCGTTCTTTGAATGTTTACAACCCGAATATATAGAATACCAGAAACAGGTAAAAAGAAATGCCAGCACACTTGCCCTGGCGCTAATGAATCGCGGCTTCGATATCGTATCGGGTGGTACCGATAACCACTCTATGCTTGTTGATCTTCGCAATAAATATCCCGAACTAACCGGTAAAGTTGCCGAGAAAGCATTAGTTGCCGCGGATATTACAGTTAATAAGAACATGGTTCCGTTTGATAGCCGTTCAGCTTTTCAAACCTCCGGTATTCGTTTGGGTACTCCTGCGATTACTACCCGTGGCGCCAAGGAAGATTTAATGGAAGAGATTGCCGAGATGATCGAAATTGTATTATCAAATGTGGATAATGAGGAAGTGATTGCCGGAGTACGCAACCGCGTAAATGAAACCATGAAGAAGTATCCACTGTTTGCATATTGATTTAAACGCGGAGTTACGAAGTTACGCGGAGTTTTAATTTGCGTAACTCCGCGTTTAATCTTTTATTTCATGGCATCCTTTATCTTTGCTTCGGCCATTTGCACTTTATCTTCAGTACGTTCCTTCATATACTCTGCCTGATTTACGCCTTTATCCCAGGTATCCTTTACATTTCTTTTTACCTTTCCGGCATAATCTTTCATTTCATCACACATTTTATCCAATCCACCATCTTTTTTACTTCTCTGTACCAAATAAAGTACAGCGGCACCTAATGCCACTCCTAAAAATAAACCTTTCATAAGCCTTCTGTTTATTAATTTCAAATTATTATTCCAATTTACAGGTAAAACAATCGTTTTTATCGTTTAGTTCACTAAATTTGCGTTTCCTAAAAATTTAAACGTTATTTAAGGATGCCAACCGGAGACGAACAAATAAACGCGGTGTTTGTTTCTGATTATAAACACTTATTAAAATTTAATTTATTAACCAATGAAAAAATTATTAGTGTCATTATTTATTTTGGTCAATTTGTTTACAGCGAATGCTCAGATTACTTTTGCTCCCGCAACCGATTTTGTAGATGGAGCATGGGTTTTTAAAGGAGTAACAGGACTTAATCTCTCGCAAACCGCAGTAAAAAACTGGTCGGCAGGGGGTGAAAACTCATTCGCGGCAAATGCATACTTTAATGGAAGTTTATTAAGGAAAAAGGGAAACTGGCTATGGCAAAATTATTTAGTACTGGAATATGGGGTATCAAAAACAAAAGGTACCGGCAACAGAAAGATTAACGATAATATTAACTTTACCACCCAATTAGGATATTCCATAAACGACAAATGGTTTTATGCCGCTATGGCCGATTTAAAAACCCAATTCTACAAAGGATACGATTATCCTGATAAAACCAATTATATTTCGAATTTCTTTGCCCCTGCCTACTCTAATGTTTCTTTGGGTATGGAATATAGGCCGAAAGCTAATTACTCCATATATATGTCTCCCATTTCGGCTAAAATGACTATCGTTGCAGATGACTACCTCTCTGATTTGGGCGCTTTTGGAGTTGATCCGGGAGATAAATTCAACATTGAAATGGGAGCATACCTTAAAGCAAGAATGGAGCAAGGTATTATGGAAAACGTGAATTTAATTTCTACAATCGATTTATTTACCGCTTATGATAAAACATTTGGCAATGTTGATATCAACTGGGATCTTATGATCAGCATGAAAATAAATAAATTCCTTTCTGCAACTCTTAACACCACTCTTAAATATGACGATGATGTAAAATCGGTGAAAGAGGATGGCACATTCGGTGGACCAAAAATTCAGTTCAAGGAGATTCTCGGCGTGGGGTTGACGTATAACTTTTAAGTGCTGAATAACTATTTACCGCGAGTTTCGCTCAGTGACAACTTGCGGTTCTTCTTTCTATACACCCACCATCCGCTGAAAATCATTAATGCAGCAGTTACACCTACAACAAATACAAACAGGACATTCCCCATTCCAAGAAAGGTGAATACCCTTCCCGTATGCATTTCAAGGGCTAGATTCCACAATGACATGGGCCGACTTGCATATTGATCGGGCATTTGAATAAACGACTGTCCCGGTTCAAAGATATGCGCCCCTTTGTCGTAATCAAAAACAACGGTTTTATCCTTAAAATCAGTTGTGAAACCCGATATTTTTCGTTGACCGAAAGGCATTCCGGTAATAGGGCGAACCGGTTGACCGGTAAAACCATCTATAGACAATCCGGTGGTACGGTTCCATATCGTTAATCCGGTGAAAGAGCCTACTATCCAGCAATCTTCATCTAATTGTTGAAGTACATTTACTCCCATTACACTCACCGGAGGTTGAAATTGTGTTTTACGGGGTGAATCATGAATATCTTTCATTGTAAAGAAACCATCCGAAGTATAAAGAAACCATTCATTTCGCAGTTCATCATACCGGATAACCCGTAACTGATCGTGCCATGTATTCTCCGAACTCATCGTGGTTAATGGCAGAGGAGTTACTTCGGCTTTTGCAATTGCTATAAGAAGTGGTGGGCGAAGAAAGGTACCCGTAATAACCAGAATCAACAAAGGAAAAGTAAACCAGAATCCTAGCTTATTATGCCACTTCCAGGAAAAGCGAAACGTCTTAACCGGTGCATTAGCCGTTCTTTGCTTCCTTTTCCTTGCCCGAATGTATTTGGGCATCAACCAGATGATGATTCCCGTTATACTAAAGAACGCCAATAACAGGGCAAACAAATCAACAATGATTTTCCCCACTACTCCAAAAAGTTCACCACTATGAAGCTTCCATATAATCCGAAAAAGTGAACGTTTCCCGGTCCTGTCCGGGGATGGCTGTAACTGAATCTTTTCGAAAGCGTTGGCAGAAGACAAGTCTTTAAATAACAATTCCGAACGGGTAAGAACAATTAATGTATCTCCTTTTAATTCCATGTCAGCAATCCGGTCAATGCCTTTGGGAAGCTCTTGCTCTTTCCATTCTTCTTGCTCGCCCCGGCTGTAAGAATACAGGTGATACATTCCGGCACAATATATCGTATTTGATGAAGTACAAACCATACGGCTGATCTTCAAATTATCATTCCCCGAGTGAATACCTGCGTTAAACTCCTTAATCTGGGTGTTGTTTTCATCCGTTAACCATACGCCTTCATTTCCATATAGAAAAACAGAATCTGATGTTAATGCGATTGAACCTTTAAAGAAACCGTAATTCCAGTTATTATATAAGTAAGAATCCGGCAAGTAATTACGGTTTATATCCATACCGGAAAATGATTCCCGATGATTGAGGATTACCCCTGATACACCCATCCAAATAACAATCAATGCTAAAATAATTCCGGTGATTTTATGTAGCTTCTTCATTTCCTTTACTTAATTTGCATGCGAAGTAACAGAAAAGAAATTAATTTAGAAGTATTCAAGATTACAATTTTAATGTTCGAGGAGCTACCAATATGAAACCCAAGGTTCTGTTTCACGTAATCTAATCAATCCGGATACGCGCTCAAGCACTGAAATATATATCCGAGTTCCTTTAATTTGTTTATCAATCTTCCCAGATCATTGTAATCATTCACCCGCCCAAACATCTGATCGTGCATTAGTAATACAACATGGCTTGGAGTAAAAGTGCGTGATTTATAATACATATTCTCAATTTCTTTTATCAATTGATCAATGGATTGTTTTGGCCGGCAAGTTGTATAATCGTATTGCCATTCTACATCCCACCCATATATCTTGTATCCATTTTGCGATAATAAATCGGCAGAAGTTTTACCCGATTGCATATAATTTCTTTTTCTTTCGCCAAGATGCCAAAGATTACGTCCCGGCAAACGGGCTATTTTATGCTGAATAGTAAAGTCGGCTTCATTTCTCTCAAAATCGGCCATTACCAATTCCGGATTGGTGTAATATTGAAAATATTTATGATTAGCATGCGAGTAGCTGTGATTGTATATTTCTATATACGGATTATTCTTCAATTTGTTGTAACCGGTTTTAAATCTACCACAACTATTCATTGGTTTGCCCACCATAAAAATACTTGCTTTTATTTGGGTTGCATGTATAATACTGTCGATGTATTTACAACCATTCAGTGGTGAATCATCAATAGTTAGATATATGTATTTCCTTGGAACTATCGAGTCTGTTTTTTCTGCATCATGTAATTTCATATTCGCGGTAACAGCTAAAACCATACTCAGTATTATACTGTCGGTTATAATACTGTCGGTTATAATTTTATCGGGTACCAAAGGTACATTGGCTGTTAAAACCTTTTCATGATTTAAGCATTGAAATATAATGTTATCCGGAATTATATCTATTGGTGCTATTAATGTATCTCTTTCCGCGTGAGTTACAGCACCTACAGAAGTTACACATAGAGTAAATAAAATGACAACAATAACTTTTGCTTTTTCCATACATTTATTTCTTTAAAACAAGCATACCTATTCCCGACAGTGATTGATACCACAGCCACAGAACAGTTCGCATCAGTTTATTGTTTTTACTCCAGACTATATAAACAGAGGATATGCTATCATGGAGGTTGGATACCATATCCTTGAGCTATTGAAACTATTTATTATTTCTAAAGCCGCAAAGATAAATCTTTCCGCCAATCTGATATTATTATTTTCTAAAATTATACGTCAATAGATACTGTTTGAAAGAAACCGAGAGGTAAATGACGAGAATAATAAATAATATTAAACACTCGGATAAGTATATTATCAAATATATTTAATAAGTTTAATAACACAAACATAAGAAATTACAGCGCGTTGCATTTCTCTCAACAGCACGTTGCATTTCTACCAATAGCACGTTGCTAATTTGAAACAGCCCGTTGCATTTTCTCAAATGCAACGGGCTGTTTACCCAAATGCAATGGGCTGTTGGTTGGGTACAAACAGTATTCTATATCCCCGCAGATATTCCATTAGCATTAAATCTCTCGTACATCTTTAGCTGCTTACTAAACCGCTCCTGAATTTTCTTAGGAGTAGTTTCGAAAAACGAAAGTTCTGCTACTACTTCTTTCTTCTTATTCACACGTTTCCACGATCCTACTGCTTTACCGTTATAATGTATGGTGGGGCTAAATATGCCGTTAATTGTAAGTACTTTTCGATAATAGATTTCATCAATAATTTCTTCACGGTCTTTATAGCTTACTACAAATTCATCGAAAGCCGGCAACAAACGGGCGATGTTTTCAATGGGGGTTTGTATGTTATTGGGCATCCAATAAGTTTTTCCGTTTATTATTTCGCAAATAAAATTATGTTTTATAAGCTCTATTCCTTTTTTCGCATCAGTTTTAGTAAGTCCCGACCACCACATGTAATCATCTACAGTTGCGGGTCCGTGACTGGAGAAGTATTTGCGGGCAAGTTTTTCCAGCATTTCTTCTTTATGCAGAGATAGCTTTTTTGGTGCCCGATGATGAAGCAAAGCATACGTATGTTTGTTTCCGGCTGCTTTACCACTACATATCAACCCTTCTATTTCGGATCTTATAATAACGTAGTTCAAGTCTCGACTGTCGGTTAGTTCAAGTCCGCCGGTTATGAGGTGTTCTACTAATTGCCGGCGGGTGAGGTGCCCGTGTTCTTCGAGAATTAATAGTATCATATCCAACCCTTTGCGAACCACTTTTTCTTCTACTCCGCGAACACGCATATATCCATCGTAGCGGATTTTATGCGGGGAAAGGTTAGTTCGAGCATCCAATGGATATCTTCGGGTGTTACAAAGTGCCATGTGGGGCGAATAACATGGGTGCGAAGTATTTCGCCTGCATTAAATGCTTCTTCTATCTGTTGGTTGGTGACGTTGGGAAGCCTTACCCCTATCCCCCACTTGGCCATTTCGTAATTTTGCGACTGCATAGCGCCTAGCCAGGAAACTATTTCTGCGGGACGAGTGAGGTTGGCTCCGGTAAGGAGTTGGTTGTATAGGCGGATTTGAAGAATGTTGGTTGCGTTCATGGTTCGTTGTTCTAATGAGATGCAAATATAAATCAATATTATCAATATTAATTATTGATAATTAAAAACCTTATCTTATTTTGTAATCAATGTTAAGATAATGACCATTAAATTACTGAATATGAAATTCTATAACAGAACCAAAGAATTAAAACTCCTTAACCCTACACCGGAACAATCGAAAGAAAATTGATGTAGGATTGCTTGAGAGAAAGGCTGATTCGATAAAGAAAGAAATGGCAAAGTATATGGTTGAGTTTCGAGGATTTTCGATGGATGATATGTAATATAGAAATATTTTATATATTTGCCGAACAATGATTACAGCGAATTATCAACAGCGAAGAACAAATTAAACAACTATAACATGCGAATTTATATCGAAACTACAAAAAACACACAATTTGTACCCTACAACTATCAACAGTTTCTCATTGGCGTATTACATAAATGGCTGGGAAAAAACAACTTACATGATAAAATATCTCTTTACTCCTATTCGTGGCTCATGAATGGTACTGGGGTAGGAAACAAAGGATTATCTTTCGACAAGGGTTCAAAATGGTTTATCTCTTTCTACAACGACAATTATTTAAAAAGAATAATCAATACAATTTTAGAATATCCGGAAATGTTTTATGGCCTTAAAGTTACGGATGTTTATATACAGGAGAATCCGGACTTATCCAATCAGGAGGCTTTTAAACTTGCCAGCCCCATCCTTATAAAAAGAAACGTAACAGAGGAATTTGAGAAACATTATACGTTTAATGATAATGAAGCAAACGAATTGATGAAAGAGACTTTGTTGCACAAAATGGAAGAAGCCGGATTGGAAAAGGACGACACCTTGGAGATTTCATTTGATCTATCCTATGAGAAACGAAAAACCAAGAAAGTCAACATTCATGATATCGGAAATATAGCCAACTTCTGCCCGATAATAATAAAAGGAAAACCGGAAACAAAGCTATTTGCATGGCAAACCGGAATAGGAAACTGCACTGGTAGCGGCTTCGGTTCTTTGTATTAATTTAATTTTTATTACCTGAACAGTAATTTTCAATTTTCAACTTTCAACTTTCAATTTATATGTATTATGCAATAAGATACACTGGTCCTTTTGGCTTTATAAAGCCGTGGACAGCCGTACGTGATAGTGAAACATATAGCCAACAATTCCTAACTCCTTCTATTATTGAAGGCATGAGGCAAAAAATGGAAGTTAACCGAATCTGCCGGCATAAACTTTCTTATTCCGAATCGAGCATACAACAGGAAACGGTTAAATCAAAAGCTTATGCAAAAAAGACTGTACCCGGGCAAAAGAAGAAAGTATACCAAAAAGAAAATTCTATTCTTAAGCGTGGTATTATGCTAAATCCCGTATTATGGCTGGCTTTCGATAATGAATCTGATGCGGTTAAAGCATCTACCCAGCATATATGTCTTTGCAGAAACGAAGATATACTATTGCCTGATACTATAATATATCAACTAAAGAAAGAAGAATTTGATAACCTTCCCGGGTTTGAACTTCATTTTGAGAAGAATGATAAATCATTCTGCGTAGGCTATGACAGATTTAATAATAATGAGGAAATGTTTGGCTGGCTGGAAATAAGATGAGCACTTATAACCATATTTTAGCAAAAAGCCGGAAGAACGGCGGACAAACCTTGATCGAACATCTTCAATCTGTTGCCAAACTAGCCGTGAAAGCAGCCCGACACGCCGGGCTTGATGAACGAACAGCAGAATTGGGTGGATTATTACATGACATAGGGAAAGCCAGTCCGGTATTTCAAAGAAGATTACATGGATACAAACCAGCACCGGGAGAAATGGTTTTCCGCCATGAAATAGCATCGTTATTCTTCTTGAAATCTATTCCGGTAAATTATTGGGATACCATTATAGATATGATTGTTGCCCACCATAAATCTATTGTAAAAGATGCCGGTGAACTGGGATTACTGGATCTGGATGAATACTATGGAGATGAAGTATTTACCAACTACAGCAAAGATTTTGACTCATGGAGCGCCGATGCAACTGGTATATTAAACGAATGTGGAATTAAAACAGGTTCGATAACCATTGATGATGCTTACGAAGGATATCAATATGCTGTAAACTATTGCCTTAAACGTCCGCGAGGATGGTCTACTTGGAAGGGTTTATTAATTGGATCCGACCATTTCGCATCTGCACTGGAAGAGGAATATTCAAATATAAATGGATTGTTCAGCACTCCCAATGTATCTTTTTATAATCGTGAGCATCAGCTTTACCCCCTTTCTCTTATCCCATCAGATACAAGCAAGAAACATTCTTTTGTGAAAGCGCCGACCGGTGCTGGCAAAACAGACTTCCTGCTAAAGAGGTGTAAAGGGAGAATATTCTATACACTACCTTTTCAGGCATCTATCAATGCCATGTACGAAAGAATTTGTAAGGATTTAAAAGATAATAACGATGATATTCGTTTACTGCACGCTGCTTCAAGATTAGTTATTGATACTGATCATCGAAATGTAACAGAAGAAAAGGCAATCCAAGATAAATTTGGTGCTGCTGTTAAAGTACTTACTCCGCACCAATTGGCTTCCATTGCTTTTGGCACGAAAGGATATGAGAGTATTTTGTTCGATCTTAAAGGATGCGATATTATCCTGGATGAGATACACACCTACTCGGATGTTATTCAGTCTGTTATCCTGAAAATAGTTGAAGTATTGGTAAACGTTGGTTGCTCTATCCACATTGGTACCGCTACCATATCAGCATCACTGGAAAGTGCTATTTTAGCATTATTACCGGAAGAAAGTTTGCAATATATATCTTTACCGGATTCAACTCTTGAAACCTTCAACAGGCATATTGTTTACAAGGGAGAAACTTTTAATAGCTTCTTTCCGCAACTGGAAGATGCCATTAAAGGTAATCAAAAAATATTATTAGTATGCAATAGGGTAAAGAATGCACAATCTCTTTTCAGCAGAATAGAAGAGCTTTATCCGGACATCAACAAAATGCTGATTCACAGCAGATATAAACGGTCAGACAGAAATATCCTTGAAAAAAGACTTATCGAAGAGTTTAACCAATCATCAAAAGCTTGTATAGTTGTTTCTACTCAAGTGGTAGAAGTTAGTCTGGATATTAGTTTCGATTTAATGATAACAGAAACCGCTCCTATCGATGCGCTTATTCAACGATTTGGCCGTATCAACCGTAAAAGAAACACAGCTACTATTGGTAAATACAAGCCGGTTTGCGTAATTGCTCCTCCCGAAGATAAGAACGAATGCCTACCCTATTCTTTGGAGATACTGATAGAGACATTCCGGGTTCTCCCTGATAAAGAGGTACTAGATGAAAGGACATTACAAAACCTCATCAATACGGTTTATCCGAAAGTAACAGTACTTAACATTGATCTTAACGCAGTGTTTGCCAATCAACAATGGCGAATAAAAGAATTGTGGCATTATCCCAAATCCGCATTGCTGGAAAAACTTAACATAGAATCTGCTTCCTGTATTATTGAATCAGACGTACCAACCTATGAAACAGCGGATTCGAAAGTGAAAAGGATGTTGGAAATCCCTGTTTCTTACAAGAGTATTACCTGGAAAGGATTACGAATGTTGAATACAGGTGCTAATCCTTATATAGTGACCAATGAATGTTATTCTCGGGAAAGAGGACTGGATTTAGCTCTATTAAATACAAATAATAACAATGATATTTATTTATAATATGATTTTTTCAGCCACGGATTACACAGATTGCACGGATCAAAAAAACACGGATAATAATAAAAAGAAAATCCATGTTAAAATCCGCGCAATCCGCGTAATCCGTGGCTAAATAATTAACAACACAGTATAAGTATGTATACATCAACCGTAGGAAAAACCTTTTTAAATGCCTATAACAATAGGAATAAAACATCGCACTCTGCCGAATCTTTTTTCAAAGAAATATATATTCCGTTATTCTTTGATCATCCAAAGTATATGATGACAGCAGGAAACTCGCCGTTAGAGAATCCTAAGTTAAGCTGGGACGATATGATAAAGGGGAAGAAACCTTTTGAAACGCCGGAAAGGAGAGCGGAAAGAATCACCAAAATGTATCATAAGATTGAGAATGAATCTCCCAGCGATACCATAGCAAGGGGATATCCGGTAGCCGATGATACAGCCGGAACCTCAGGACAGAAAACAAATATTACGCTCTCAAGTAATAAGGATTTAATCTATCTCTCATGGATAGGAGAAGGTTTAGCTATTGGAGTATCCGGTGGTGTTTCTATTCTTTTTGACAATGAAGATATCTTATTAGATATATATGAAGGTTGGAAATATTACAGACAATGGTTGGAAGAAACGCCTATGCTTAAAGGAAATCAGATAAACACATGGAATGGGAACTGGATAACCCATAGATATGACAGACTGTATGATAATTCTGATCCTATGCTGGGATATAATCCATTAACCGGCATTAATACCACCAATGATGTTTTTTCTATCCCAACAATAAGTTGGGTAAAGGTCTTGCTAAAAATTTCATCGCATTTTAACTTTGATAATCTGATTGCATATTTATATAATATCGGACAAACAAATACTACTATCGGATTTATTCCATTTGATTTAAGTGGAATAAAAAGGCCTAACGAATTCTTTGAAAAGATATTTGGAAAAGCCTATCTCAATACACATCGCAAACATATTGAAGACTTATATGGAACGGCTATGGGCATCCGCTTGCTATGCCAACAAGGTTCGGTAGGTGTAAAAGCTATGGAGCCAAAGGATCTTAGGAGTTATCTGCCAACAAATAAAGGTGCAAAAAAGATAACCATTAAAGAAATATCGCAAACAATTAATTTTTATACATACTCAATTTGGATTATAGCTATGTTAAACAACGAAAAACTTTGGGAACTCTCCCAGGACGCAGCAAAATTGCTTCTAAAATATGAAGCTGGTGCCGGAAAGGCAAAAAAAGATCGTACCAACAAAGTAAATATTCTATTGGAATCTACTAGTAGCAAACAATTTTTGCAGAATATGATTCCCTTAATTGAAGAATTTGGTGAAGAAAAAGTAGCTTTCGAAGAACTGGGAAAGATTGTACACACCATGCCTAAGGATAATTTTCCTTATTTCAATACGTTAATCAGATTTCAATATGCATTATTAAATAATTAAAACAAAATATCATGAATCCATTTATTTATATCAGAGGGTTACGCCATGCAGATCATACTGTTTTTTGTGTCGATAACGGACAAAAGTCTTATTGGGATCCGGTTTTTAATGTAAGAATGCCTTTCTCTAGCGGCCAGCAGGTTAAAAGGAGTATCCTTGATGGTATTTGTACTGAACTGGAAACTAATCCGGCAGCTATAGAATTTGTTTTCGGCTTGAATAATAAAAATGCATTAGAAGAAAAAGAAGTACTTTCTCTGTGCGACCCACAATATTACGATCAGATTATAGGTGGGTGGATGTCGGCTTCACAAGGTGGTACCAGCAGAACACTTAAACGTAGAAGTCCATTGTCAATATCTGCTATGCGGCCATTACATCCATTGCTTGGTGGCAGGCATACTGAGAATGTATCTTTTGACAGAAGCGATAAACCGGAACTGCATAAGGTTACTGTACGTGATATGAAAGGCAACCCGATGAGTACGGAAGAAGTGGAAAAGTATCTTGAAGGAACCAACAGAAGTTTGTATCGCAAATGGATACCCGATAATGCCCGTGCCGTAGGACTATTTGTTTATGATGTTGCTATCGACTTACGTACTTTATTCTCTGTACAAACCAATCAGTTTGAGCCGGAAATTACAAAAGAAAAAGTAGATGAACTGAAAGAAAAAGGATGGATGCTATCAAAGAATGCTTTCGGAGAATGTTTAGTAATGCCCAAGGAACAAAGAGATAAAGCCATACCTGCAATTGCCAAAGCAATTATTAACTGGCGCATTTCTTCTAATCAGGCACGTACCTTCAGCTTAATGGAAACATTAGCAATCGCAATCAGTGATAATGCAAATACTTTAGCAGGTGCCATCCGTGCAAAACTTGTTGAAGATAGCGAAAAACCCAAAGCGAAACCTATCATTGATGAAACAGCTGGTGCAGATGTCTTCGTTACATTACCTTGCTCAAATTATATTGTAACAGTAAACGAATCGGCTGATGCTTTGGCGAAAGCTGAAGAAAAACTAACCGAACTAATGTTTGCATTTGATTACGAGAATCAAAATTAAATCATGCGCATAACCGGCACTCACTTCAATTATCTGTTAGTTTGCAAGCGCAAATTATGGCTGTTTATAAACAATATAAACATGGAGCATACTTCCGACTTGGTATATGAAGGAAAGATGCTCCATAAGAACAGTTATCAGCAACGATCTTATAAATACGAAGAAATAGAACTCGATGGGATTAGGGTTGACTTCTATGATGTCAGAAACAAAGTTATTCATGAGATAAAGAAATCTAATAAAATTGAAACAGCTCATGAATGGCAATTAAAGTATTATATATATGTTTTCGAGCGTAATGGTATTGCAGGAGTTACCGGCATATTGGAATATCCGTTATTGCGAAAAACAGATACTGTAGTTTTGAGTAGTTTAGACAGGGAAACTATTCAGAATATGGAGAAGGAAATTGCTGCCATTGGCGAATCGGATACCTGTCCGCCAATTGTGCAAAGTAAGATTTGCAAGAATTGCAGCTATTTCGATTTTTGTTATAGTGGAGAGGAGGATATATGAAAAAGACATTCTATTTATTCAATCCCGGAGTATTGGAGCGAAAAGATAATACGCTCAAATTTACTCCTGTCACAGAAGATGAGAACGGTAGAGAAAGAGATGGCCAGCCTCGTTATTTACCGGTAGAGGACATCAATGAATTCTACATTTTTGGCTCTCTTCGTGCCAATAGTGCTTTATTTAACTTTCTTGGCAAGAAAGATATTGCAGTACATTTTTTTGATTATTACGAAAACTATACCGGATCATTTATGCCTAAAGATTCGCTTCTTTCGGGTAGAATGCTTTTAGCTCAGACTTCTGTTTATCAGAATAAAAAGAAACGAATAGTTATTGCTCAGAAATTTATCGAAGGCGCCGTTCATAATATGCTGAAGAATCTACAATATTATAACAGACGCGGAAAGAATGTAGATGATATTATTAATGCCATAAAGAAATATGCCTGCCAAATTTCTCAAACTACTTCTGTTGAAGAACTCATGGGCATTGAAGGATTGATCAGACATAATTATTATCAGGCCTTCAATCTTATTCTGGGTGAGTTTGACATGGGTATTCGTACGAAGCAGCCACCAGAGAATGAAGTGAATGCATTGATATCTTTTGGAAATATGATTTGCTACACTGTATGCTTGCGGGCTATTCATCAGACACAGCTAAATCCTACAATAAGTTTCCTTCATACCCCGGGCGAACGGCGGTATTCGTTGGCATTGGATGTTGCAGAAATATTTAAGCCTGTTATAGTGGACAAAGTTATATTCACAGTGCTCAATAAAAAAGTTATTCAGGAAAAGCATTTCGATAAGAAATTGAACTGTTGCTTATTGAATCAATCCGGTAAAAAGATTTTTATTCAGGCCATTGAAGATAAACTTAATGAAACGATAAAACATAAAACATTGAACAGAAATGTTAGTTATCGGCATTTGGTGAAATTGGAATGTTACAAGTTGTCCAAACATTTATTGAATATCGAAGAATATAAACCTCTTAAAATGTATTGGTAATATGTATGTTATTCTTGTTTATGATTTCGGAGAGAAACGGGTTGGTAAAATGCTCAAACTATGTCGAAGATATTTAAATTGGATACAAAATTCTGTTTTTGAAGGAGAGATTTCGGAAGTTCGTCTCAAAGAATTAGTATCTTTGGCAAAGAATTTTATGGAGCCGGATGAGGATAGTGTAATTATATTCAAAGGCCGTCAGCAGAGTTGGGTGGATAAAGAAATTATTGGCAAGGAACGAAGCAAAATTGATAATTTTCTGTGATGTTGATTTGTCGATGTTACTGAGATTTTAAACAATATGGCAAAAGGATAATATACAGAGCTCTTTGACATATTGATTATTAATGAATTAGAGAATTGTCGATGCCCAGGTGTTTTTATGGAATTAGGGGTCGACAGTTTTTAAAGATAAAAATAGCTTCAAATTTATTGGTTAGTTGCTGATTATCAATGAGGAAGGATTTTTAAATCGGAGGGGGCTTAATCGTACTGTGTAGAATTGAAACATGCTAACGTTGCTGCGTAGGGTAACCCTGTTATAGGCTTAATCGTACTGTGTAGAATTGAAACTACATCAATCCTACACTCAAGCCTGCTCGTTTTATTCCGGCTTAATCGTACTGTGTAGAATTGAAACCATTATGATTTGTCATATAGTGTGTCCAACTCGGTGGCTTAATCGTACTGTGTAGAATTGAAACTTGCAATTCTGCTTCCAAATTTTCTACGTTAACTGGCTTAATCGTACTGTGTAGAATTGAAACAGATTTAACAACGGACGAAATGGCGGCATGGGATAGGCTTAATCGTACTGTGTAGAATTGAAACTTAGCTCAATTGAGCAGGGAGAAGTGATAAAATTAGGCTTAATCGTACTGTGTAGAATTGAAACGCGTGAACGAGTGTCAGATCGGTGTAAGCGTAGCTCGAGGCTTAATCGTACTGTGTAGAATTGAAACTCCTCTGTTGAATTTGTTTCTCAATCGACATTCCCTGGCTTAATCGTACTGTGTAGAATTGAAACGGTGTGACATACGAGATTTAACTACGTATATTGACCCGGCTTAATCGTACTGTGTAGAATTGAAACCTAGCTCTCTCAGAGCTTCTTCTGAGAACGTCAATGGCTTAATCGTACTGTGTAGAATTGAAACCCTGACCCGAGGCGCCCGCCCCCTAATTCTTTTGTAGGCTTAATCGTACTGTGTAGAATTGAAACATTGCTTGCGTTACGGATCCCAGCCCTAGCATCGCGGCTTAATCGTACTGTGTAGAATTGAAACTCGCTTCCGCCGGTGCTGGACTTACGTTCCCGGCAGGCTTAATCGTACTGTGTAGAATTGAAACCTTATTGCCCTGCGAATAATCGATTCGCGGAGTAAGGCTTAATCGTACTGTGTAGAATTGAAACAAGTACGCAAGCAGGCTGTCTGGTGCAATTTGTTCGGCTTAATCGTACTGTGTAGAATTGAAACCCCCGAAGGGTCAATGATTAATTGTAGTAGCACTTGGCTTAATCGTACTGTGTAGAATTGAAACGTCCAACGCTAGCGTTGCCGCGTAAGGTAACCCTGTGGCTTAATCGTACTGTGTAGAATTGAAACGGGATCGGAAAGAACTATATGAATACGTTCAATGCGGCTTAATCGTACTGTGTAGAATTGAAACTTGCAATTCTTGCTCCAAATTTTCCACGTTAATTGATGGCTTAATCGTACTGTGTAGAATTGAAACTAAAGAACATAACACCAAAGTGCTTAAACAAGCAGGCTTAATCGTACTGTGTAGAATTGAAACTCCTCAACTAACAACTTCGACATGTCTCGACCATTCGGCTTAATCGTACTGTGTAGAATTGAAACTCCTCTCAAGACGACTGTTCGTTTGTTCCAGGTCGGGGCTTAATCGTACTGTGTAGAATTGAAACATGTTCGGATAACACTTGTTGGAGATCAGCAGGCTGTGGCTTAATCGTACTGTGTAGAATTGAAACATGCTGCTGCAGCATTATTCTTCGTTATTTCACTCGGGCTTAATCGTACTGTGTAGAATTGAAACCTATGTGATAGGTATCGATGGAGACGCCCAGATTGGGGCTTAATCGTACTGTGTAGAATTGAAACTTTGCATACCTCGTCCAGCCAAACTTCCGAGCGGTGGCTTAATCGTACTGTGTAGAATTGAAACGACTATATTGGGAAAATATTTGTCAGTCCAGGGATGGCTTAATCGTACTGTGTAGAATTGAAACATTCTCGCTGCGTTCACTAGCTGCTGCCACAACATGGGCTTAATCGTACTGTGTAGAATTGAAACCTTGTTCCCTTGCGAATAATCGATTCTCGGAGTAATAGGCTTAATCGTACTGTGTAGAATTGAAACTCAGCTAACATCTTAGTCCCTAGTCCTCTAACTCCTAGGCTTAATCGTACTGTGTAGAATTGAAACAAATGTACTGATGAGCGAAAGCGCTATATACCAGCGGGCTTAATCGTACTGTGTAGAATTGAAACGTCTTTACGAGCGTTTTCAATCATAAGCCTTAGCCCCGGCTTAATCGTACTGTGTAGAATTGAAACATAGTGCCTATTTTGATGCTCCCCGGCCTCGAACTCTGGCTTAATCGTACTGTGTAGAATTGAAACAGGATACAATATGGGCTCGATAGGGGTATGCTATAGGGCTTAATCGTACTGTGTAGAATTGAAACATGTTTGCATGAGTGTTTATTTTTTTTCCTATACCGGCTTAATCGTACTGTGTAGAATTGAAACTCCTTTGAGCCATTCTTTTTGATATCTCTTTGTATAGGCTTAATCGTACTGTGTAGAATTGAAACGACATATTCCACTGCTGTTTTATATTCTCAATCATTGGCTTAATCGTACTGTGTAGAATTGAAACATCAGACAGGTTTAACAACTGGCTTGATAAGACTTGGGCTTAACCCACATTGCAGCCATATTCGATTCAACTCTCTGATTTTCAACTGCTATT
>DAIMFE010000038.1:0-26450 GCA_036724805.1 Bacteroides sp.
GAAATGTTTTTGTAACTCACTTGCTTTCAATTGGAAATAAAAATCGCAATGCCTTAAGCAATGAAATGTAATGTGTTTGGATATTCCGGCTGCTTCAACCCACTTCTTGACTGGGCGATTTATCCATGATGGATCTGGCAGTCCGGCAAATACAAGAAGTTCTCCTTCTTGTTGTTCTCCACAGAGATTATATGCTTGCTCTGATATAGGCATATATTCAACACCCTTTGTCTTTTGCTGGGTAAAATTCAGTCGATAGCCTCCATTGAACATTTCCACTTCCGACCATTTTAATTTTTGAATGTCGCAGTGACGGATTCCAGTTAAAGCAGAAAACAAAGCTGCACGTTTCAGTAATGGGTCACAAGGTGTTTGAGCCAGTTGGTTCAATTCCTCTACCGTGAGATATTCTCTCCTGCTTTCCCTTTCCTGAATACCTTTGACTTTCGCAGAAATATCAATAGTCAGATAACCGTCTATAAATGCCTGTTTCAATCCGGCTTTGAAAATAGAGAAGTATGTAGAAGCTGTGTTTTGAGAAATCGCACCTCGCTTAGTACCACCTTGCGGTGCGTTCATTATGAATTGACGGAACGATTCTACCAGCTTTAAGTCTATTTGCGAAAAAAGGATGGTATCGCCTTTTGCAAATATCTTTAACAACTCATGAACTCGTCTCCAGTTGACAATGATAGAATCAGAGCTATGAGCGTGTCTTGTTCGTTGCACATGGTCGAAGTACTCAATGAAATTGCTTTTGGATCGTTCTAACTGCTCTGCCTGTTCAGCATCGGTATCAGCATAAAGAGCCGCATTATCATATTCCTTTTGTCGTAGGCTTCTGACTTTATCGGCATAAATACATGATTCTTGGTCTAATTGAGATTTGCATTGAATAACACCGTTCAAATCTCGCTTTGGCTTATAAGTGGTTTTGCCTTCGGTATTAGTCCTTGCATTGCGTGACTTATCCCAAATAGGTGTGGTAATGGTACGATTGAGATATTCACGCACTCTTTGCGGTGTATCTTTCCCGGATTGGAATACAGGATAAGATTCCACATAAAGATACCATTCATCACGATATTCAGACTTGCGGAGCTTTACCGACACTCGTGTATTGACTAATGCTTTCTTCATCGCTTCATACCTTTATATAAGTTATCAATTTCTTTCTTGGGTACATACACGAAGTTACCTATCTGCCGGGTAGGGATAGAGTATTTGCGTATATGTAGATAAACCGTACTTTCATTCACAAGAAACTTTTCCGTAATTTCTCCAATGGTATAACAGTCTTTTGGCTCCAGACTATACAGCTTGACAATAGGCTTTGGCTTTGTAAGAGCTTTCTTTCGGAGAGGATAGAGTTTCATCAATTCTTCTTTTGATAGTAAAGTCTGCCTTTCTCCGGCATTCACACTTGAGATTGTACCCTTACGAATCAAGCGGTAAAGAGTTTCTTTGCTTATGCCAAACAAAGCGTATGCTTCAGGAACTGTGATGTACTCTTTGGACTTTGGTATCTTCTTGACCACATCGTCCAACCGTTGCAATCTCAGTTCTTCATCCTTGCGCCGTTTCCATGCAATTTTGGAACATTTGGGAGAGCAATACCACGATTCAATAGTTTTGGCCATAAAGGTCTCTCCACAAACCTTGCATTGACGTGTTATTTCAAATTTCGCTGCTGGCATAATTCACTTTTTTGCTTATATATCTCATTCTCAATACCGCCATTTTTACAAGTGTCATATTATCTACTTTTAAGTGTCGGTACAATTATGGTACAAATATACAACAAAAATCCGAATAATAAGCAAAGTCAAAGAGAAATAATATAAAAAGAAATAGGGCATAACTCATTGAGCTACACCCCTACATTCTTGTTTTTAGTTATCGTTGTTTACCGATACTTACTTCACTTCTTCAAAATCAGCATCCTGAATATTCTCAGCATCACCCGAGCCGGCACTTCCCTCTTGCTGTTGCCCCGCATTCATATCCGAACCCGCTTGAGCACCACTCTGTGCATACATCTCAGCACTAGCAGCCTGGAAAGCAGCATTCAGTTCAGCCATCGAAGAATCAATAGTAGCAATATCCTGAGCCTTATGAGCATCTTTCAGCTTACTTAAAGCAGCTTGGATAGGAGCTTTCTTATCAGCAGGTAATTTATCACCAAGTTCATTCAATTGATTTTCAGTACTAAATATCAAACTATCTGCCTGATTTAATTTATCAATCTTTTCACGTTCTCTCTTATCAGCTTCAGCATTAGCTTCGGCTTCAGCTTTCATCTTTTCGATTTCTTCTTTGCTCAAGCCGCTTGAAGCTTCAATACGGATAGCCTGTTCCTTACCAGTAGCTTTATCTTTCGCCGTTACTTTAAGGATACCATTAGCATCGATATCGAAAGCAACCTCTATTTGAGGAACACCACGACGTGCAGGAGCTATACCTGAAAGGTTAAACTGACCGATTGATTTATTCTGAGATGCCATTGGACGCTCACCCTGAAGAACATGGATGGTTACTTCTGATTGATTATCAGCAGCAGTAGAGAATGTTTCAGTCTTGCGAACAGGAATTGTAGTGTTAGCATCAATCATCTTAGTCATAACGCCACCCAGAGTTTCAATACCCATTGACAATGGAGTTACATCCAAAAGAACCACACCTTTAATTTCATCGGTTAATACAGCACCTTGAACAGCAGCACCAACGGCTACAACTTCATCCGGATTTACACCCTTAGAAGGAGCTTTACCGAAATAATCTTCAACTAGTTTCTGAACGGCAGGTATACGTGTTGATCCACCTACAAGGATTACTTCATCAATATCAGAATTTCCTAATCCAGCATCGCTCATTGCTTTCTTACATGGTTCAAGACAAGCTTGAATCAAACCGTGGGCTAATGATTCGAATTTAGCACGTGTCAATGATTTAACAAGGTGCTTTGGCACACCGTCAACCGGCATAATATATGGCAGGTTGATTTCAGTTGTTGTTGAAGAAGAAAGTTCAATCTTAGCTTTTTCAGCAGCCTCTTTCAAACGTTGAAGAGCCATTGGATCTTTAGTAAGATCAGCACCTTCATCTTTCTTAAACTCATCAACTAACCAGTTGATAATTACCTGATCGAAATCATCACCCCCAAGGTGAGTATCACCATTTGTAGAAAGAACTTCGAATACACCACCGCCAAATTCAAGGATAGAAATATCGAAAGTACCACCACCGAGGTCGAATACAGCGATCTTCATATCTTTGTGAGCCTTATCAAGGCCGTAGGCAAGAGCAGCAGCTGTTGGTTCGTTCACAATACGCTTCACATCAAGTCCGGCAATCTGACCGGCTTCTTTTGTTGCCTGACGTTGTGAATCGGAAAAGTATGCAGGCACAGTAATAACTGCTTCTGTAACTTCCTGCCCCAGATAATCTTCAGCAGTTTTCTTCATTTTCTGAAGAATCATTGCTGATATTTCTTGTGGAGTATATAAACGTCCATCAATATCTACGCGAGGCATGTTGTTTTGTTCAACAACTTTATATGGAACACGGGTAACTTCTTTTTGCACCTGTTGCCAGTTTTCACCCATGAAACGTTTTATAGAGAAAACAGTTCTTGTTGGATTTGTAATAGCCTGGCGCTTAGCAGGATCCCCTACTTTACGTTCGCCACCATCCACAAAAGCCACAATCGAAGGAGTTGTACGTTTACCTTCACTATTAGCAATAACTACAGGCTCGTTACCTTCGAACACGGCAACGCATGAGTTTGTAGTTCCTAAGTCTATTCCAATAATTTTTCCCATGATTTCTTTTTTATATTATATTTTGTTATTATCCGGTTTTTTATGGATAGTCTGTATCAATAACACATGACTCATAATTAAGTTCATGTTTGCAGACGACTAGGGAAAAACAAACCTTGTGCCAAAACTAATTTTATATAAAAACAGGGATTGTTGACAGGATATCTTAGTTAAAAAGTGACAGAACGGCAGAGCAATATTACTTGTTTTTATTTATTAAAAATATATCTTTGCAGGGAAGTATCAACTAAAAATTTAAATATTATGAAAAGTGATCCAAAAGAATGTCTATATTGTCAAAATAACGACACGCTTCATAGCTTAATGATTGAAATAGCGCAACTTAACGTTTCACGGGTATTCCTATTTAAGGAACAAACTTATCATGGCCGCTGTTTAGTTACTTACAACGAGCATGCAAATGACTTAAATGAATTAAGTGAAGAGAACAGAAACTCTTTTATGAAAGACGTGGTAACAGTTACCCGAGCCATGGATAAGATCTTTAATCCGGAAAAGATTAATTATGGCGCATATTCGGACAGGCTGTCACATTTACACTTTCATCTTGTACCTAAATACATCGATGGGCCAGACTATGGTGGCATATTCCAGATGAATCCGGGAAAAGTTTACCTAACTGATGCTGAATATCAACAAATGATAGATAAGATTAGGAGAGCATTATAAGGAAAGAATATTAAGTTAAGTGTTAGATATGGAAAAGTTAAGTTCCCCTTAAGAGAAAGTTAACTTTTTCATATAATTTATTCTTCAAAATCGAAATCAAAATCAAAGTCATCCATAAATTCGGGAGTTGTGAAATCTTCCAGTTCCCTACGATCTTTTTTTGTTGGACGTCCCATTCCACGGGCACGGTCAACAAATCCACTAACTTTACTCATTTCGAGTAATTCATATTGATCGGGGGCGGTTATATTTTCCATAACTTCGGGAAGAAATTTTGCACCCACTCTTTTCTCAATTGCTTGTAGCACTTTAAAAGAATAGGTAATAGGTGGCTTCTTTACTTGTATCACATCCCCTTCTTTTATCATTCTCGCAGGTTTTACCTGCATGTTATTGATAGTAACCCTCCCTTTTTTACATGCTTCAGCGGCAATAGTGCGGGTTTTAAATATACGCGCTGCCCATAGCCATTTATCTATCCTTGCTTCCATATTTTAGAGAAAAGTAAGAAGATTCTTACTTTTTATTAAATTGACTCATTGTTATATCGATACCTGCTAAACAGAAACTTTTAATCACTTCCCCGGCAGTTTCCAAACGATCGGGAATAGTTTTTTGTTCATCTTCATCAAATTGACTAAGTACATATTGAACCTGATACCCACGAGGAAAATCATTTCCTATTCCAAATCTCAATCGGGCATATTCTTGGGTTCCTAGAACCAGAGCTATATGCTTCAAACCATTATGGCCGGCATCGCTTCCCCGAGGTTTCAACTGCAACCTACCAAAAGGCAAAGCAATATCATCTACAATAATAAGAACATTCTCTAACGGTATTTTTTCCTTCTGCATATAATACCTTACAGCAAATCCACTCAGGTTCATAAATGTTGAAGGTTTCAGGAGAATAAGTTGACGACCTTTTATAGACATACCAGCAATAAAACCGTAACGCTTATCACTAAAAACAACATTGGACGCCTTAGCAAGGGCGTCCAATACCATAAATCCTATGTTGTGACGGGTTTCATGGTATTCCGAACCAATATTACCCAATCCTACAATCAAGTATTTCATAATGAAGAAGGTAAAGTGAGGTAAAGGAGGCAAAGGAGGTGAGGTTTAGAGCCTACTTTATCTCCTTTACCTCACTTTACCTTCTTTTTTCTCGTATTATTATTACTTCTTAGAAGTAGCAGCTGCGGCAGCCATACCTCTTGCAGCACGAGTCAGTTTAACTGTACATACTACACTATCTTTTGCATTAAGAAGTTCTAAATTATCAAATAAAAGTTCTTTTACCTGAATTGATTTACCAAGACCCAAATTAGAAACGTTTACTACTAATTGCTCAGGAACATTATCATACAACGCTCTTGCTTTAAGCTTACGTGTTTGCAAAGTAAGCTTACCCCCTGCTTTAACACCCTCGGCCAAACCTTCTAACTTAACAGGTATTTCAATTACAATTGGTTTATCGGCAAATACTTCAAGAAAGTCAATGTGTAATATATTATCTTTAACCGGATGAAATTGAATATCTTTTAGAATAGCATTTAATTTCTTACCATCAATATCCAAATTCACAAGATAAATATCCGGTGTATAAATCAAATTACGAAGCATATCGTTTGATACTGTAAAATGAAGATTTTCAGCCCCACCGTATAAAACACAAGGTATACCTTTGTCTTTACGAATAGCTTTCAAAGCTCTGGCTTGTTCCGAAGAACGCTCTGCAATTGTTCTTGCAGTTCCTTTAATTTCAATTGATTTCATTTTTCTAAAATTTGTGTTACTCTAAATTAAGTTTTGCTTAATCCACCATCACACGATGCGATTTATCATCACCATGTTGCAAAAAAGCGGCACAAAGGTACCGCTTTCTTTTGGAATTTCAAAGAAAACAATGTGCTAATATGATAATGTGCAAATGTGCGATTGAGTGCGCATTTTTTCAAGTCCTCACATTGACATATTATCTTAGCATATTATTAAACTATTTATTCAAAATCAATATCAATATTAATTTCGCTGTTCAGTACATTCTCGCTCTCTACTCCGGCAAGCGCTACTGTTAGGGCTTCCTGCTCTTTTTCTTTTCTAAAATCTTGCGTTATAGGTTGATTTTCGCCAATAAAAGCAATCGTTTCATTCAACCCATTAACAAATTTCTCAAAATCTTCCTTGTATAAAAAAATCTTGTGTTTTTCAAAGCTTACCTGTGATGCATCGCCATCTCCTGATATAATTTTTTTACTTTCAGTGATAGCCAAGAAGAGTTCATCCTTACGATTCTTTTTTACATCCAAGTAATAAATTCGTTTGCCGGCCTTGATTGATTTGGAAAACACGATTTCTTTATCAGCTGCGTCCATTCCGTTTTTCTTCTTATAATCTTCCATATCGATTGGTTTGTTTGATAAATCGGCCTCAAATTTGGATATTTTTTTTAAACTGTCAAAAGAAAACAGAAAGATATTGAAAATCTGACATAAAAAATGTGATTTATTTCTTGAAAATCATTTAATTTCTCTACTTTTGCATCAGATTATAACAGTTTTATTCAGGATTATGATTAACCGAGTTCTTATTCGTCTTAAGATTATACAAATAGTGTATGCATACTATCAAAACGGAAGTAAAAATCTCGATTCAGCGGAAAAGGAATTATTCTTTAGCTTATCGAAAGCCTACGACCTTTACAATTATCTCTTGTTGCTAATGTCTGCCATAACAAACTACGCATTAAAACGCATAGAAACAGCAAAGGCAAAACTTGCTCCTACAAAAGAAGAACTTGCTCCCAATATGAAATTTGTGGAAAATAAGTTTATAGCTCAATTGGAAGTTAACAAGCAATTAGATGAGTTTGTTACCAACCAAAAGAAAACATGGAACAACAATCAGGATTTTATAAAAGAGATTTACGAAAAAATTATTGATTCTGATATATATAAAGAATACATGAAATCTCCTGAATCCAACTACACCGATGACAGAGAGCTTTGGAGAAAGTTGTATAAAGCTTTAATCTTTAATAACGAATCGCTGGATCAACTTTTGGAAGATCAAAGTTTATATTGGAATGATGATAAAGAAATAGTTGATACTTTTGTTCTGAAAACGATTAAAAAGTTCGATCCTAAGAGAGGAGCTAATCAACCTTTATTGCCGGAATTTAAAGACGATGAAGATAAAGAATTTGCTCGCAGATTGTTCCGTAGATCTATTCTGAATTCAGATTATTATCGTCATCTAATAGCCGAAAACACAAAAAATTGGGATCTGGATAGAATTGCATTTATGGATGTTGTGATTATGCAGTGTGCTCTAGCCGAAATATTGAGTTTCCCCAATATTCCAATCAGTGTTTCATTGAATGAATATGTGGAAATAGCTAAATTGTATAGTACAACAAAAAGTGGTGGGTTTATAAACGGTACATTGGATGGAATTGTAAGCCAACTCAAAAAAGAAGGTAAGTTAACAAAAAATTAACTCACAAACTAAAATTTAAAAACTCAAATTATGAATTTATTATTAGTATTTTTACAAGGTGCTGCTCAAGGACAAGGTGGCGCTATGGGTGGAAGCATGATGTGGATTATGCTGATAGCGATGTTTGCTATTATGTATTTCTTTATGATTCGCCCGCAAAACAAAAAGCAAAAAGAAATCGCTAATTTTCGCAAATCACTCGAAATCAACCAGAAAGTTGTTACTGCCGGTGGTATTCACGGAAAGATTAAAGATATAAAAGATAATTATGTAATTCTTGAAATTGCAGATAATATCCGTATCAAAATTGAAAAAACATCTGTATTTGCAGCACCTGCTGATGTAAATACTACTCCTACAGGAAAGTAATCTATAAAACCTATGATTGATCGTAGGAAAATAATCGATACATTAAAAAATGCATATAAAAACATTAAGGACTCTCTGGAAAGCGCAAAAGGAAGAGAGTTCTTAATCTTTTTATTTTTTGTTTTTGTAGCCGGAGCTTTCTGGTTACTCCAAACCCTTAATGATGAATATGAAACAGACTTTTCTGTCCCTGTAAGACTTAAAAATGTCCCTGATAATATTGTCCTTACTTCCGAACCTGCATCAAATTTACGTATACGAGTAAAAGATAAAGGAACAGTTCTCCTCAATTATGTACTTAGCAAAAACTTTTTTCCTGTAATTCTTGATTTTAATGATTACAGGAATAATAATAACCAGATACGGGTTTTGTCTCCTGATTATGGAAGAGAAGTAACACGACAGTTGAACTCTTCTACCCGACTATTATCCGTAACACCAGATACACTTGAATACATTTATGCCACCGGAGATTCTAAAATTGTACCTGTAAAATTTAGAGGAAAAGCAGTGGCGGGTAGAGAGTACTATCTCACAGATACTATATTTTCTCCGGATACAGTTCGCGTATATGCGCCTTTGTCAATCCTGGATACTATAAAAACGGCTTATATTCATAATGTTTATTTTGAAAACATATCGGATACACTACGAACTGAAGTAGCCATCGCTCCTATAAAAGGAGCTAAATTTGTACCTAATGTAAGCCAGCTAACTCTTCCTGTTGATATATATACAGAAAAAACCGTAGAAGTACCTATTTACGGAGCTGATTTTCCACCAGATAAAGTACTCCGGACTTTCCCATCTAAAGTTCAAGTAACTTTTAAACTAGGCATGAGTCAATATAAACAAGTAACCAGTGATTTTCTCTATATAAACATATCATATAAAGAATTAATTCAATTAGGAACGGATAAATATAGTGTCGAGCTAGACAATATGCCCCAAGGCTTAAGTGTTATCCGCATAGTTCCTCCGCAAATAGATTTTCTCATAGAACAAGCAGCAGCCCAATGAGTATAAAAATTGGCATAACAGGTGGTATAGGAAGTGGAAAAACCGTAATTTCAAAGCTCCTCGCTACCATGGGAATTCCTGTATATCTTTCGGACATCGAATCAAAGAGAATCACAGTTAAAAATTTACACATACGCTCTGAATTAATTTCATTACTAGGAAGAGAAATATATGTTAATGGCGAGTTAAACAAACCATTGCTGGCAAATTATCTTTTTAGCAATGCTGACCATGCCCGTACTATTAATAATATTATTCATCCACAGGTAAAAATAGATTTCCGTAATTGGGCCATTTCTTTTTCTTCTTATCCTATTGTTGCAATGGAGTCTGCTATTCTCATAGAGTCCGGATTTGCCAATGAAGTGGATAAAATCATTATGGTTTATTCGCCTCTGGAGGTTCGGATAAAACGTACAATCGAAAGAGATTCCACTAATAAAGAAGCTGTTATGCAACGAATTCAACATCAGATGAATGACGAAAAGAAAATAAATATGGCTGATTATATTATAATGAATGATAACGATGCTCCACTTATTCCACAAGTTGCTGGGATTGTTGAAAAATTAACCCAAGATATCCACTAGAACTATTCTTCCGCTTTGTATTGTAGGATACACTTCTCAAATATTGCGAGATGCACGTCTCGCAAATTATAAAGCACAGTCTTTTCAGTTATATTCTCCACACTATCACCAGCAACAAGCCTTCTTAACCGAACAAGATTGGATTTTAAAAAAAGAGTAAGTAGTAACGTAAGCATCCCACATCTACCGTCTTTCAGTTCTTCAGATCACTACCGACCTTTGTCTCTTAAAAAAGGTATGTTTAGTCTGAATGAGAGTAATCGTTTTGTAGTTTGTCTTATAGGTGTAGATTTACGCAAAGGGGTTGATGGTTTATGTGGAATCGTGCGTTAAAGTTGGGTTAAGGGAAATATGGTAAAAGAAGGGGCTGTTGTTATTGATGTTGGTACAACCAGGGTTCCTTCCGATAAAACAAAGTCAGGATTTAAACTTACCGGTGATGTTCTTTTTGAGGAAGTAGCACCAAAATGTTCTTATATCACTCCGGTACCCGGCGGGGTTGGACCGATGACTATTGTTTCGTTAATGAAGAATACACTGCTGGCTGGAAAGAAAGCGATATATCAGTAGGATTTTCTTTTACCGATTTGTACCTTCAAACATGTCGTGATTGGCTTTCTCTGCCTTGGTTCCGGGTTTGAAATTATTGAAGGTATAAGACACACTAAGCGTAAACAACGGAGAACGCGGATATATCTTACTCAGTGATTCTAACCCAATCCCCGAACGCTTCTGAATATATTCTGCCGTGGAGAAAATATCCCTCACTACCAAACTGGCCGTAAGCCGGCGTTTCAGTAATTGCTGGCGTACGGTGAAATTCATATAGAAGTACCCATCCACCCGGCCTTGTGTGCTTACCATAGGCCCAACATAATAAGCCTCAAGGCGTAAACGTGTGTTTTTGGTAAGATCGTAGTTGTTATTTATTGCCAGTTGCCAGTTCCAGCTTTCTTCATCATTACCCTCAATCTTAATGCGATTTTTAATACGATAATGATAAAAGCTTGTATTGGCATCCAGATTCCAACGGCGGTTGAATTGCAGAGTAGTAGCAAGATCGATACCCGTTGAATAATCGTTGCCTACATTGGCCATTGAATCTAGCGTAACCGCACTTTCGTATGGTACACGAAGACGTTCTATTTTATCTTTCCGCGCGCGATGAAAAAGAGTGGTTGAAAATGTGCTATTGTTCTTGAAGTTTACTAAATAGCCCGCTTCCAGAGAGTTGGTATATTCGGGTTTGATATAAGGATTACCCTTCTGAGCGGTATTAAAATCTACATATACAACATATGGCTCCATATAAAACAGTTCCGGCTGGGTGATTCTTCGGGCATAAGCAAACCTTAGTTGCGAATTATCATTTAGAGGATAAGATAAATGCATGGAAGGAAATAAATCGAAGCGATTACGAGTATTTTCGGCCCATTTCAAATTATTACCAAGTTTGCGATACGTATATTCACCACGTAAACCAATCTGATAGTTTACCCCCAGATAAGAATCTGATAATAACGCATACAATGAATGAATATCACGGCGAAATAAGTACTTATTATAAAGATCATCCCTGCTTGCGAACTTATCTTTATCAGTATCGAACATGTCAATCGTATAATCGCCATCTTCGGTGTAGGTAAAGAGTTCATAACCCGATTCGAATTTCCCGCTGCCATTATTCAAAGGATATACATAATCTGCGTTTACCTGACCGGTAAAGCGGTATTCCTGTTCCCAGGCACGATGCCCCTGCACCTGCTTTCCCTGCATATCCCAGAGGTCTGTTTGGAAATTCTCCATGGCATTACCTTCATAAAGTCCGTACAAAGATGCTGTTAGCCTGTGCCCTTTCCGCCCCGGGAAGTTGTGTTCTACCGCCAAATCACCCCGCAGTTGATATTCGTATAAATGAACAAAGTCTTTCCCGTTAAAAGAGCCATACGTTTTCTCTCCGGCCGTTTTAGACTCATAAATATCTTCGTAATGCAGCTCGCCACCTCTCCACCTATCTCTATAACCTCCCATAACGGCAGCCGACCATGTGGTATTTCCGCTGAACCAATCAAAAGCAGAACGCAAGTAATACAGTTCGGTATTTCTTTCTCTGTCTCCTGTAGAATGGTCTGTGGTAACAAGTTCGGGTGTGGTAATCGTCTTTAATTGATCATAATCGCTTAGAACATACCTGCTGGAAGCCTCTCCTGATAATTGCCAGCGGAAATTGCTCTTCCGCAAAGCAAAAAGAAAGTCTACATTACGCGACCATACCGAGCTACCCATCAGATTCACCATTCCGCTCCATCCGTCCATATCCAGCTTCTTTGTAGTGATGTTTATGATACCAACAGCACCATCCGCACTGTTTCGGGCAGAGGGAGTACTAAGTACTTCGATATCCTCAATCTGGGTGGCAGCCATTTGCTCTAATGCGGCAGCACCGCTCGAGGCACTGGGTTTTCCATCTACGTACACCTTAAAGCCGGAACTGCCGCGGAAAGTAATTTCGCCATCAGCATCTACCCGAATAGAAGGAACCTGCATAAGAATATCCACTGCGGTTCCACCGGCTGCCGAAAGAAATGTGGCAGCTTCGATAACTTGTTTATCAAGTTTATAAACAATCCGGTGCTTTTGCCCGGTAACAACTACTTCGGATAGTTGTTGCTGCGATTGTTCCAGATTAATATCACCTAAAACCTGTTTCTGCAAGTCGGCAGTGATGGTAATTGGTTTCCGTTTTAATGTTTTGTAGCCCAGAAAGCTTACAGCCATCCTGTAATCGCCTGTGTTTTTAACATTTACACTAAATCTTCCCGCTGCATCGGTTGTTGTGAATCCGGCAGCTATCGAATCATTTAAAAGATAAAGGATAACATTTGCAAATTCTACCGGAACTTTTTCGGAGCTATCCACTATTCTTCCCGAAACGGTATAAACTGCCTCCCCCGACTTGTTTTGTGCATTCATAATATTATTGGGGTATAATATCATGCACATTCCTATAAGGAATGGCAACACCCTTAATGAAGTTAAAAGCATAGTTGTACTTGTAATTTGTATTTTGTAACTAAGCACACAAAATTATATATTCGGCTTCAATAATAAAAGCCTATTGATATTTTTGATATTCATTATTCCCATCATTTATTTCATTTTTATCAACATTTTAACTCAAAGGAGGGTGATATTCTTGGCGCATATCGGCTATTAAATGGCTAGAATCACTTAAAATAGGATTCGCTATAATAATGGCATAAAAATATTTTTTGACGATTATTGACATTAAGTAATTTATAATGTTTATATTTGTCGTTCCAAACGAACCAATTAATCAGAGATATTAACTATAAATAAACCTTTGAACACTAATATGAGAGTAAAAAAGTTCACGGAAAAGAATTACGAAAATTTGATTTTTGGCTTTTTGTTAATAATGTGTGTGGTACTGGCAATATTAATTCGCTAGTACATTTCTGCTATGAGCAGCGTTTTTTTAAGTAGTTGAGCGGATACGATGAGCAGTGATGGAATTCAATTTGACCCCTTGTAACCTTCGAAGGCTTATCTGATAGTCCCTATCAGCTAGAATTTTCTCTCAAGAAGAAAGCCCGCAAGTTTCACTTACTCTAACATCGAAACTTTGCGGGCTTGTTTTATTTATCATATATATAATACCTTTGCAGCAAGAAATCAAAAGAAAAAATGGTTAGAATTGGTTTATTATCAGACACCCACGCCTGGTGGGATGAAAAATACATTCAACACTTTGAGAATTGTGATGAGATATGGCATATGGGCGACTTCGGATCTATGGAAATAGCAAATAAACTGGCTGCTTTCCGCCCGCTTCGGGGGGTATATGGCAATATTGACGGACAGGATATTCGCAGAATGTTTCCGTTGGTTAACCGGTTTACAATAGAAGGGACGGAAGTATTAATGAAGCATATTGGCGGTTATCCGGGCAAATACGATCCTTCTATCGCGGGCAGTTTACTGGCACGCCCACCGAAACTTTTCATCAGTGGACATTCTCATATATTAAAGGTGAAATATGATAAAACGCTTGATATGCTCCATATCAATCCGGGAGCGGCGGGGAAATATGGGTTTCATAAAGTTCGCACGCTGGTACGGTTTGTTATTGATAATGGAGCATTCAAGGATCTTGAAGTTATTGAACTGGCTGATTAATTGATCTGCGAGGTCTTTTATTAAACGACAACGGAATAATCCATTGAACGCGAATCAAATAGTACCGCCATTATTATATGGCATCACTTGAATACTCTTTACATCTCCACGGATAATTTTATAATCCTGATGGTAATCATCTCTATTACATGAATATAAAAACAGAATTAGAATGATGCTCAACACTAAATAAATTAATCTTTTCATAGTTCTCAAGTTTAATCATTAAAAAAGTATATTATACTGTATAAATAAACGAATTATGACAATACTGCATCAACATTTTATCTTTTTTATTTTGACACATGAAAATTCTTTCCGTTCTTTGTCGTTCATTTGTATGTTCAAATCAAAACAACATCACATTATACCTATAACGCTAAACTAATATGAGAACTTATTTAGTAACCGGTGGAGCCGGATTTATTGGAGCAAATTATTTGAAATATATTTTGGCAAAATACGATGACATAAAAGTTATTGTACTCGATGCCTTAACGTATGCCGGTAATTTGGGTACAATTGCTGAAGACATTGATGATGAACGCTGTATATTCGTTCGCGGAGACATTTGCAACCGTGATGTGGTAGAACAACTCTTTGCAAAATACAAATTCGATTTTGTGGTAAATTTTGCTGCCGAAAGTCATGTAGACCGCAGTATAGAAAATCCTCAATTATTTTTGAAGACAAATATACTGGGTACACAAAATCTTTTGGATGCTGCCCGAAAAGCCTGGGTTATGGGTAAAGACGAACACGGTTACCCCATCTGGCGAAAAGGAGTAAGGTATCATCAGGTATCTACCGATGAGGTATACGGTTCTCTGGGAATGACAGGTTTCTTCACCGAAGATACTCCTTTGTGTCCTCATAGCCCGTATAGTGCATCTAAAGCCAGTGCCGACTTCTTTGTGATGGCCTACCACGACACATTTAAAATGCCTGTAACCATTACACGCTGCTCTAACAATTACGGCCCCTATCACTTTCCGGAAAAGCTTATTCCACTGATTATTAAAAACATCTTAGAAGGTAAAAAATTACCGGTTTATGGCGATGGCAGCAATGTACGCGATTGGTTATATGTTGAAGATCATTGTAAAGCCATTGATGCGGTACTAACGAAAGGGGCACCCGGACAGGTTTATAACGTGGGTGGCCATAATGAAAAGACCAATCTCGAAATTGTAAAAATAACAATAGATACTATCCATCGTTTATTAACAGAGAAGCCGGAATATAGAAAAGCATTAAAGAAGAAGGAAATTAATTCTAAAGGCGAAATTAATATTGATTGGATAGATGAAAACTTGATTACTTTTGTAAAAGATCGTTTAGGACACGATCAACGTTACGCTATCGACCCAACGAAAATAACCAATGAGCTGGGCTGGTATCCTGAAACTAAATTTGAAGCAGGGATTGTTAAGACCATCGAATGGTATCTGAAGAACCAAAACTGGGTTCAGGAAGTTACCACCGGTGATTACCAAAACTTTTATGAAAGGATATACGGCAAAATATTAATCAGCCGAGAATCAATCCTATAGATAATAAAACGCCCATAAGCAGCATATTCCGTGAAGTTTCGCCGAGTATGCTGTTTAATTTTTTACCCGAATGTATCTTTACCATTCTGCGCCAGGTAAGTATGTGCGGAATAAGATAAAGCTGAGGCAACAAAGCTGCATACCAATGGTTATCTTTTAAAAACCATAAACACAGTAAAGCGGCCATAGCACCCAATATCAAATAAAGATACCCTCCAAATAACGCGCCAAACCTTACTATAACAGTACGCTTACCACTCTCTTTATCCGCGTCTCTATCACGGTAATTGTTTACTACAAGTAAAGTATCAATAATAAATCCACAAATAAGAGAAACAATAATTACATTAGGAGTTATTGCCAGGGTCTGAACATAGTAGGTGCCGCCAACCGGAATGAAACCAAAGAAGAATAAAACGAGAAGATCTCCCCAGCCATTGTAAGAAAGAGGATACGGCCCTGTTGTATAAAAAAACGCAAATATTACGCAAAGTACTCCTACAATAATTAATTTCCATCCTCCCCAGAATATCAGAGTACAGCCCAAAGCACATGCCAATGCGATAGTAACAAAAATGCCCACCTTCATCTCACCCGGAGTTATCCAACCTTGTGCACAAGCACGTTCCGGGCCAAGTCGATCTTCGCGATCGGTTCCTTTCAGATAATCAAATAAATCGTTAATAAAGTTGGCAGCTATTTGCATCAAACATGCGAATAGGATACAGATTAAAGCGGGTAACCAATTGAACCTTCCGTCCATAAATGCCAAAGCACTACCGGTTAACACAGGAATCATAGCACCTGTTAATGTTTTAGGACGAGCGGCAAGTATCCATGCCTTGGGTGAGTTTATTGTTATTTCTTCCATTTATTTTATTCGCCTCCGTAGAAAAACCATTTGCAAAGATACTAATTCTTTAAATATTTGTCTTACGTTGTTTGTATCACCCTAAATGCCCGTTGCATTTTCTCAAATGCAACGGGCTAATTTAAAAATGCAACGTGCTGTTGAGGTAAATGCAACGTGCTAATTTGAAAATGCAACGTGCATTCTTCAAATAATTCCTATTTTTACAGGAAATTTCATGAAAGGAATCGATTATTCATATTACTGCAAAGAAAACTAAACAATGAATAAATTTCTCCTCTATTGTATAATCATTATCACCCTGGGTTCCTGCGCCTCCGGCAAAGGGGTGGGAAGAATAAAGAAGTACGAATTTGCCCATCAGGATGTTCCTGCAGCCTTTGATGGATACAAAATTGCCTTCATCTCCGACCTGCATTATAAAAGCCTTTTTACAGAGAAGAGATTGGATAAACTAGTAAAAACATTGAATAAACTCAACGTGGATATTTTATTGATGGGTGGTGATTATCATGAAGGCTGCCAATTTGTTCCTGAATTATTTGAAATGTTAGCCCGGGTTAATGCCCCCGATGGTATATGGGCCATACTCGGTAATCATGATTACAATGCTTGTTACGATGAGATTTTAGCAGAAATGAAGCGGAGTAATATTCATCTACTGGAGCATGCTCTGGATACCATTCATAGAAAGAAGCAACAAATTATTCTTGCCGGAGTTCGAAATCCCTTTGATTTAAACAAGAATGGTATATCGCCCACTAACGCGCTTTCTCCCCAAGACTTTGTGATATTGCTGGTGCATACCCCCGATTATGCCGAACAGGTTCCCATTGATAATACAGATTTAGTATTATCCGGACATACGCATGGCGGACAGGTTACAATGTTTGGATTGTACGCTCCAATTAGTCGTTCAAAATATGGATTCCGTACAGGATTAAAGCATAACTCTAACGGCGTGCCTATCATTGTAACGAATGGAGTAGGTACTTCTAACAAGAATATACGCATGTTTGCTCCTAGCGAGATTGTGCAGATTATACTAAAACAAACAGATGGACACGCGGATCTTATTAATAAATAACAATTTAGGGCATTGCAACACTTTATTTTATTCCTAACTTTGCACTCCGAATTTATTGTTGATAATGATTGAATTTACTAAGGAAAAATTAAGAGAACATTTCAGTGGAGAGGTTTTCCGTTTGATTACTGAAACTGCAAATGAGCTGGAGCTAGAGTGCTATGTTGTAGGAGGATATGTAAGAGATCTCTTTTTGCAACGCCCCTCCAAAGATATTGATGTGGTAGTTGTAGGCAGTGGCATTGAAATGGCAGAGGCGTATGGAAATAAACTAGGCAAAAGTGCCCATGTTAATATTTTCAAAAACTTTGGAACGGCACAGGTTAAATATAAAAGCACCGAGGTTGAATTTGTAGGAGCCCGAAAAGAATCGTATCAACGTAATTCGCGGAAACCAATTGTAGAAGATGGTACTTTACAGGATGATCAGAACCGGCGTGATTTCACCATTAATGCAATGGCAGTGTGCCTAAACCGGCAACGGTTGGGAGAGTTGGTTGATCCGTTCAACGGAATTGAGGACATGAAAGAATGCACTATCCGCACTCCATTAAACCCCGACATTACTTTTAGTGACGACCCGCTGCGCATGATGCGCTGCATCCGCTTTGCTACACAGCTTAATTTCTATATTGAAGATCAAACGTTTGAATCGATTACCCGAAATAAAGAGCGTATTGATATTATATCCAAAGAAAGAATTGACGATGAATTAAATAAAATTATTCTTTCTCCCATACCGTCTAAAGGTTTTATTGATCTGGAACGTAGCGGATTACTCCCCCTTATTTTCCCGGAACTATCTGCCCTACAGGGTATCGAAATTAAAAACGGAAGAGCCCATAAAGATAATTTCTACCACACCCTAGAGGTATTGGATAATATAAGTAAAGTAACGGATAACTTATGGTTGCGTTGGGCGGCTTTACTGCACGACATAGCTAAACCGATTACCAAACGTTGGGAACCACGCATTGGATGGACATTCCACAACCATAATTTCATAGGCGAAAGGATGATTCCGGATATATTCCGAAGAATGAAGTTGCCCATGAATGAGAAGATGAAATATGTACAGAAACTGGTTGGATTACACATGCGGCCCATTGCCATTGCCGATGATGAAGTAACTGATTCTGCTGTTCGCCGATTGTTATTCGAGGCCAGTAATGATATTGACGACTTAATGACGCTTTGCGAAGCAGATATTACCTCTAAGAACTCGGAACGCAAACAACGTTTCCTTAACAATTTCCAACTGGTAAGGCAGAAGTTGAAAGATATTGAGGAGAAAGACCGCATCCGTAACTTCCAACCACCTATTAGTGGAGAAGAGATTATGAAAACTTTTGGACTGGAACCAACCAAAGAAGTGGGAGCATTGAAAAGTTCTATTAAAGATGCCATACTCGATGGGGTAATTCCTAACGAGTATGAAGCCGCGCATGCTTATATGATGAAGAAGGCAAAGAAAATGGGGCTTATTTGAATTTAGCTTTTCTTCCAGAAAGTTCTGGTAAACAATATCAATACGGTAAACAACTCTAATCTGCCGGCAAGCATTAAAAATGCAGAAAGCCATTTCGCAATATCCGGTAGGCTATTCCACGAATAGGCGGGTCCGGTAAGACCTAAGCCGGGCCCCATGTTACCGATACTGGATACTACTACTCCAATAGATTCAAGGAAGCCTACTCCTAAGCCCAGCAGAATAAGGCAGCTTACTACTATAATTACCAAGTATACGAAAATGAAAGCAAGCACACTGGTTATAACAGATGGTGAGGCTATTTGCTGACTTATTCTTACTGTTAATACGGCATTAGGATGAATGATTCTCTTAAATTCATTCCTTGATATTTTAGCCAGAATAACCATTCGAATGCATTTTATACCTCCCGAAGTACTTCCGGCGCATCCGCCTATAATCATAACTACAATTAATAATGCCCAGAATAAAGGATGCCAAACCATGTAATCCGCAGTGGCAAAACCCGTAGAAGTATGAAGAGAGGCAACCTGAAAAAGAGACTTTCTGAATGATTCTTCCGCTCCCATTCCGGTGGTATAATACAGTCCGATGGCAATGAAAACAGTAAACGCAACTACAGAGATTAAATACCATTTCAATTCGGTATCCTTGAAGAACTTCCTGAACTTTCCTTTAGTAAGAATTAATAATAAAGAAAAGTTTACTCCCGATACCGTCATAAAAACAGAGATAACATATTCAATGTATGGAGAATGATAGAATTCTATACTCGCCTGCTTGGTCGAAAATCCTCCGGTAGAGGCGGTAGCGAAAGAGTGGCAAACACTATCAAACACATTCATTCCTCCCAACCACAAGAGAAGGGTTATTATAATAGTAATGCCAATATAGATGCTCCATATCCATTTGGCAGTTACTCCGATACGGGGATGTACTTTATCATACGTAAGGCCGCTGGCCTCGGCTGCAAACAGTTGAACACTGCCCACACCGAAAATGGGAAGTATGGCAATTGTAAAGAAAACAATACCCAACCCTCCTATCCATTGGGTAATACTGCGCCAGAATAGTAATCCGTGGGGTAGCGATTCAATATCATCGAGTATGGTACTTCCTGTACTGGTAAAGCCCGACATGGTTTCGAAGAAAGCATTGGTGATATCGGGTACGTAGCCACTCAGATAAAAAGGAAGCATACCAAATGCAGATACAATTACCCAAGATATGCTTACAATAATAATTCCATCTCGTTTGCCAAATTGATTATCGGCATTTTTCCCACTATATAAAAGGAGGGCTCCCACAACGAAAGTTAGGGCAGCTGTTATAATAAAACTGGCTAAATCGTCTTCTTTATAAAATAAGGATACCCCTATACAGCAAAGCAACATTACTGTTTCAATCAGGATAAGGAATCCCATGATACGAAATATCATTTTAAAATGTATCATTGCAGTTTAGTTGAAAAACCTTTCAAGTTTCTTAATCATCATATCTACACTAAAAACCACAACATGGTCGCCGGGTTTAATCAGGGTATCACCCATAACCAGCTGACTTTCTCCGTTGCGAATTAACCCTCCGATGGTTGTTCCTTTGGGTAATCCCAGGCTTTTAACCGGATGACGGGTGATGCGGGTACCTTCTTTTACTGTAAATTCGGCTACATCGGCATCGGCAAAGGTGAGGCATTTAACACTCGACACATCTGCCCGAAGCATCATTTGATAGATATGACTGGCTGCAATAAGTTTTTTGTTGATTACACTACCAATATCAAGGCTTTCTGCCATGTGGATATAATCAATATTTTCTACCTCCGCTACCGTTTTACTCACTCCCATCCTCTTTGCCGCAAGGCAGGATAAGATATTCGTTTCGGCATTTCCGGTAAGGGCCACAAAAGCATCCGTATTTTTTATTCCTTCTTCAACAAGCAGATTCAAGTCGCGACCATCGCCGTTAATAATCATAATACGCTCGTCTAGCAATTCGGTAAGGCGGTTACAGCGTTCTATATCTTTTTCTATGATTTTAATTTTCATGTAGTCGGGCGCGTATTGCGCAGTGCGAACTGCAATACGGCCTCCCCCCATGATCATTACATTCTGTACATCCGCTGTATCTTCCTTCCCCGCTATCTTACGAATATAAGGAATGTATTTGCGCATGGTAGTAAAATACACAATGTCATTTTCTTTTAGCTCATCTTCACCCCGTGGAATTATTGTTGAATTTCCCCGTTTAATGGCAACAACATGATAAGGTGTATCAACGCCTCCTAATTGAGATAAAGGAATATTAAGTACCTGGGCGTTACTACGCATCTTTACACCAATCAGAATAAGCGCCCCCCCGCAAAACTCCCACCATTGCCGCACCCAGCTCATCCGCATAGACGACACAATTTCTTTGGCGGCAAGCATCTCGGGGTATATAAGAGATTGCACTCCTAATGTTTCGAAAAACTCTTTGTTCTTGGGTAAAAGATATTCGTAATTATCAATACGGGCGAGTGTTTTTTTAGCTCCAAGATTGGAAGCAAGTAAACAGGCTGTTATATTCCGGCTCTCATCGGGCGTTACCGCAATAAACAGTTCACTTTTATTCACCCCCACATCTTTTAATCCGGAGATAGAAGTAGTAGATGAAGTAACTGTCATTAAATCAAAGTTAGCACTGAGGGGAGATAATTTATCTTCATCCTCGTCCATCAAAATAATATCATGTTTCTCTCGGGAAAGCAATTTAGCCAGGTGAGTACCAACTTCACCGGCTCCGGCAATAATAATTTTCATATCATGAAAATGAAAGTAACACTTTATAGATACCTTCTTTATCCATGCCGCATAATTTATAAAGTTCGGGAATTGATCCGTGTTCTATAAATTGATCCGGCACACCAACGCGTTTAATTTCCGGATAATAACTATTGTCTGCCATAAACTCAAGTACGGCACTTCCCATGCCCCCTTTTAATACGCCATCTTCAACGGTTACTATCCTTTTAAATTTACCACCTATTTCATGCAAGGTATCTTCATCAATAGGTTTAAGAAAACGTAAATCGTAATGCGCTATTGAAATTCCTTTTTCTTCCGCGCGTTTAATGGCCTCGCCGGCCAAACTTCCAATAGGTCCGATTGATATTACTGCGAGATCATCGCCATCTTTCAATTTTCTGCTTTTACCTATTGTTATTTCTTTAAAAGGGGCTTCCCGGGTAACCTTCAACGTTCTTCCACGCGGATAACGAATAGCAAAGGGGCCTTTATCCGGCAATTGTGCGGTATACATCAGGTTTCTTAATTCTTCTTCATCCATGGGAGATGATATAGTGAGGTTAGGAATGGGGCGAAGATACGCCAAATCGAATACCCCATGGTGCGTAGGACCATCCTCTCCCACCAGCCCGGCACGATCGATACATAAAACTACATTTAGTTTTTGCATGGCTACATCATGGATGATATTATCGAATGCCCGCTGCATAAACGAGGAGTAAATAGCACAGAAAGGCAGCAAACCATCCTTTGCCAATCCACCCGAAAAGGTTACGGCATGCCCTTCGGCAATACCAACATCAAAAGCTCTGCCCGGCATAGCATCCATTAATATATTCATAGAGCTGCCCGATGGCATAGCAGGAGTAATTCCCATTATTTTATCATTGGTTTTTGCCAATTCCAACAACGTTTTACCAAACACTACTTGATAAAGTGGTGGTAATCCTTTGGTATTTACTTCGTAGCGTTCTCCGGTTTCGGGATCGAACTTTCCGGGGGCATGCCATATAGTAGCTTCCTTCTCCGCCGGTTCAAAACCCTTCCCTTTAATGGTATGGAGGTGCAATATCTTAGGGCCTTTCATGTCCTTAATATCTTTAAGAACACGGGCTAAGTTTTTAACATTATGTCCGTCAATAGGGCCAAAGTAGCGAACATTCATTCCTTCAAAGATGTTTTGTTGCTGAGACAATAAAGATTTGAGGCTGTTGTTAAACCGAATCATCACTTTACGGCGGTCATCATTTAAAACGCCTACCTTGTTTAATACTTTCGACATTCTAAACCGAAACCGATTGTATTTGTTGGTAGTGGTAAGGTTTAGTAAATACTGCTTCATTCCTCCCACGCTGCGGTCAATCGACATGTCATTGTCATTGAGAATAATAAGCAGATTGTTGGGGGTAGATGATGTATTATTTAATCCCTCAAAAGCCAGTCCTCCACTCATTGAGCCATCACCAATTACGGCTATTACATGACGATTGTCTTCACCTTTGTATTTTGCCGCTACAGCCATTCCTAACGCAACAGATATTGAATTAGAGGCATGCCCGCAGGTAAAAGTGTCGTATTCACTTTCTTCGGGGGATGGAAAAGGGCGGATTCCTTTAAATTTTCTATTGGATGAGAAAGTTTCCCTACGTCCTGTGAGGATTTTGTGGCCGTATGCCTGATGGCCAACATCCCATACAATGCGATCGTAAGGCGTATTATAAACATAATGCAGAGCCACGGTTAGCTCAACTACCCCTAAGCTGGCTGCAAAATGACCGGGATTACAGGAAAGTTCCTTAATTATATCTTGTCTTAATTCCCGACAAACCTCTGGTAGATTATCAACCTCCAACTTTCGCAGGTCGTCTGGCCAAGAGATGCCGTTCAATAAAGTATATGTTTGTTCGTTCTCCATTATACTCATACGGATTTCATGCAAAATTAATATAAATAAGCGAAGTGATATAGTTAATTCGATAAAATTAATGCTCAACCGGAGCGGTTGTTAATCTTGGTAACCCGCGGCTTCAGCATCGGGTTGTGAATATGATACAAGAAGGCTTGTTGTCGATAGTAATGGAGAACAAATTAATATACAGGAATATAGGAACTTAAATTGCTTTTATCAACAATCGCTGTTTCTAAGGCGATTACTTTTTTATCGGGAATATTGCGCGAAGCTATGATATCATTCGCTTCGATAACCGCAGTTTCTATCATATCTTTAGGAGAATATAAAAGTGTGGCTAAAGTTATGTTTTTTGATGAGTATATATAATCGCAATAGGCTTTTGAGCCTCCGCCACCTACTATAACCTTAATTTGATCATTTTCGCCTAATGCTTCTAAAATTCCAATGGCTAATTCATCTGTTTGCGCATAAATAGCATCTACATCGGGATAGTTGGTTCTTATTGTTGAAAATGCTGTTCTTCCATCTGATATTGAAGAGGAACCAACAAACAGGGTAACCGTATCCATTTCTAATTTTTGCATTAGTCCTTCTCTACGGGCTTCACTAACAATTGAATCTTGCATAACGTGCAGAACCGCTACTTTGCTGATGCCTTCTTGCTCTTTTAAAAAATCGGCAGCAGTTTCGCCCACTTTTACATTATCTATTTGTACTAATGCGGCATAAGTATCTGTTGCGGCATATTCCAAATATACAATAGGTATTCCAGCGTTATGCGCTTTGTTTAAGCTATCCTTCGGAAGCCTTTGAGGATCAACAATCATTATCTCTGCTTTTCTGGTAACCATATCTCCTATCTCTTTTGCCTGTGCTTGTTCTGATGCTCCATATTTGATAGAATATCTTAAGCCGTAGCTTTCTAAAAGGGTTGTTGAGTAAGATCGCATGGATGCTACCCACTCATTCTCCGAATTTTTCAGAACTACACCAACTTGTGGGGTGTTATTTTCTTCTTCATCACAGGATGCCACTAATCCTCCTAAAAACAAGACACTGAATAAGATTAAATATTTTACTTTCATAATCCGGGTTTAATTATTACGCGCACAAAGATAGAAAAGAATCTCGCAATGATAAGAAAAATTTGTAGGAATAGGGTAAGTATTTGCTACCTTTGCTTTGTTGTTAGCTGATGATTACATGATCCAAGTGAAACGCCGAAACGGATGCATAAGTTTCCGGTTGGAGAAACTACTGTTTCAAAAGAATTATAACTTTACCAAAAGAACAATAGTATTTACGAATTTGTTAGTTAGAATAGTTATGAGTTACAAATTATAAGTAACTCGTAATTTGTAACTTATAACTATAACAAGAATGAAAGCAGTAAGAATTCACGAATACGGTTCTCCCGATGAACTAACGTATGAAGAAGCTCCTGATCCGGTAATGCAAGGAAATCAACTCATTGTAAAGGTATACGCCACTTCGGTAAATCATCTGGAAGTGATAAAAGCATCCGGTAAAGCAAAAGAATCTATGCCACTTGATTTTCCCTGGATTCCGGGATATGATTTTGCAGGTATAGTGCAAAACAAAAACTTGGGAATTACGGAATTTAATGAAGGAGATAAGGTGTATGGCAACGTTAACGGCGGAAGTTATGCGGAATATGTAGCCGTTGATCTTGATAAAGTAGCCCTGATGCCCCACAACCTATCATTTGTGGAAGCAGCCTCTGTTCCGCATGTTGCCGAAACTGCCTGGCAGGCAGTTCATACACATGGCAATTTACATTCCGGACAAAAAATTCTTATCCACGGTGGTGCCGGAGGAGTTGGCGCATATGCTGTTCAATTCGCGCATCAGGCCGGAGCATTTATATATGCTACTGCCGCTCAAACAGATGTATCGTTTGTAAAATCATTAAAAGCCAATGTAGTGATTGATTTCCAAAATGAGGATTTCACACAGATAGCAAAAGATATTGATTTGGTGATTGACTTGGTGGGCGGTGAAACTCAAACCAAATCCTACAAAGTTCTAAAACAAGGCGGACGATTGGTTACTACTGTTGGGGTAAGATCGGAAGAGGAAGCAAAAGAACATTGCGTTATAGCAACGCCAATGGTTATACAACAATCCGGAAAGAATTTAGAAATTATAACCAGGCTGTTCAATGAAGATAAAATCAAAACCGATGTATCTTCGGTTTATTTGCTGCAAGAAGCACAGGCAGCATGGGGTAGTTTCCTTGGAACTGATATTACGGTAAACAGTGCAATGCATGGAAAAATTATTTTGGAGGTTGCGGATGGTTTGTAATAGTTTATAGCAGTTGAAGATATCTAGTCCAACAGCACGTTGCATTTCTCTCAACAGCACGTTGCATTTGCCTCAACAGCACGTTGCATTTTCGAATTAGCACGTTGCATTTGAGAAAATACAACGTGCATTTGGTTGGGAAAGACACAGCAACAGCAGCAACAACAACAAATTCTTCTTCTTCTTCTTTTTCTTCTTCTTCTGTTATTGTTATTATCTTATATGTTCTT
>DAIMFE010000039.1:0-26247 GCA_036724805.1 Bacteroides sp.
TTGCGCTCGTTGAAACCAACCATTCCTGTAGCTCATATAAATAATAATGAAATAACAATTGTTTTTGGAGGAATTGAAGCGGATTTAAAAGTAACCATAACAACCCTAAGTGGAGAAATTGTTTATAATAATGATTATTTCGCCCCTTTTACACTGAATATCGAAGAAGGTACTTCAATGCCTTTGAAAATTACTATAACACATCCGGTTTTTGGATATGTTCAGGGAGAATTCACTCTTGAATAATAAATAAATGCTTGTTTTCTAAATCGCTCATTAATTATTTGGTTTTGTTGATGAGCTTGTGTGAACAGTAGTCCCCCCAGCACTCATGGGGGGACACTTTGTTATATAAGGATTTTATCGTAAGTTTGTTTAAAAAAATATGAAAGTAATAATCGACGATAAAATACCTTTTGTTTCACAATCACTTACCGAAAGCATAGATGAGGTGCTATTTATCCCCGGTAATAAATTTACTCCGGATATAATAAAAAACGCCGATGCATTAATTATTCGTACCCGTACAATATGTAACAAAGAACTTCTTGAAGGCAGTAAAGTTCAATTTATTGCTACTGCTACTATTGGCTACGACCATATTGACACGGAATATTGCCGACAGAATGGAATTTTCTGGGCGAACGCTCCCGGATCCAACTCTTCATCTGTAGCCCAATACATTGAATCAACACTCATTTTACTGGAAAAAGATTACAATTTTTCTTTAGAAGGGAAAACAATAGGCATAATAGGAGTGGGGAATGTGGGTAGCAAAATAGAAACTATCGCAAAAAAATATGGGCTAAAGGTTTTATTAAATGACCCACCCCGTGCCGCCGCCGAAGGCAATTCTGATTTTGTTGCGATTGAACAGATTCTGGAGAAGAGCGATATTATAACATTTCATGTGCCACTTGTAAAAGAAGGTATACACAAAACCTTGCATCTGGGCAATGCGCGGTTCTTTAATTCATTAAAAGCAAAGCCTGTTATAATAAATACTTCCCGTGGAGAAGTGATAGATACAGAAGCGCTTATTTTAGCTTTAGAAAGTGGTAAAGTTGCGAATGCTATTATAGATGTTTGGGAGAATGAACCGGATATAAATAAAGTTTTATTGGGTAAGGCCGTTATTGCCACCCCACACATAGCAGGTTATTCGGCAGATGGGAAAGCGAATGCTACGCGCATGTCACTTCATTCATTATGTAATTATTTTAATCTTCCTGGGGATTTCACTGTTTTTCCACCATTACCAGAAAATAATGTGATAATAGCCAATTCCGTAGAAGAAGCGCTCCTAAAAATCTATGATCCAAGGATTGATAGCGTTAAATTGAAAGAGCAGCCCGAGTTATTTGAGTGGTTCCGTGGTAATTATCCATTGAGAAGAGAAAAGGTGGCTTATCGGGTGCATATAAAATAGTATATCATCTCAATACAACCTCTTCTATCACCTTAGGGAAATACTCATATTCCAAAGCATGTACTTTTCCGGCAACCTGTTCATAGGTGTCTTTTGGATTTACAATACATTTAAATTGCGCAATCATTTCTCCTTCATCGTACTTATCATCAATAAAGTGTATTGTAATTCCGCTCTCCGTTTCACCTGCGGCAACAACTGCTTTATGTACATTATCACCATACATGCCTTTCCCACCATACTTAGGAAGAAGCGCAGGGTGAATATTTATAATCTTATTTGGATAAGCATGCAGAATGTTTTCCGGAATACGAAGAAGAAAACCGGCCAAAATAATGAAGTCAACCTGATATTCTTTCAATTCGGATAAGATATTTTCGGCAGTTTCCCACTCTTTTTTAGGGAAAACAATGGCAGGAATGCCCAAATCACGTGCCCTTTCCAATACATAAGCATCGCTTTTATTGGAAACAATAAGTTTAATACTAACTGCGTCATTTCCTTGAAAATAGCGGGTGATATTCTCGGCGTTAGACCCCGAACCGGAAGCAAAGATTGCAATATTTTTAGTCATAAAGAGCTTGTTGGGTGCACACAAAAGTGAAAAATGTGCAATAAACTACATTTTGTTTGTTAAATATTTGCTCGGAACAATAAATATTTATTCCTTTGCACCGCAAAATTAAAGAAATAAATCTATTTATTAATTAAAAATTTAAAGTTATGTCTGAAATTGCATCAAGAGTAAAGGCTATTATCGTCGATAAATTAGGCGTTGAAGAATCAGAAGTTACAAATGAAGCTAGCTTCACAAATGATTTGGGTGCAGACTCTCTTGACACTGTTGAGCTTATCATGGAATTCGAAAAAGAATTCGGAATTTCTATTCCTGATGATCAAGCAGAAAAGATTGGTACTGTAGGCGACGCTGTTTCGTACATCGAAAACGCTAATAAGTAATTTCTGTTTTATTATATGGAATTAAAAAGAGTTGTAGTAACAGGCCTTGGCGCTATTACTCCCATTGGCAACACAGTGCCCGAGTTTTGGGAGAATCTTGTAAATGGGGTTAGTGGAGCAGGGCCTATTACACACTTCGATGCATCCTTATTTAAGACCCGTTTTGCATGTGAAGTGAAAAACTTCGATGCAACTAATTATATCGATCGTAAAGAGGCTCGTAAGATGGACCTTTACACACAATATGCCATTGCTGTTGCTAAAGAAGCGGTTGAAGACTCGGGTCTGGATGTTGAGAAGGAAGATTTGGACAGAATTGGTGTAATCTTCGGAGCCGGTATAGGCGGGATTAATACTTTTGAAGAAGAAGTAAGTAATTACGCTCTTAACAAGGAAAAAGGTCCCAGATTTAATCCGTTTTTTATCCCCAAAATGATATCGGACATTGCAGCCGGACAAATTTCTATCATGTACGGTTTCCATGGTCCCAACTATGCTACTTGTTCAGCATGCGCAACCTCTACCAATGCTATTGCAGATGCTTTTAATCTTATTCGTTTGGGAAAAGCAAATGTTATAGTAAGTGGAGGATCAGAAGCCGCAATTGCTTCACCAAGTGTAGGTGGGTTTAATGCCATGCATGCACTATCAACCCGTAACGATGATTCTGAAAGAGCCTCACGCCCATTCAGTGCCAGTCGCGACGGATTTGTTATGGGAGAAGGCGGAGGCTGTTTAGTTCTGGAAGAAATGGAGCATGCACTTGCGCGTGGAGCAAAAATCTATGCAGAGGTAGTAGGCACAGGACTTTCGGCAGATGCTTATCATTTAACAGCTTCTCATCCGGAAGGATTGGGAGCAAAACTAGTGATGAAAAATGCTTTGGAAGATGCCGGAATGAAACCCGAAGAAATTGATTATATCAATGTGCACGGAACTTCAACACCGGTTGGAGATGTTTCTGAGGTAAAAGCTATCAAAGAAGTTTTTGGCGATCATGCGTACAAACTGAATATCAGTTCTAGTAAATCTATGACTGGTCATTTGTTGGGTGCGGCTGGTGCCGTAGAGGCTATCGCAAGTATACTGGCAATCAATAACGGTATAGTTCCTCCCACAATTAATCATGCAGACGACGATAATGATGAAAATATCGATTATGACCTTAATTTTACTTTCAATAAAGCTCAAAAGCGTGAAGTAAATGTTGCTCTTTCCAATACATTTGGATTTGGTGGTCATAATGCTTGTGTAATCTTTAAGAAATTTGCTGATTAAATCGTGCTAAGAAATACAGTAGCTAGAATAAGGCTCTTGTTCCGCAAGAATACAGAGTCTTATTTTTGCTTTTATCACATACTCGGATTTTATCCGAAAAGTATAGAGCTTTATCAACAGGCTCTTCTTCATAAATCCTCATCTGTACGTTCGGAAAAAGGGAGACCCGTTAATAACGAACGTTTGGAATTTTTGGGGGATGCTATTCTTGATGCCATTGTGGCAGATATTGTATACCGGCATTTTGGGGGCAAACGAGAAGGATTCCTAACCAATACCCGGTCTAAAATAGTTCAGAGAGATACCTTGAATAAGTTGGCAGTTCAAATAGGGCTGGATAAGCTTATCAAATATTCTACACGTTCATCTTCTCATAATAGCTATATGTACGGAAATGCTTTTGAAGCATTTATCGGTGCTATTTATCTCGATCGGGGGTATGAAAAATGCAAAGAATTTATCGAAACCCGTATCATTGGCCGTTTTATCGACTTAGATAAGCTTTCGCGAAAAGAGGTAAACTTCAAATCGAAATTGATTGAATGGTGTCAAAAGAATAAAGTTGAAGTATCTTTCGAACTTATTGAGCAAACACTCGATGCCAATTCTAATCCTATTTTCCAGACAGAAGTTCTTATTGAGAATATTTCCGCGGGACAAGGTGAAGGGTATTCAAAGAAAGAATCTCAGCAGAACGCAGCGCAGGTAGCGCTCAAAAAGATTAAATCATCGCAAGAATTTGTGGTGTCTATTCAACTGGCGAAGGAACAGAAGGTTTCACACCACGAGGAAATTCCGGAAGAGGAGATGGAGATGGATTTCCTGGACGAAAGGGATAATGATTCCGAACATCGTGAGGAATCTTTAGGACAACAGTAGCCCTGAAGATTTCTCATTACATCCGAGAAGTGATTTATCAATCGCTATCACCCAAAGCATATTCCCAATCTTTTTCCTTGGATAATTAAATCGTGATCTTCTGGTATCAACTTTAGCTTTCCCGCTACTTCAGATAATGGCAATGAGGTTACCCTGCTGTCAATTAAAGCCACCATTCTTCCATACTGTTGGTTGGCAATCAGTTCTGTAGCATGACCGCCCATACGAGTTGCCAGGTTCCGGTCGAATGGAGTAGGAGAGCCCCCTCTTTGGATATAGCCTAATACTGTTTCCCGGGTTTCAATTCCTGTTTCAAATTCAATTTCCCGAGCAATATATTCTGCTACACGCTTCTTGCCGTCTGTCTGAATTCCTTCGGCTACCACCACAATTGAATAAGGCTTTCCCTTCTTCACGCGGTTACGGATCGTTTCGCCTATATTTTTAATGTTATAAGGCATTTCAGGAATCAGGATAACATCTCCACCGCCAGCCATACCCGAATAAAGAGCAATCCATCCGGCTTTATGACCCATCACTTCGATCACCATTACCCGTTTATGAGAACTTGCTGTGGTATGAAGACGGTCTATCGCTTCTGCGGCAATAGTAACAGCAGAATCAAATCCGAAAGTGAGTTCGGTGCCCCAAATATCATTATCAATGGTTTTAGGCAAGCAAATTATATTTACGCCCATTGCAGCAAACTTGGCCGCTGTTTTTTGTGTACCGTTTCCACCGATGCATACAACACAATCTAACTCTAGGTCTTGAATATTTTGCGCAATGATGGCAGGTTTATCTATATCGCCGGCTGCTCCTCCCTTTTTCTTAAAAGGCTTATCGCGCGAGGTACCAAGAATAGTACCTCCCTGTATTAATAAACCGGAAAGAGATTTATCCGTCAATTTTTCCACGTCTTTTTCGAATAATCCCTGAAAGCCACTATGTATCCCAATAACTTCCATTCCATAGTGATTTATGGCTGTTTTACATACTCCCCGAATTGTGGCATTAATGCCCGGACAATCACCTCCTGATGTTAAAATTCCTATTCTCATATTTTAGTCTTTAAGCTAATTTTCATTCGTCATATTCAATATTATAGATCCAGTTTCGAACCATAATTTCATCGAATATTTTACCAATAACCCTATATTTTGAGTTGTTTAAAGGATTTTGTCCGATTAATGGTTCGGATGTAACCCCTGATGCCGGATTATAATAGGTAGAGTGAACAAACGCCATTTCTTTTTCTTTATAATAAATATAACCTATATGGTTATCTAATCCCACTATATACAACCCCTCCCCCTTATATTTAATGTAATTTATTACGTCATCCATTGGTTTGTTGTAAAATCGTTTTATGTCCGTAGTGAGCTTTATTATTAAATCCTCTGCCATTTGTTGCGCCCATTTTACCCTTGGAATGTTAAATCCCATATCGTTGAGGGTAGTAGTTACAAAATATCCACACGCAATGCTTCCCACTCCCGGAGTCTGGCTATTTCCGTTAAACGCCCATGGAGTATTATACCAGAAACGAAAGAAAACATCAGCAATAGTAAACAAGTACTGTTGGGCTTCTCGAAAAACAGAATCCTGATTATTCGTTCTTGCAAGAGATTGCCTGAAATAACGTTGTTTATCATAAACGTTTTTTTTCAGTTGCTCGTACGATTGCGCATTTAGAGTTACATAAGAAAAGAGAATCAAAAACAAAATAACACCTCTTTTCATAGTAGAAATATAAATCTTTTTCCCCCACCGAAATGTAACATATGTATCATCTGCAATGTATGTTATAAACTTAAAAACTATAAACTTAACTCAATTTTTTATTATTTGATAGAATAAAGATAGCTAGAAAGGATAAATTAACTTACTTTTGCGCTGCAAAACGTTATTTATTTAATTGCAAATGAGTATAACTAACATTGTAAGTAAGTTTTTTGGAAAAAGATTAAAACAAATAGATTTATATGCCACGAAAGCTGGCTCTATTCAGGATAAGGTTTTAAAAAAGTTGATTAAAAAAGCGGAGAATACTGAATGGGGAAAGAAATACGATTATAAATCAATTAAGACTTACGACCAGTTTAGGAGCATAGTTCCTGTTCAAACATACGATGATATTAAACCCTGGGTAGAGCGTTTAAGAGCAGGAGAGCAGAACATTATCTGGCCATCAAAAATCGAATGGTTTGCCAAATCCAGTGGCACTACTAATGATAAAAGCAAATTCCTCCCTGTAAGCAAAGAGGCGCTCAAAGACACCCATTACAAAGGAGCAACCGATGCGGTAGCGCTATATTTGAGAATAAATCCGCAAAGTCGTTTTTTCTCCGGTAAAGGAGTCATATTGGGAGGAAGTCACCGTCCAAATAATCGTAAGCACGGATTAGTGGGCGATCTTTCGGCGATTCTCATCCAGAATGTTAGTCCGATTGTAAACTTTTTCCGTGTTCCAAGTAAGAAAGTTGCTTTGATGAGCGAATGGGAAACGAAGCTTGAGGCCATTGCCAATGATACAATAAATGTAGATGTTACCAGCTTATCCGGTGTTCCGTCTTGGTTCTTGGTGTTAATAAAGCGTGTGTTGGAAAAGACAAACAAAGAAACCCTGGAACAGGTTTGGCCTAATCTGGAAGTGTTTTTCCACGGTGGGGTAAGTTTCACTCCATACCGCGAGCAATATACGCAGCTTATTAAATCATCTAAAATGCATTATGTGGAAACATATAATGCGTCTGAGGGATATTTTGGTACCCAGAATGATTTATCAGATCCTTCGATGTTGCTGATGATAGATTATGGTGTTTTTTATGAGTTTATTCCAATGGAAGATATAGAAAAGCAGAATCCTCATGTTTTGTCATTAGCAGAAGTTGAACTGAATAGAAACTATGCCATGCTTATTTCCACCAGCTCCGGTTTATGGAGATATATGATTGGCGATACTGTTAAATTTACGAACAAAACCCCGCATAAATTTATTATCACAGGGCGAACAAAGCATTTTATCAATGCCTTTGGCGAAGAATTAATTGTTGATAATGCTGAAAAAGGATTAATGAAGGCATGTGAAGAAACCGGTGCTCAGGTTAGCGAATATTCTGCTGCTCCTGTGTTTATGGATGAGAACGCCAAATGCCGCCATCAATGGTTAATTGAGTTTGCTACCATGCCAGATTCTGTTGAGCATTTCACTAAGGTTCTGGATGATACATTGAAAGACGTTAATTCTGATTACGAAGCCAAGCGCTGGAAAGATATTGCTTTACAACCCCTTGAGGTTATTGTGGCACGCCCGGGATTATTCCATGACTGGTTGAAAGAGAAAGGTAAGCTTGGCGGTCAGCATAAGGTGCCTCGGTTAAGTAACATAAGGGATCATATTGAGGAAATGCTGGTGTTGAATAAGTAGGAAAGAAATTACTTCTAATCCAACAGCACGTTGCATTTCTCCCAAATGCACGTTGCATTTTCGAATTACAACGTTGCATTTGAGAAAATGCAACGTGCTGTTGAGGGAAATGCAACGTGCTGTTGGGAAATCTATTTGTCTTCCGATTGCGATTTAGCTATTCCCATTTCTAACCCTCTGAGCTCTGCTAAGCCGCGCAAACGGCCTATACAGGAATAACCCGGATTGGTTTTCTTCTTTAAATCATCAATCATCTGATGCCCATGATCCGGGCGCATAGGTATTGACACTCCTCTTCTTTGCTGTAATTCAAAGAATGCTTTCATTACATGATACATGTCTACATCACCTTCCAGGTGATTAGCTTCGTAGAAGTTACCTTCTGCATCACGTTGTGTACTGCGAAAATGAACGAAATTAACACGATCCGCAAAGCGTTTCATCATGCCTTCCAGATCATTAGCGCTGCTTACTCCAAATGAACCAGTACACAGGCATAATCCGTTTGATTCGTTTGGAACAGCATCTATGATTTTCTGGAAATCCTCGGCTGTACTTAAAATGCGAGGCAATCCGAGGATTGGGTAGGGGGGGTCATCCGGGTGGATTACCAGTTTTACTCCGGCTTTATCAGCTACAGGTGCTATTTCGCTTAAGAAATAAATCAGATTTGAACGAAGTTGTTCTGCATCGATATCATTATATCTATCTAATGCTTCCTGAAATTGTTCCAGGGTAAAGCTTTCTTCCGATCCGGGTAATCCGGCAATAATATTGCGAATAAGCAATTGTATTTCGTTGTCGCTCATTTGATTTAAGCGAGCCTTTGCTTTTGCTTTTTCTTCGTCAGAATATTCGGCTTCTGCTCCCGGACGTTTTAATAAATAAAGATCGAACGCAACAAAAGCGGCTCTTTCAAAGCGTAAAGCTTTAGAGCCATCCGGAAGTTCGTATGCCAAATCGGTACGGGTCCAGTCAAGCACCGGCATAAAGTTGTAGGTTACGATATCAACACCGCATTTACCCAGGTTACGAAGACTTTCTTTATAATTATCTATATATTTCCGGAAGTCTCCTGTTTGAGTCTTTATATGTTCGTGCACGGGTACGCTTTCTACTACAGACCAGCGTAAGCCAACGGCTTCAACTTCGTTAATGCGTTTTTGTATTTCTTCTACGGTCCATACTTCACCATTAGGTATATGGTGTAATGCAGTTACTACTCCTGTGGCACCTGCTTGTTTGATATCCCAAAGGCTAACCGGATCATTCGGACCATACCAGCGCCAGGTTTGTTCGCATAAAAACATAATTATTGAGTATTTGAGTATTTGAGTGAGGTAGAGTGAGGTAAAGGAGATAATTACCTCCTTTACCTCACCCAAATTCTTTTTATATTACACACTGAAACTATCGAATCCGCCGTCAACCACAGCAACCGTTCCTGTAACAAAAGCAGCAGCTTCACTGATAAGATAATGAATAGTTCCGCGCAATTCTTCGGGGCGACCCATTCTTTTGAATGGAGTATGGTTGATAACATCCTGACCACGTTTAGTCCATGACCCATCAGGATTGGTTAGTAATGCACTGTTCTGTTGAGTAAGGAAAAATCCTGGAGCAATGGCATTAACTCTGATTCCTTCGCCAAATTTAATAGCCACTTCGGCAGCCATGTATTTGGTAAAGTTAGAAATACCAGCTTTTGCTACCCCATATCCTGCTACACGGGTAAGCGGGCGGAGAGCCGACATGGATGAGAAGTTTACAATACTTCCCGATTTCTGTTCTACCATCGGTTTAAGGAAAACCTGCGTGGGCAATACGGTGCCTACTAAATTAAGATTGAGCACTTTTTGGAAAGCATCTGCTTCCATATCGAAGAAGGTTTTGTCGGGCGGAATAGTTGCTCCGGCCATATTACCTCCGGCAGCATTTAATAATACGTCAATACGACCGTATTTTGCCATGATATCTTCGCAATTCTTTTCCAGAACTTCTTTATTCAATACATCGGTTGCAAAGAAACAAGCTTCGCCGCCATCCTGTTGTATAGCTTCAACTAATTCATTGCCTGCTTTTTCATCCCTGTCCAGAATGACGATTTTGGCTCCTTCGCCTGCCAGATACTTACCTAAATCTCTTCCTAATATACCGGCACCACCGGTTATAAGGATTACTTTGTCTTTGATACAAAATAAGTTTCCCATGTTATTTACGTTATTCAGTTAATTAGTTGCCCGCAAATATATGGATAAATTTATTAGGTAGGATACCCGATCTAACGTAAATGTGTGCGTTAACGGTAAAATTTTCCTTTTTTGTTAGTTTTATATAGGCCCTTCCGTTATAAGCCTGAACTTTTCGGGATCCGGTGGATATTCCCTGATTGTCTACAAGTTTGCCATTTCCTGCAACTTCAAATTCAAGATAATCTCCGGAGTCGAGACAACGAACCCCATCCCGATCTAAAAGTTCGGCGCAAATCATCCACTCATCTGTATTTATCTGCTGAGATGATAAACGGATATTTGCGGGATTACTCCATCTTTGGGTTTGATATTCTTGAGTTATTTCATCGGTAAAAGTTTGTTTTCCATGATAGCCCGTTGCTTTTATTTGATTGTTTCCTTCGTTGAAGGGTACATACCAGCGCAATCCTGCGGCAGGAAAATCCTGGCTATTACGTTTCTTCTTTCCCTGAGATATTCCATTAACAAACAATTCAACTTCCGGACAATTGGAATAAACAAGTACTTCTTTCTTCTCTTCTTTATCCCCCCATCTCACCGGCCATGTGTGTCCGTAAATATGAATCATGGGTTTCTTCGTCCAGTAAGATTGAAATACGTAATAACTTTCCTTAGGGGTTAAATTTCTTTCAACCACTCCTTTCTGATTTACATAAGGAACCGGATTTTCCGGGCGTAATGGCGTGGAGAAGTCTTTGAATGTCCAGAAAGCAGCCCCGGTAAGGTATGGTATATTTTCCTGTTCTTTCAAATGCCAATCGAATAGGCGAATGATATATGATTCCGACCAGTCTCCTTTGTTTGCGGCATTGCTCACCTCTTTGAAATCTCCTTCCATATGACGGCGGGCATGACTGTCTCCTCCCCATTCGGCATGGAAGAAGCGGGTTGTTCCGTTAAAACCATTATCATTCATTTCGCGGTAATCGATGAATTTTCTGCTATACCACCCCGCCCAGATAGATGGAGAATACACATCAATGATATCTTTGCAGAACTCGCAACGGCGTATGGCAGTTAAACGACTGTTATCTAATTTATGAGATAAATCATGAAGTTCTTTCATGAATGTGCGGATGGCTTCTTTATCAAAATAGTCGAAGTCGCCGGGCCAATCATTCTCATTTCCCATTCCCCACAAGATAACGGAAGGATGATTATAATGCTGGTTAATCATGTTCTTAAGCATGTCCCGGGCTTGTTGCTTATAGCTTTCTCCTCCCAATCCGCCACGGCACCAGGGTATTTCTTCCCAAACAAGAATCCCTAATTCATCGCATAAACGCAAAGCAATATCCGACTGCTGGTAATGTCCTAACCGAATGAAATTAGCACCCATATCTTTTATGAGTTTCATTTCTTTAATCATAATATCTTCAGTTAATGCAGCGGCAAGTCCGGCATGGTCCTCATGGCGATGGGTACCCTTCAGTAAAACCCTTCTACCATTGAGATAAAATGGGCCTTTTTCTTTAAACTCGAAGTGACGGAAGCCAAACTTTTCTGTAGCTTTGATTGTCTGTCCGTCTACCTCCAGCTCTATTTCGCAGGTATAAAGTTGCGGATTTTCTACATCCCATAAAGTTGGTTTCTTTATCTGGGTAGTTATTAAATCGGATGCTTCTTTTAACGAATGTTCTTCGGTTTTGTTTATTATCTCTTTTCCTGCCGGGTCTTTTATTACAAGTGATATCTTCCCGCTTTTATCTTTATTTCCCGGATTATAAAAAGATGTTTCAATGGATAAATCACCGATCTTCCCCTTTTCATCGACAGCGGGATTGATCTTTATTCTGCCGAAAGATACTTGGGGAACATAAACAAGGTTTACATATCGATAAAGTCCTCCATACAGATTAAAGTCGGACATATCCGAAGGTATTATTTCGGTGTCACGGGTATTATCGCAACGAATGGCCAATGGAATCTTTCCTTTGAAACGTTCGGTATATTCTTTTGTTTGAGTAAAGGCTTTAACTGCATCGGTAATATCTACAAACCAACCATCGTATCCACCCACATGATTTCCTACTTTGGTTGTGTAAATATAGACATCGGTGCGTTGCCCGGCTCCTTCAAATTCAAGTAGTATGCGTCCATTGGAGTAGGGGTTGTTCAGGTCTAATTCTGTTCTGTACCAACCCGCTCCCTGGTAATAGTTCACATCAGGATCAACGGCGTCTTCGGCATTAAAGCAATGGGGCAAAGTTACGGAAGTCCAAAGCGGAACAGATTCGGGTTGTCCCGCGCGAACGGGACGCATCACTTCCCAAACGTTTCCCATGTCTTGTTTGATGAATTGCCAACCCTCATTTAACCGGGTTTTATTTGTGGTGGGGATTACTGTTGCTAACAGTTGGGATATGCAGCAAGAAATAATGAGGAGGGATATGGATAGTTTCTTCATGGTTGTTTTAATAATTAGTTATACCTATTCTCCTCAATAATGCTTCCAGATAATAATAATCTGCATATGAAATAGGCACGTCTATTTCATCATTCGATGGATAATTTCCGGTGGCATGAAGCAAAAGGAATCCTTTCATCGTTCCCGGTTCTGCTTGATAATTGGCATGAAGATTATCAGTGATAGTATTGGCCCATTTAAGATATTGAGCAGCTTTATCTCCTGAAACATATGTTGCTAATTCGTATAATCCTGATGCTATAATGGCTGCTGCTGATGCATCGCGGGGTGAATTAGGTATTGCAGGATCCTTCATATCCCAGTAAGGAACTAAATCATCAGGCATATCTTTTAGATTAAAGAAGAATGAAGCGATGTCTTCTGCCTGTTTCAAATAAGCAGGGTCTTTAGTATAGCGATAACAAAGGGTATATCCATATAATCCCCAGGCTTGACCTCGACTCCAAATTGATTCATCATGAATTCCCTGATGCGTAATTTTTAAACGCGGTTTGCCGGTTATAGTATCGTAATCAACCACATGGTACGATGAATAATCGGTACGGAAATGATTGTTCATTGTTGTGGTAGCATGGTTTACCGCTATTTTATGATAGATGGGATCACCTGTTTGCTGTGTGGCCCAGAATAATAATTCCAGGTTCATCATATTATCAATAATAACGGGGAATTGCCATTTCTTAGGATTCCAATCCCAAGAGCGGATTGCTTTTATTTTATCACTGTATCTGCTTATTAAAGATTGTGCTGCTCTCAAATTTACATCTTTATAAGAGCGTTCGCCGATAAGTTCATAAGCTTTTCCAAAAGAGCAATTAAGAATGAAGCCCAAATCATGTGTGCCTTTAAAGTTTTTCATTTCTTCTATTGGCCAGGTATAACTTATGGCTTGCTGACGCCAGTAATCTGTATGCATATAAGCAAATGTATGCCATAAGCTACCGGGGAAAAAGCCCGAACACCAATCCCGGGGTACAACTATTCTTAAACTACCATCCTTTTCGAGGGTACGAGGACTAAAAGTACGTTTGTTGGCAGCTTCTTTTCTAGCTTCTTGTACACATTCCATAGCATATTTCAACTGTTCGCTGGCAAACGCGAAAGCATTATCGGTTACTTCTGCTTTAAAGTAAAGTAGTGTAAAGCGATCTGCCCAATCCATTTTCTGGTTTTTGCGGAACAGCTGAAGATAATCAGTACGTTCCGGATTTAAAATATAAATGCGGTATAGATCTTTTCCGAATTCTTTTTGTTTATAATTCCATTCGCTTATTTGCTGGTAAGGCCATGATGAAGATTCCTTTCCATAATAAGGTGTGAGGAAATTTACAGCTTTATAAAAGTTTCTTCCATCCGGTGATGTAGAATTATCGATAGATATTCCTAATTTCTCTGCCATCAGAAAGATATCAATCATGTGGCTAAGGTTATATTGTGAATAACCAAAAGCAAGTGTTCTTCTTAATTCATGTGGTTGACTGCCATCAGGCTCGATCTGTTTAAAGATACGCTTTTCCGGAAACTCTTTTATAAATTGTTCGGCAACTTTGATATTGCCGGAATATAAGGCGAACGCTATTACCTGAGTATCATAAGCAATGCTATGATTGTTTTTCTGACTACTTTCTTCTTTTCCTTGTTCGCTGGTTAATATCCAGTTTAATAAACTACCGAACCATTCTTTTAATTGTTTGGACTCTTTTGCCGGGAATGATTTTGATTTCTCCAGTAGCTGTACGCCATTAAGCATTTCAATAAAAGAATAAGTATCGATAACCCCATAGCATCGGCCTTTATTGTCATTGTGCCCGGGTATCATTTGGGCATAATTCAGATTTGGATTCATCCGGGTTTTCTTATCCAGAAACCATATTCGGAGTAACTCACTGGCTTTTTGTGCATATTTCTCATTACCACTGAAATACCATGCAAGAGAAAGGGTCGTTACTCGTTCGGCAAGTTCTCCCAATCTATTTCGATCTAGCTTATCTAATTCCGGATTTGATACTCCATCGCGTGAGATATAGGGCATGCCATTAGCCGTATTCGGATTGGGCCAATAGTACCGAGCCTGACTCATATAGTCATGTTTATCGCCACTGGCAGGAGTTTTTTCTTTCATTATTACAGATAAAGAAAGCTTGTTCATATCCCGATCAGCTTGCTTTAATAGTTCTTGATAAGCTCTCTGATAAGAATCTTGATTTAGCGACTGTTTTACTTGTTGTAAATGATTGGAGTTCCAAAGGAATTGTCCGTTGGCAACAGTTACATACAGTAAAAATGCGAATAGAAAAATGACTTTTGTTTTCATGAAGATGTATTTGTTTATTCCCTATTTGATAGTTCAAAATTGCAATAAAAAGAGAGATATCTGAAAGAATTTCCAGACATCTCTCATATAAATAAAAAACTCCTAAAAGAACTTATTGCAAACCACTATATATTTCAATTAAAATTAATGGTTAGCGTATTCCAGTCATGGCTAAGAGCACGTACTTCATACTGATTGGTAAGGTTATTACGAGTATCCTCGATATAAGTTTCCTCAGTAATTGAAGGTTTGGCAGCAAGTGTATTTACTTTCAATATTCCGGTTTTTGGAGTTAAGCGTTTTATCTTTACATTCTTGCGTTTCTCTTTATTTGCCTGCGACCACGTTAAAGCATACTTCCCATCTGTTGGGCTCAATGTGTTTTCGGTTTCATCTACAACAACATAATCTGTTCCTGCAATCAACGTTGAACCTGTGTCGTTAGAAACAAAAAAATAGGCTGTGATGTCATATTTATATTTTAACTGGCTGTGCAGATCAATGGGAATATTACTACTAACCCCATTAGTACCCGTTTCTTCCCAATCGCTTTTTACTTTATCACTTACATAATAACGCCAATTTGCCGTTCCATCAGCTTCTATATTATATTGTAACTGTTCATTGTAAGCATAAGATTTATAGAAACCAACATAATAAATATGATCATATTCAGTATTTGTACTCCAGTCATCATCGTTGCAACTTACTGTACAAAAGAGGATTGCTATAATTGCAGAAAAACATATAAACTTTTTCATTTTATCAATTAAATTAAGTTAAACACTTTTTACCATTGAGGATTTTGTGTAATATTCCCATCCGAGTAATCAATTTCTGATGTGGGGATAAAATATAAATAATCCCGAGCAGGATTGAACTTCCGATCGCCTGAATATTCTATTACATAAGCATTGGGTTGCGGATATACGAAATTACCATTTGAGTCGCATCCGTTTTCATCAGTTAAACGCTTTTTTACACCATCATAAATAGCAGAAGTTTGTACTTCCGATTCCATGCATATTGGTCCTATAAGCGCTACGGGGAGAACTTTTTCCGCAGTCTTCCAGCGAATAATATCATCGTAACGAAATCCTTCTGATAACAGTTCAACTGTACGCTCTCTGCGAATTTCTTCCAGCATATCCAGTCCATTGTCGGTTACAAAGGCGTTGGTTAATTTCTTATCAAAGCCAACACGTTCGCGAAGTTTATTTACTGTAGCATCCAATTGAACATCAGTAATATTTCCATTGCGTTCATAAAGAGCTTCTGCATAAGATATTAGCATTTCTGCATAGCGAATTATAATCTTATCTGTAAAATCTTTATTACCTAAACTTTTTTCCCACATCGAACCAAAGAAACCTTTTTTGCATGGATAACCTTTAGGACGTTGTGAATCGAATGGATAATATTTTCCTTTACCAGATATAAACCAGCCCATAAATGGATCATATTCTAATGCATCATTAAAGGTCCAGATAGTTTTTAGTAAGCGTGGGTCACGTTGTCCCATGCTATTAGGTAACGGATTACCTTCACGATCTAAACCTGCGACATTATTATAAGAGGTCTCAGTCTCGATTTTAAGGGAGGTTTTGTCTATTGGTAATCCATCTGCATATAAGAATAGATCGAGAATATTACGTGTCAGTGCGTAACTTCCTTCCATGTTACGTGTATGCATATGACCCGTTTTTACGGTACTGAAGTCGTTTGCACCATAAGCCTTACCAAAAATAATTTCGCGGTTTTTATCGTTTTCTTCATTGAGATAAGAGAAAACATCGTTGAAATCATTAAAAAGGCGATGGTAATTTTTAGCTTCTAACTCTTGGAATGCTTCAATTGATTTATCTAAATGGTCATTAGCATTAGAACCGCCATGGTATTTTAGGAAAGTTCCTTCACGAAGACCAATACGGACAACTAAGCCTAAAGCAGATGATTTGCTAACACGGCGGCGTCCTAACTCTGTTGTAGGAAGGTCAGCATGTTCAGGCAAATGCTTTATAGCGAATGCCAAATCAGTATAGCATTGTTGAATAACAGTTTCGCGTGCGGTGCGACCTATTTTCAGGTCAGGATCAGAGGTCTTATTGAATATTTTTAGTATTAATGGAACATCTCCATATTTCTTTACTAAATCAAAATAATGGTATGCACGGAAGAAGTGTGCTTCCGCTAGCCAACGATCTCTCACTGCATTAGTAACTTCGGCGGTGGCACCTTTGTCGATAATATTATTAGCTACATAAATATACGAATATGGCTTTTTGTAATCATCGCTTGTAGCTCTAGTATCCCAGCCGCCATTACTAATGGTATTTGCAGAAGTTGCCACAAATTCATCCGAGCGTACATCAATGCCCCAACCTGCTAAATCAAAATATAATTTGTTACAAGCTCCTTCTAAATCGCCGGCTGATTTCCAGAAATCTTTATCAGTTAATTCGGAACCAGGAGTTACGTTTAATAAGTCATCGCATCCTGTTATAGACATCATACCAAACAGTGCACATGTATATATTATTATTTTTCTCATGATCTTCTTCTTTTTTAGAATGTTATGTTTACACCTGTTGTCCATGTACGGAAGAATGGATAATAACTGCTTCTTTTAACACTATTATCGGCTTCGGGGTCGAATACTGATAATACCTTTGAGTGTTCCCAAACGTCTGTTCCAGAAATATAAACTCGTAAATTATCAATATATTTTTTGGAGATAGGGATTGTATACCCTAATTGCACATTTTTTAAGCGGATATAAGCACCATTTTGCACCCATTTATCAGATGGTTTATAATTATGTGTTTTCTGATTTATTATACGTGGGAAGAAAGCGTTTTGATTGTCCTCTCTCCAATAATCACGATGAATTGTCCAAGGCATTTCATAGCTTGCGGCAAAAGGAGCAATTGCATTGGCATCAATAAGGAAATTACGTTTACCTACTCCTTGAAAATCAACAGCAATATCAAAACCTTTCCATTGTGCGCTTAAATTTATTCCAAAAAGATAGCGGGGATTGGTGTTCCCTAAATACACAAGGTCGTTTGTGCCCAAGGTATGGTCTGCTGTTCCTTGTGACAGATATTTCACATCCCCACCAGTAATCAATCCATCTTCAAAGGTTTTATATCCTACATTTGTTTTCTGATAATCCAGATATTCTTTACGGCTGCTCCAGTATCCATCGGTTTTATACCCCCAGATAGAATTTATTGGATAACCTTCTAATGTTCTTACTAATCCTTCACTAATTACGCTGGCTCCTTTAAAATCTACTAATTTATTTTGAGGATCATCTATATTGAAACCTATCTGATAGGAAACTTCACCGATTTTATGGTTCCAGTTAACAGTAAACTCCCATCCCCAGGTTTTTAATTCTCCTGCATTTTGGTAAGGGGTATCTACTCCTGCAATGCTTCCTACCTTAAGGTCAATCATCATATTCTTGTTCCTTTTCCAATAATATTCAAATCCTAGATTTAAGCGATTGTTAAATAAACCCACATCAACACCAATATTTTTAGACTCCAATATTTCCCAAGTAAGATCATCGGACACCATAATCGATTGCCAATATGCAGGACTACCCACCACATTTATTATTCTAGCACCACTCGCATTGTTTTCTTTATTTGAAATTAATCCTAAGTATGGGAAATAGCTAAGAATGGCCGAACTGTTTCCTAGTTCTCCCCACGATGCACGAAATTTCAAATTGTTTACAGCTCCACCCATTGTTTCTTTGAACCAAGGTTCTTCACTTATGCGCCAACCCAATGACATTGATGGAAATAAATCCCAGCGTCTGCCCGGAGCCAAGCGTGAACTGCCATCATAACGCAAAACAGCTTCGAACAAGTAACGCTCAGACCAATTGTAATCTATGCGTCCAAACAGTGACGCCATCTTCCATGGTTGTATTAAATCCGATACAGAGGTATTAGCAGTTTCTGAATTGTCATAGAAGTTAAGACTGAAAAAGTTCTCGGATAATAAATTTTGCCCAGTGACAGATATTTCATCTTTGAGATATTGTTCATAAGAGGCTCCTCCCAAGACATGGAAAGAATGGGAATCTATTTTATATTCATAATTCAATAAGCCTTCAATTTTATCCTGATAAGCATTGTTCTTAGTTTTGGTGATGAGAGAATTCCCTATATTTGAACGATTACCTTCTCCATCTTTACCAGGCCAGAATAATCCGCGCTTATTTATTTCTCTTGTATAATACATGGCTCTCCGAGATACGTTTAAATCAAAAGTTAAACCTCTAACAACGTTTTTAACTTTTAATCCAAATTTCCCTATAAAATTTTCTGTGAGCTGTTTGTTAAATCCTGCATTCTTCATTATGTCGATAGCATTCGCCTGTAAGTCGCCATTATACGGATTTACAGCATAATTTGTGTCTTCTTCCGGCTGATAAATGGATTGCCGCCCCCGTGCCGAATAAAGCGAATTCAGAATGTTGTTACTTCCATATGAATTTTGATTAACATTGTTCGATTGATAAGATACCATTACATCCGCAGAGAAATATTTACTAAGTTCTGTGTTCATTGTAAAGCGGAGGTTAACACGATTGTTATCATCCGGGCCATATTTTATTATACCATTATTTGCATAATATCCTGCCGATAGATAATATTGTGTTTTTTCTGAACCACCATTGACTGATACGGAGTGGTTATGGGTGTAACCATAATCATCCAATCCTTCATTTAACCAGTTTGTGCTTCCTAACATTTCCCAGCGTGTTCCATTTGGACGATACCAATAATTTGGATTTCCAATTATTGATGACCGTTCCGGATCTAGTTCCGGATTTCCAGTAATGGCGCCGGTTTCAGTGTTTATGCTCGCATTCATACGAGATATATTTATTAAATTCTGTTCTTCCCACGGTGTGAGGCGCTTGGGCATATAAGTAGGTGTGTTAACTCCAAATGACCCATTATAAGAAATCTTCACTTTTTGTGAAGAAGTACCTTTTTTTGTTGTAACCAACACAACTCCGGCTGCGGCACGTGCGCCATAAATGGCAGAAGCTGCTGCATCTTTTAATACAGAAATATTCTCAATATCATCTGGATTAAGTGTAGATAGGGCGCCTTCTACACCATCAATGAGAATTAGGGCACTAGCAGTATTTACAGAAGATACTCCGCGAATATTGATGCTGGCTTCATCTCCTCCCGGTCTACCTCCTTTACGTGTAACCGCAACACCCGGTAAAGTACCTTGCATTGAGGTAAGCACGCTTGTACTCTTACGTCTTGCCAGTTCTTTTCCATCTACGGCCGACACTGCTCCGGTGAGATGTGCTTTCTTTTGTACACCATATCCAACAACAACAACTTCATCCAATACATTTTGATCTTCACTCAGTGTTACAATAAAACTTGTTTGGGTACCAACAGTGATTTCTTTAGGCTCATATCCCATATACGATACCACTAAAACAGCTTTATTATCGGATACCGATAAATTGAATTTACCATCAATATTAGTTATCGTTCCATTTGATGTTCCCTTTTCGGTAATTGATGCACCGATAAGAGGTTCATTCATGCTATCGGTTACTACCCCATTGATATTTATACCATTCTGGGCATATAACAAATTCCCTCCGGTTGATAGGAATAGACAAGAAAAAAGAATTTTAAAGATTTCCTTTAAGTGTGATTTACTTTTCATGATACATAGATTTTAAGATTATTCTTCTTTACTTTTCGCTGATAACTACATGTTATCTTACAGAATTTCTGTTTTTGTTTTACCATAGTTTTTTAAGAGGTTAATAATTGGTTAACATTTATAGAGATTTAATCTTTTAAAGTAATTTCAAGTTAATCTTTATTTTGAAGAATTAAACTAACGAATTTAAAGATAATTAAACTAACAAATAAACAACTAACTACAACAAATACTCTCATGAAAGTGTAAACTACTACAGCATTACTTTCTCATTAGAAAAATAATAAATTGATTATCAATGTATTGGTTTGTAAAATTGATTTAGAATAGAAGGTTTTAAAAAGAAAAAAGATGTAGTAATTATTATGTTTCCTCTTTTTGTGTTATTTTTGCATTAGCATTCTGTTAGTATTATAAACCGAAAAGCTATGAAAATAACAATATGAAGAAAGCAATTCTGATTTTATACCTACTCCTACCTACATGTCTAATTCAGGCTAATTGGCAACGTTCAATAAGCAACCATTCACGGCATACGTATAAAGCTGCAAATCAAAACTGGATGATAGATCAACACGAAAACGGTTGGATGTACTTTGCAAACAATGCAGGTTTATTGGAATTCGATGGAAGAACCTGGAATACTTATCCTATTCATAATGCAAAAATGAGAGCAGTGAAATGTGGAAAGGATGGGCGTATTTATGTCGGTGGATTGGGACAATTTGGGTATTTTATGCCTAATAAATTTGGTGAGTTAGAATATACATGTCTTTCGGATAGTTTAGAAACCAAAAGAGCTACAGGTAATATATGGAATATTAGTATTCTAGAGGATCGAGTTTGTTTTCAGGCAGATACAACCATGTATTATATAGAAAACAATACCATTGATAAAATAGACTGCTCTGATGGAATATTTATATCTGCCATTATTAACAATAAATTTTATATAGTTTCAGGGCGTGGTATACATATCCTTAACGGCAACTCCTTTGCATTTATACCCAGCACGGAACAAACCAATATATCAAAAACTGTAGGACTATATCCATATAATGACCAATTGTTGATTGTTACATCACTAAATGGATTATATATTTATGATGGGAATGAAACAAAACCATTCAATACAGTAGCCGATTCTTTTATAGCCCGAAACCAGATATTGTGTTCGGCAATGGCAGGATCCGTTTTGGCTTTAGGTTCCGTACAAGATGGCATTGTATTAGTGGATTTAGAAAATAATCAAATAGAAACTATTTCTACCAAGAATGGGCTACAAAATAAAACCGTTTTATCGCTATTATTTGATAGAGAATATAATCTCTGGCTTGGATTGGATAATGGAATTGATTGTGTGCACTTAAATATTCCAATGTTTTTTCTCTACAGTAATAACTCTGCAATAGGAGCAGGCTATGCCTCATGTTATTATAAAAATAAATTATATTTAGGAACTAATCAGGGGCTTTATGAGACGGATTTCCCTATTAAACTAACAAAGGATACTAATTTAAAGTTAATAGAAGGAACAGAGGGGCAGGTTTGGTCGCTTCTTGAATATGAAGGTGATCTCTTTTCCGGTGGAATTAATTCACTGATCATATTTGATGGTAATAAATCCAGAAAAATAAAAGGTCTCAGGGGCGTATGGTCTCTTCTTCCTCTTAAACCGGGAATGATTATTGCAGGTACTTATTTTGGAATATACGTAATTAAAAAGGAAGGTGGTGAGTGGAAATTATCTCACCGAATAGAGAATGCTCATTATCCTTCTAAGAATATATATGTGGAGAAATTAACAAACGCCATTTGGTTTTCTAACAAAGAGAAAGGATTGTTTCGTTTAATACTTTCGGATGACTTGAAAAGTGCAGAGGTTAAAAACTATAACAATGATTCTATTCCCATTAGTTTTAATACCTATATCAATAAAATCAACAAGGAAATAGTTATAGCATCAAGACAGGGTTTGTTTCGATATAACCCAACAAAAGACAGATTAGAAAGATATCATAAATTGGAAAATATACTGGATGGGATCGCTGCTTATACATATATTACTCAGGATAAATATGAAAATATATGGTATGTAAGCGATGGAGCACTCAAAATAGCACGGTATCAACCGGAAAAGAAATCATGGAAAAGAAGTGAAAGCGAATCTTATCTTAAAGGATATCTTATTGAAGATTTTGAGTATTTATCTGTGTATGGAGAAAATCATGCCTTGATTGGGACAGAAGAGGGCGTTTGTTTATTGGACTTTAGTAAAAAGACAGAGAAAAAATTTCCGATGAACTTGCAAATCAGAAAGGTTTATCTCACTATGGGAAAAGATTCTTTGATATATGGAAGAAGCTATGCATATCAAGATTCGCTGTTAACGATTCCTTATAAAAATAATTCTATTAAAATAGAATATAGTCTTAACAATTATGCCCATTTAAATGTAACACAATATTCTTACAAACTCGATGGAAGCGGATACAGCGAATGGAGTGAGTTCAGCGAAACTAACACTAAAGAATACTCAAATCTATCCGAAGGTAAATATACTTTTCATGTTAAAACCATTATTAACGAAGATATGGAAGAGGTCTCAACTTCCTTCGATTTCGAAGTGTTACCTCCCTGGTATAGAAGCTGGTACGCTTACCTCTTTTATCTATTGGCAATTATTTCGTTTGTGATCTATCTCTACCATAAGTTTATTTTGGGTCAGCAGAAAACAATACGCAAAAAAGATCAGGAAATTATTAGACAAAGAGAAGAGAACACAAAGAAGGATCAGAAGATTGTATCATTAAAAGAAAAGAATCTGCGATCGGAACTGAAATATAAATCGGATGAGTTGGTGAAAACTACTCTTAACATTGTTCGTAAAAATGAAATCTTACAAAATATAAAGAAAGAGGCCATTTCGATATCTCGTTCCATAGATGATGAAAACCTTCCTAATATCCGCCGGAAGGTGATCCGCTTAATTAATAGTGTAGATACCAACATGGAACATGATGACGACCTGCAAGCATTCGAAACAACTTTCGATTCTGTTCATCATGACTTCTTCGAGAAACTCGATCAACAGTTTCCTTTGTTAAATAAAAAAGAAAAACTGCTTTGTGCTTATATCAAGATGGATTTAATGTCGAAAGAGATTGCGCCTTTAATGAATATTTCACTTCGCGGAGTAGAAATTAGCAGGTATAGATTGCGAAAGAAGTTGGACTTGAGTTCGGAAAATAATTTAGCGGAGTTCCTTCAAAAGTTATAAACCAAAAATTCCATTATAAGATAATAACTAACACCAATATTGCCTTATACTGGAATATACGACTATTATGCAGGGCGGACGCAAGGCTCGTCCCTACGGAAAAAGAGATGATCCTGGTTAGGGTCATCTCCTTTTATTCTTTTATTCTTTATTCTTTCTTATTTACTTCTTTGCTTACGCTTAGCCCAACCTTCTTCCGAAAAATCCGGTTCGTCACCTTTGAAGAATTGCTTCCAGTCTTCTTTCTTTTTGGCACCTCTTTCGGCAGAATATCCCCGTTCTTCTCTACTTGGCTTTCCTTTCCTTCCAGTATCCTTTGTTTGCGACCTTGCTGTTTTGGGGCGACCGGATACTTCCCGCTTGGTTGAAGAGTTACTGTTGCTTTCCTCACCGGCCAACTCAACTGTTACTTTTCTTCCGCCTACAGTTATGTTTGTCATAGATTTCACAAGATCTTTTGCTTGTTTTTCGTCCACTTCGAAGAAAGAAAAGCTCTTTAACAAATCAATTTTACCCACACGAATCCTGCGTTTATTGTTTTTATTGATTAGATCAATCAATTGCGCAGGATAGAAATTGTCCGTTTTTCCTAAGCTGATAAATATACGAGTGAAACCAGGTTCAGCCTGACGGCTTCTCTTGGTTTGAGCATCGTCATTAGATCCACGGCGATCTCTTTCCGGGCGTTCGCGGCGGCTGTCTGTTGCTATTTCAATTTCTTGACGACCACGGTAGTATTCAAGGAAGCGGTTGAACTCCATAGAAACCATGCGTTTTATAATGTCTTCTTTATCTAACCATTCAAGTTTGCGGTAGATATCAGGCATGTAGTCGCAGATTTCTTCTTCGTTTACTTTTACTTTCTCGATTTCATCGATAACCTTCAATAGCTGTTGTTCGCAGATTTGCTTGTTGGTGGGCATTTCTCCTGCAATAAACTTCTTGCTGATAATACGTTCAATCTCGCGCATTTTACCTTTTTCGCGAAGATTAATAATAGCAATGGATGTTCCGGTTTTACCTGCACGCCCTGTTCTACCACTACGGTGGGTATAACTTTCAATATCATCGGGTAAGCCGTAATTTATAACGTGCGTAAGATCATCCACATCCAATCCGCGGGCTGCAACATCTGTTGCAACAAGAAGTTGGAGATTTCTTATTCGGAATTTCTGCATCACTGCATCGCGCTGCGCCTGTGATAATTCACCGTGCAGTGAGTCGGCATTATACCCTTCCTGCATTAGCTTATCTGCTATTTCCTGTGTTTCCTTACGGGTACGGCAAAATATAATACCATAAATTTGTGGATAAAAATCTACAATGCGCTTTAAAGCAGCATATTTATCTTTAGCTTGCACAATGTAAGCAAGGTGCTTTACTGTATTGGTACTTTCGTTTTTGCGCCCAATGGTTATTTCCTTAGCATCATGCAGGTAGTTTTTAGATATGCGTGCAATCTCAGGACTCATTGTAGCGGAGAAAAGCAATGTATTCCGTTCTTTGGGAACTTCTGCTAATATAGAATTCAAACTTTCGGTGAATCCCATGTTTAACATTTCATCGGCTTCATCCAGAACTACATTACTGATAGTTGATAAAGATACGGTTTTGCGTTCCATCAAGTCGAGCAATCGCCCGGGAGTGGCTACAATAATATGTACTCCTCTCTTTAGGCTTCTTATCTGACTGTCAATGGACGAGCCACCATATACAGGTATAACCTTTAATCCATCAATATACTTGGAGTAATCGTTTAAATCACCGGCTATCTGTAAACATAATTCGCGTGTAGGACATAATACAAGAGATTGCGGTACTCTGTTCTTAACATCTACTTTCTGAATAATTGGTAAGCCAAATGCTGCGGTTTTTCCTGTTCCGGTTTGTGCGAGAGCTACTACATCGTTGTTTTCACCTAAAAGATATGGAATCACTTCTTCTTGTACAGGCATGGGGGCAACGTATCCCATTTCCTCAATTGCTTTAAGTATTTCCGCGGAAACACCTAAGTCTTCAAAATTCTTCATTAAATGTATTTTAAATTCCTAAGTATCAAGTCTTAAGTTCTCCAACCATGATAGACTTTATAATCTGGAACTTATAACCCGAAACTTAATTCGGGCGCAAAGGTAAGTATAAGTTTTTAAGTATTTGAGCATTTGAACTTTTTAATTACATGATTTTACAACGTAGGTATTCTGGTTGCTACAAAATGCACGTTGCGTTTTCTCAAATGCAACGTTGTAATTCGAAAATGCAACGTGCTGTTG
>DAIMFE010000040.1:0-26196 GCA_036724805.1 Bacteroides sp.
TTTAATTATCCATTGAATAACAATAATTCCCGCGCCATTACATTATATGCCTTTAATTTTCTCTTTATAAAAACTCAAATTTAATCAAAGAGAAACTTTAGTTAAGAAAAATAAAGAATTAATGAAATTAAATCGGTTAAACTACTTATAAATAGATACAGCAAAGTAATATATTTATTTTGGAAAAAACAAATAACGGGTTATAGTTACAAGCCACAATTATGTATATCCTAAGTTCTTTTATGCCCCGAAGTAATGTGTCGGCACTCGGAACACGATTCAAGGGAATGTTCTGAGACAAATGCAACGTGCTTTTGGTAGAAATGCAACGTGGATTTTACTTTCCTTGAATAAACGTATAGTTCTTCCCAGCCTCTGTTAATATATCGTATTCAAAAACTTTAGTAAGGATAGGGTGTTGAGGATTGATTTCTTTAGAAATCAACGGCTCTTTTATATTGGGTGAAGCATACAGCGGGTTCTTACAACTGCCGGAAGCTGCCTGTAATCCTTCTCCCTTCAATGGCACATAAGAGCGTAACCGCAACCAACCACCCAATCCGGAAGTTATGGTTGCTGTAGTTAACTGTGCATCTTTCCATTCCATATTCACTTCAAAACCACCGCGAGCCTTTAGGCCTTTTATACTTCCGCTTTGCCAAACCCGGGGAAGAGCGGGAAGCAGATGAATGGCATTGTCATGGCTTTGCAGAAGCATTTCGGCTATTCCGGCGGTAAAACCGAAGTTTCCATCGATCTGAAAAGGCGGGTGAGCATCGAATAGATTGGGGTAAGTTCGTCCATCGGGATTTCCCGGTTCAACCAATTTCAGCATATTAGAAATGATTTTATAGGCATGATTACCGTCTAAAAGCCGAGCCCAGAAGTTAATCTTCCAACCGATTGACCAGCCTGTTGCCATATCTCCACGATAAAGTAGTGATTTCTTTGCAGCCTGAAATAACTCCGGTTTGGAATAAGGCGAAATCTGATTACTGGGATACAATCCGTACAGATGCGACACATGGCGGTGATCATTCTTCGGATCATCAAAATCACCGAGCCATTCCTGCAACTGGTTATGTTTCCCTATTTGCATGGGTGGCAAACAATTAATCATATCTTTTACACGCTTTTCGTAAGTCTGATCTTCTATATTTAATAAACCAATGGCCTGTGATACATTATTAAGGGCATCAAATACAATCTGATTATCCATTGTACAACCGGCTGTAATGCTGGTTTTTTTCCCCGGAGGTCCTAATTCGGGAGACATTCCGGGAGCTACTACCCTCCATTTATATTGGGGATGTTCAACAAGGAAGTCCAGGTAAAAGTCGGCTACACCTTTTAGTATCGGGTAGGCTTCTTTCAAGAATTCTTTATCACCGGTATACAGGTAATGTTGCCACAGATGCTGGCTAAGCCATGCCCCACCCATGAGCCATGTTCCATAAAACGGGCCATCAACAGGGCCGGTAGCTCTCCATAAATCTGTATTGTGATGAGCAACCCAACCGTTGCAGCCGTACATTTCTTTTGCGGTAACTGCTCCTGTTTCCGATATTTCCTTTACCATTTGGAACAATGGAAAATGCGTTTCGCTAAGATTGGTAACCTCGGCCGGCCAGTAATTCATTTCGGTATTTATATTAATGGTGTATTTACCATCCCATGGCGCAAGCAGTTCATGATTCCAAATACCCTGCAGATTGCCGGGTTGCCCACCGGGTTGCGAGGAAGAGATAAGCAGGTAACGCCCGAACTGGAACATAAGGGATACCAATGCAGGATCATCCTCTTTATTGAAATTCCTTACCCGAAGATTGGTTTCCTTCTTTGCTGCCGAAGTGGTTCCTAAATCCAGTTTCACACGGTTAAACTGTTTCCGATAATAAGCAATATGATCGTTTACGGCTTGTTGATAAGGTTTCTTCAACGCAGCATTCATGTAATTTACCGCACGTTTATTCTCATTTGCCGATACATCCTTATAATTCACAAAATTGGTTGCTGCGGTGATGTAGATAAGTACCGCATCAGCATCTTTCACCTCTATCTTATCATTGGATATAGTTGATTTTCCTTTTTCTGTTTTAACCTGTACATGATTTTCGAAGCGGATTGCGCCGGGCACACCTTCATGATCGGAACCTTTACCGCTTAGCACAAGGCTTTTTCCTTTTTTCGATATGGAGTATTCTTTAAATGGTGTACTGTAGGACGCGGTAAAGTTAATGGCTCCGGGCGCATCGGCCTCTATCCTCATGATAACTGCGTTATCGGTGAAAGAGGTAAACAGTGTACGAGTAAAAGTAACTCCATTTATTGTATAGCGGGTTGTGGCTATTGCTTTCTCTAAATCGAGGTCGCGATAGTAATTTGTGTAGTTATCATGACCGGGAAAGTTCAACAGTACCGAACCTATTGTTTGGTAGGGCATTCCATATTTATCGGTATAGAAATTTTCGCCGATTAGTTTCTCTGCTTCTTTTTCCTTTCCGCTAAAAATAAGTTCTCTTACTTTGGGCAATACATTACGGGCGTTGGGGTTAGCATTGGTGTAAGGGCTTCCACCCCAAACGGTTTCTTCATTCAATTGTATTTGTTCTGTTCCGGGTATTCCAAATACCATGGCTCCCATTCGGGAGTTTCCAAGGGGAAGAGCTTCTACCCATTCTTTGGCGGGTTGGCTGTACCATAGTTTTAAATCGGATGCGTTGAGGAACAGACAATAACATGTGAATAGCAATAGAAATAAGTTTCGTTGTTTCATGATTATAGTGTTTTAGATTGTAATGCCTGCAAAGAAAGTAACAAAGTATTAACAAAAGTAATAACAAAAGATTAAAATGAAGAGAAATAATTTGGACTACAGGATTTATTATGCTTTTAGCCGCGGATAGTGCAGATAGCGCGGATTAAGGAAACACGGATAAAATTAAATCCGTGATATTAAATCCGCGCTATCCGCGTTATCCGCGGCTAAAACAAATTCAATATTTACTTTGTTTGTTTCACCATCTGTATCGTTCCGTCCTCGTTGTAGAAAAGTTTATCCACACAGGCAGAACGTAACCAATCGTTAAACTTTCCGTTCTTTTCGGATAAATCGCTGTTATGATAGAAAGCATACCATTGACCTTTGTATTCTATAATAGAACCGTGGTTGGTATAGCTATTGGTTGGTTCCATATAAATACCCTGATGTTTCCATGGTCCCAGAGGATTATCACTAATAGCATAACGTAAACGATTATCACCTTTAACACCATCGTTCCATTTATCATCGTGGTTATCGGAATAAGAAAGATAATAAATACCGTTTCTTTTATGTATCCAGGCTGCTTCGTGAAAATCTTCCAGCCCTTCCATCGGTTGAAGTTCACCATCAAGTTCGATCATATTATCTTTAAGTTTGGCGCCATAACATTCACCTCCGCCACCATAATAGAAATAAGCCTGACCGTCATCATCCACATAAACACATGGATCGATTTCTCCGTCATCGGGTAAACCGATGAGCCAATGGTCAAGACATTTAAAGTCGGAAGCAGGTTTATCACTCACTGCAATACCTATTTTCCATGAGTTATTCCATTCCGGACCGCTTGGATGTGGGAAGTAGAAATAATACTTACCGTTTTTATATGCACAATCGGGTGCCCACATAAATGTTCCTCCGTTGGCAATGCCATCCCCCCAAGGTACATCTTTGGCCTCAAGAATCTGTCCGTGATCTGTCCAATTAACCATATCATCGGTAGAGAACACATGGTATTTGTCCATAAAATCGCATCCCCTTGCGGGAGCATTGTCATGAGAAGCATAAACATATAAACGGCCGTCATTCCAAACATGGGCAGAAGGATCGGCCGTGTACATGCTTGTGATGAACGGGTTTTTGTGAAGACGATCGAAGTCGCCTTCTTTGGATCCGGTTGTCTTCGCTGTGGTATTGCTGCACGAAGATAAAACTACAAGAGCACTTAAGGCTAGTAATGAGAAAAAATTCTTTTTCATAATTATTTAATATTTGGTTGGTGTATTATCTGTGTTGTCATCGTGTTTTAGATACTTTGTGGTATTCATCATTGTTTACTTCTTTGCTCCCATTGAGGGCGGAGCATCAACAGGGTTAATTCCCCAATTCTTGTTTGGCTTATTCCCCATTATCAGTGATAATTTCCCTCCATTCTCTATTTCCGAATGTGGAAACCAAGGCTTATTCCATTCCTTACCGTTCAAGATAGCCGTTTGAATATATTTATTCTCTGCTGAACAATTCTCTGCAACTACCTCGAATACTTTACCATTACTTAAATTGATTTTCGCATAAGAAAACAGCGGACTACCTATATTATAAGCCGGAAATCCCGGAGTAACCGGATAGAATCCTAAAGAAGAGAATACAACGAAAGCCGACATTCCACCCCCATCTTCATCACCCGGAATTCCCATAAGATCGTTACGGAACCATTGATGCAACAACGTGCGGATACGTTTCTGAGTCTTCCATGGTTGGCCGGCATAATTATACAGATACGGTATATGTAAACTTGGCTCGTTTGCCATAGAGAACTGTCCTACATTCCCCGTATGATCGGGTATTTGTGCATAAAACTCAAATTTACTTTTGCCAAGCGGTTCGTTGAACGTGCGATCGAGGTTCTTTATAAACCGTTCACGGCCTCCCATTAAGTTGATCAGGTCTGCAACGTTGTGAGGAACATCCCAGCGATACACCCAACCGTTGTTTTCTCCGTAGTATTCGCGGGCTCCCATCCCACCGGAATAACGGTAATCGAATGGTTCTATGAATTTACCATCTTTATCCTTGGGATGGAAGAAACCTGTTTCGGCATTGTAAACATTACGATAATTATAAGCACATTTAGCATAATATGCAGCCTCTTCTTTCAGTTCAAGCGCATTGGCTATTTGCGATAAACACCATTGGTCGTAAGCAGTTCCAAGAGTTACCGCGATAGGCTGACGCTTTTCGTACGGATGTACATTGGCAACAGTTTCTTTCTCTCCGGGGTACAATGCCGGGATGTATCCATGTTGTTTATAGAAATCATCCAGCCATCCGGCAGGAGCCCCACTCCATGGAATAAGTGTCTTTTCTTCGATACCTTTCTTGCAAGCCATATATGCTTTTTTCAGATCGAAGCCACGGAGCCCTTTCATATATCCATCGATAACGGTAGCAACGGCATGATTAGAATTCATCCTGCGAGAATCTCCTGTTATTTCGGGGAAGGTAGGCATCCACATATCACCCATTTGTTCTGCCATAAGCAGATATGAGTTGATAACATCTACCTCTTTCTCTGTATCAATAAGGATGCGTAAAGGATGTGTAGCGCGATAAGTATCCCAAATCCAATCATCGGTATAAAAAGGTTCTCCGTTATCATCGTGTACTTTACCATCGAACGCGCTGTAGTAACGTCCACCTTCGCTGATACATACGGGACGTTCGAAGCAACGGTACAATGAGGTATAAAATACAGTTTTATCGGTTGCGTTTCCTTCTTTTACCTGTATTTTGTTAAGTTCCGCATTCCAAGTATCACGGCCTTTCTGTGCCAGCGCGGTTATATTATAGTCGTTGATTTCTCTTCTTAAATTTTGTTTGGCCTGTTCTTCGCTAATGAAAGAAACGCCATAACGCAGGTTCAGGGTTTGTTTACCATCTCCATAGCCAAGTATTACACAAGCGTTTTGGCCTTCGGCGTTTCTTTTGCCTTCAACTATTTTACCTTGTGCCCATACACCTGTTTCTCGGGGCATCTGTTCGGTTTCCAGGTATAAGTATACCCGTGTATTGTTTTCCAGTAGCTGATAGCCGCTCACGGTATTACCCTCTACTTTCATGGCTCCGTTGCGCGAATTGAATATCAGATAATTGGGACAATCGGGTTGGGTAAATTCTATCTGATATATAGCCGATTGATGAGATACAGCGTAAGATGCGGTTATACCGTATTCATCTAACTCTACTTTGTAAGAATAAGGAGTTAGCTGCTCGTTATCGTAACTGTAACTAATTACATGCGAAACACATTCGGGAGTACCTTGAAGGGGGCTCAAATTGAATGCTGATGATCCACGGTGACTCGTTACGATTAGAGGCAAACCGTTAATCATATCACCTGTATAATCAGCACGTTCGGGATATACCCGAAGCATGCTGTTAGGCAGATGAATGGTTGGATAAGTTGGGACAAGTAAATGGCTGATATTACCCATATAGGGGTTAACGTAATCAACCGGATCTTTTTCTACATTCGTTATGTGTCCCTGCATACACGAATAAAGTAACCCTGATAAGACTAAATAAGCCAGCTTAGTGAGTTTCATAACAATCTTTTTAACCTTAAAAACGAATATTCTATTTCCTATCTAGCGGGTAATGCCCCTGATAATGGAATTTCTCCTCTTAACATTTTGCGCGCCTGCCCGGTGAGCCATAGATAATGATCGGTAGGTAGATCATCTTCAATACCTCCAAATTCAACTTTATAATCACTGGCAAGGGTATATTTGGCTCCGTCTGTTCCTTCTTTAGAAACGATTGAATAATTGCCATCCTTGTATCGTATATAATATACCTTATCAGATTCATTCGATGGTACATCTTTCTTATTCAGACATTTAAAGATAGCAGTACCTTCATCTATTTCATCAAACATGGCAATGTAGAGCAATTGTGCACCCGATTTAATAGAATGGTATATCTGATCCCAGAAGAATTGACCGCCAAAACGTGGGTTAAGGCTATTCTCCGGATGCATATTCCTATCCGATGAGCCGGGATAACAAAGCGGCGCATATTCTACTTTATTCTCTTTACACCAGGCAATATCACTCACCACAAGGCTATGGAAATTAGGATACTCGTTCTTTCCAAAACGTCCAACAAACCAAGGCATAATAATATCTGCCGCTTTGATGAGATCATGCAACTTAGCATCGGATACCGCATCATTCTTTCTTTCGCGCCAGTAGGTTGGAACACCCAACATAATACTGAAGCCTTTTTCTTTTAAACCGTTCATGAGTTGCTCCACATCATTTAGAGAAAAGGGACGGTTATCATTGAACCCTACTCCCCACAGCACAATAAGTGGTTTCTCATTCTGGTGGAGATAGAACTTCTGCTTGGTTCGGTCTTTCAACTGATACTTATCCATTATATCCTGTGCATCGGCAAGAGTTTTACTGAGTTTCGCAGGATTAAAGCCACCTAGATCATACATTACGCAAATGGCACGTTGATGTGTATTGGATGCTTCCATGGCCGATTCCAGTACTTTATCAAAATGATCTTTTCCATCGGGATTATCAATAACTTCTCCTACAAAGCGTTGCATAAACGCACCATCAATACCGTAGTCTTTCATCCATTTGAAGTGAAGTAATACGGTAGATTTATCGTAAGAACTGAATACTGTAGCCTTTTCACCATTGGGCAGAATGAATTTCCCCGGAGTGTACTTCTTTTCATATTCTCTCATATCCGGCCAGAAGTCGATGGAATTCCGAAGTACACCCGGTTCGAACATATCGTTTTCACGGTAGTGATACCATGCTGTATTGCTATGTTCGGCATGCGAACAACCGTCATCGGGTGTACCAAACCAACCCTGATAACCGGTCATCACTAATCCACGGTAAGAATCGAAAGGCTCACCGTCTTTGTGCAAAGTGAAATCCGGTTCGTTATAAATTTCAGTGGGGTCTGGTTTATTAGGTGGGTCTATCGCGGGGGGAATGTAATCATCATCGCTGCCCCCACAAGATGTTACGCCTATTATCAGGCTGCATAACATCATTAAATACATGCTTTTTAGTTTCATATTTATATTATTCCTGTGGAACTTCTATCTTCACAATCTCTGTATAATTAAATTTTTGATGGGTATCTCTTACTTTAGCACCCATACGTACAAAGTAAGTATAACCGGGTTTCACTTGAAGTTTAATGCTGTAAACCCTGCTTTTACCATCATCTAACTTCGGAAGATTTTCCCAGGTAGACATTATATTTACCCTGTAATCATTCGTATTATAATAACTGATACAGTTACCGGCACCGCAGAACTGATTCAGGCTAAGATATGGACGCACTTCCATTATCTGTGGTAATCCCTCTTTTACCGGAGCATCCAAACGGCACGACAGTTCAAGTAAATCACCAACAAGCTCGGTCTTAAAATCGAATAGCTTTAAATAAGGGGTCACCTCAAAATCTTCAACCGCCTTCTTACCAATACCAATACGTATTGTATCACAAGGCCAGAATGCACCTTCGGGAACAACATCGTAGGTACCGGCAAACAGTTTGGTATTATTAAACTCTCCATCTTGCTTTACAGGAATATCCTGATGCGCAGGATTGAGACTATAACTTTTTTCCCAAATACGAACACGGTATTCGCCCTGATCGGCAAGGATATTCTGCCCCGTAGTCAAATCAATAATACGTCCGGTAAAATGTGAACCCGGTTCATCGAAATTATCTATTCCCATACAAGAGCCCATCATCATTACTGATGTGCCAACGAACAGACCATATATAAATTTTTTCATATCATATTAAATTTGAATTAAGAACTTTGAATTGGTTTAGTAACCATCATTACGTATAAGATTAGGATTCTTACCTATTTCTCCCCCAGGGATCTGTTCGTAATACCAACGCTTTTCAAATGTTACTTTGCGTCCTTCACGTTCTACTTCGTTCAGGTAAATGTATTTACCTTCGGAAGCAACATAATATGACAATAATGTATGTGGCCAGTAACCATTTTGAAACATGATATCGGCTACCCTCCAACGGCGAAGGTCGTACAAACGATGATTTTCATAGCAAAGCTCGCGGGCACGTTCATCACGGATATATTGCAGATTCTCATCAATAAGGAAACCATATATAGCAGAACCTATATCTTCCGGATTCGTTACCATGGCATGAGGTTTGGCACCGGCACGTTCACGTAATTCATTTATATACTCGAATGCTTCGCTTTTAAGTGCTTCATTATTGGTTATGAGTCCTAATTCATAAGCTGCTTCTGCCTGGTTGCAAAGAATTTCGCCGTAGCGGAATACCTTCCACGATTGGCTGCTTCCGAAGAGTGCGCGACTTGAAGCCGGAGCCGTATAATCAATGTACTTACGAATGAATGCCCCTGTACGGGTATAACCTTCGTCACCTGTACCTTCGGCTAAACCATGTTTTCCGTTCAAAGGTATTCTCTGACCGTTAATATCAATCGTTTCTCCCGGTTGAGAGGCTCTTCTACGATATTGTTTGGTATACTCGTTTTCACTGCCTTGTGTTTCGGCTGTACCGTCAATGGCCAAACCCGGATATTCGGTGTAAACGCCACCTTGAATGTCCATAACAATGCCGGATACACTTTCGGTCATTCCTGAGAAGAAGAAATTAGCACGGGCACGCGCTTCCATTTCATCGGTATTCCAAATATCTTCTGCCTTGTCAAAGCGTACAGGTTTTCCATCTTCATCAATAATCGCAGGCATATCATATAAGCCTATGATTTCCCATGCCGGCTGTAATGCAGCCCCTACGGCACTGGCTAATCCTTCACCCACCGGTAATATCATTGTATCCCAACAATGAAACAAGCTGGTGTTTGCAGGCGTAGTTGTTTTAGGGCCATATTGCTTAATCAGGATATCTTCATTGGTATTGGTAATAAATACTTCTGTATAAGCTTTTTCTTTATCTGCTCCGGTATGCAAACTATATCCTGCTCCTTTCAAATATTGTCCCGCATCGTAAGCGTATTGGAAAAATTCTTGTGCTTTGTCTGCAGGCATACCCATTAGTCCTGCGCTGACAGCCGGTCCTGTTGTACCGATATAACCACCATATTTGGCAATAGAACCAGCATATATCATAGCGCGAGACATTAACGCAGCTGCAGCATAACGATTGGCACGTCCTAATTCTTTTTTATCGGCAGAAGCATTCTCCATTGCAAACTTTAAATCTTCATAGATAAATTTCCAACAATCGTACTCTGTATCTCGTGGTTGTTGAAGTTCTTCGATCGGAGTTCTCGGATCGAGTACCTTATCTACGATTGGAACACCACCATAACGTTTTACAAGTCCGAAATAGTAGAATGCCCGAAGGAAGTAAGCTTCACCCAAATGACTATTATATTGCTCTTCGGTATAATATTGCTGATAATTGGGAAATGCTTCGATAAAATAATTGATATCCCGTATCCGGTCGTAAGGCCAGTATCCCCAACCATCTCCATAAGAAGGATCACGCCCCGCGGCTTCACAAGCAGCCGCAGCCGGACTACCTTTCTGTGCCTGCCATTTATTACCACTGTGCCATCCTGCCTGGTTTACAGTAGCATATCCTTTTTCATCACCGTTTTGTTTGTAATTAAAATCTTCTATAGGAAGATCCTGATATACAAGTGCGAAATATTTTTTAATTCCATTATCTGATATTAACAGACCATTTTCATAGATAAGTCCTTTGGGCTCGTGCTCCAAATCATAACAAGAACTTACCGTAAGACTTAATGCGGCTGCCACAAATAAATATTTAATTCTTTTCATATTCTTTCTCCTTAGAATTTAATTGTTGCACCAATATTAAATGTACGATTCACCGGATAATTGTAGAATAATATACCTGTATCAGCATTGTTATTGGCTCCCCCCTGGCGTCCCGGGCGTTCCGGATCAATATTGTCTAATCCGGTAATTGTTAGCAAGTTATAAGCATTAACATAAACGCGTACATCTCTAATACCCGCCTTTTGTATCCATACTTTGGGCAAGGTATATCCAACCTCCAGTGTTTTTAATCGTAAATAAGACGTGTTCTTTATTCCTGTTGTTCCGGTATTGAAACTATGGCCTGTTGCCGGATAAAGACCGGAAATCCATTGTGTATTCGGGTTCCATGGATCATCTGTTGGATTAACAGTATGCCAACGATCTTTGTATATATCCAGTACAGCGCCTCCATTAAACGGAGCTACCTCTGTAAATACTTCATCGTACGAGTTATATACGCTGGCAGCACCTTGCCAATTCATGGATAAGTCAATACCTTTCCAAGCAGCGCCTAAGGTAATACCATAATTAAAAACAGGTAGATTGAAGTTGGCTACAGGATGCCTGTCGCTATCATTTACAATACCATCGCCATTCCAATCCAGATACCAATAGTCGCCGGGAAGTGTACCTTGCCCCAGATTAGCACCGGTGGTTCCATGGTAACGAATATCATTGTAATTATTAAAGCGTCCTCCCTCTTCAAAAGCAAACCAAATATCTTTATTACGACCGGATACATCCCTGCGATACCAATTATCCATAGAGTTTCCTGCCATACCATCGAGGTGATTACGCCAACGGTTCTTTGTGGCGGATACCTGTCCATTTACCCAATAAGTTACACCCGCTATGGTATTTCGGTGGCCCAAACTGATTTCCCAACCGAACGTTTCATCGCTTTCGATATTTTCTTGTGGCATGGAGGCCCCTACGGTTCCCGGAATTATTGCTGATGATGTTGCCAACAAACCATCACGCTTACGCTTAAACACCTCTAAAGTACCACTAAGCTTTTGATTCCATAAATCGAAATCAAGTCCCAGGTTATAAGTTTTTGCGGTGTACCATGTTAAATCCGGATTAGGAATAGCTGTTGCGGCAACCCCCGTCATGTATTTGCCATTATAGAAATAACCTATTTGATCTTTTCTTATTTCGTAAGCAACTACCGTTTGAGGATATGTATGAGCCCCTGCGTCATCTCCCATTTTTCCATAAGAAGCACGAAGTTTCAAATTGTCGAGAAAGGATATCCAATCCTTCATAAAAGCCTCTTCACTGATACGCCAACCAACGGATATAGCCGGAAAGAACCCCCAACGGGCTCCTTTTGGGAAACTAGACGAGCCATCATAACGAAATGATAAATCCACCATATAGCGTCCTTTGTAGTCGTAGTTTGCTCTACCTACCAAAGCCTGACGGGTTTTCTCGCCCGAACCATCCATTGAAGCCAACTGCTGATCATCTTCACCATAAATCAATTCTTCCCCATCTAATAGCATAACTCGCTGTGCATAAAAGCTATCCCAGTTATTGTATTGCTCTTCAAATAAGAATAAACCACTTACATTATGATCGCCAAACTTATTGGCATAATTCAAAGAGAGTTGCATTACGGTGCCATATCCAGGTGAAGTACTGCGTCTGAATGAAGGATCTTCATTGTTTCGTGGAAGCGCTTCTAACTCACCATCAAGCGTGCGATTATACAAATTGTAAATGCGTTTTAAACTTGTATTATTGGTAGTACTATAATCATAACTATAAAAAACACGCGCGTTTAACCCTTTTACACCGGGAATGTCGTAGGTTAAAGCCAAAGATCCGTTGAAGTTTACCCGTTTTTCACGGCGATAACCGGTAAAGCGGCTATCGGTAGCAGCAACAGGATTTTCGCTTTCCATCATTTCCGAATCATAAGCCGGCAAGGAATGATCACCATCAATCCATGCTTGCGAAGTGGGTTTGTACGTCCATGCCTTCTTATATACCGACCAGATATCGGTAAATGGCTGATTCTTCTCATCCATATATCCACTGGTATGAACACTGGCTTTTAAACGATTGGTAATCTGAACATCAACATTACCACGAAAGTTCCAACGGTCATAATTAAGCGAACCGCTTTTGTAAGAACCCTCCTGTTTCAGATAACCCAGGTTGAAGAAATAGGAAATCTTTTCCCCTCCCCCATTCAAGCTGACATTATATTGTTGCTGCGGTACATTGTCTTTAAATAACTCGTCTGTCCAATTGGTACCTTTCTTTTTGCCGGTACTGTATTCCAACATCTGATCCCAGGTATATTTGGGGGTCATACGAATAGGATAGTTGCTACCAAAATTATTGTATCCTTTTTCATTAACAAGCAACATATGATCTACCGCGCTTGCCGTATTGGGGGTATAAAGAAATTGTTGCCAGCCATAATTAGCAGAGAAAGTAATATCAAACTTACTATCCATAGAGGTACCGCGTTTTGTAGTTACCAAGATAACCCCATTAGCGGCACGAATACCGTAAATAGCAGCCGATGCATCTTTCAATACAGAAACACTTTCTATTTCGTTGGCATCCATACGTGAGAAATAATCCTTATCGCGAGGAATACCATCTACAACAATAAGAGGTTCGCCCATACCACGGATATCGATTTTGTTATTGTATTCACCCGGTTGCGAGCTCGACTGTGTAATACGTACACCCGGTATCTTTCCCGAAAGCATATTTACCACATTTTCGTTCTTGGTAACAACCATTTCTTTATTGTTAATGGCCGAAACCGCACCGGTTAATGTGGCTTTTTTCTGTGTACCATAACCAACTACTACTACCTCATCCAATGTTTTGGAGTCTTCTTTCATTGTAATTACAAGGTTGGTAGTAGAAGCCGTTGCAGTAGCATCTAAATAGCCAATAAATGATATGGTTAATTTTTCATTGGCAGATGCCTGCACTTCAAACTGTCCATCAATGTCGGTAATGGTTCCGCGGGTAGTACCGTTCACCCTAACATTGGCTCCGATAATAGGTTCGCCCGAGGTATCGGACACAGTACCGCGAACAGTACGCTGCTGAGCCGATATGGGGAGTGCCAACAGGAGACTGAAAAATACAAGCATCATGGTTTTCCATGATAGGGATGTATTATTTCTTATATTATTATTTGACCTATGATTTTTCATTCTTTAGATATTTGTAATAAGTAGATGAAGGAGGTACTTAATAAATTATTCTTTCGGTGCGGGCATAGTTGCGCCTTCAGGAACCAAACGGCGGTTGAAGAAGATTAAACCCATCTGATCTGCGGCACTAAGTCTTTTTTCACCATAAGCATATTCATAAGCTGCTCCAAGTCCTAACCGAAGGCCATATCCTGTATAGGTTTCCGGAATTTTCACTATACCATCCTGTGTAACTACAACGTTCCAGGGTGCTTCTTCACCAACGCCTCTTCCCCAGAAATCATAACCATAGCCTTCGCCACCATCGTATTTCTTACCGTTTTCATCAACATATTTACCATCTTCTGTAGCCAATGCTTCGGGTACATAAACTGCGAATCCGTGGTTAAACCAGTACAAGCCGCGGCTTTTTCCATCATTCATATAAGCTTTACCCACATCACCTAATACCAATCTTTCACCATCGTTACTAATTACATCGCCCCTATCTTTTAACGTCACTGCATATTCTGTCCAGTTGCCAAAGAATTCATCCTTACCACCGTGAATGATGGGGATTTCTGTTTCATAATTAGCAAATATGGACTGAATATCAATTTCCTGAGCACCCAATGGCAAGAATTTCTCGCGACCGCCCCATTCTGCTTCTGCTTGCGTATTAAACACTCCAACAAAGTCGAGATTTGCCAACTCATCATTAATTACCACATAAACCTTAGCCTTAACAACATCATCTGCCACCACATTAAATAAGAATCCCGGACGTTCAGCATTATCATTAAAACTTGTACCCAGTCTCTCGTTAAAGGTCCATGTACCATCACTCGAAAGATTCTTACTTAGTATATCCCTTTTTTCCTGAGCAGAACCACCCGGCTGTTTATCACGCGATGCGATAACAAATTCGGCTTTTTCGGGAAGTTGGCTAAATAAATCTTTGAAACTGGTTATAGCCGCAGCTCTACTTCCCGAATTGGGGCTATTGAGAAGTGATAAACCACTAACAGTTATTTGCTCGAAATTGCCCTCCAAATGTATAGGATTATAATCATTTTTGAGCTCATACCCACCAATTTCTTCGGGGTTAAAGGAGAAATCATCAGCTACTTTTATGGTAAAATAGTTAGAGCTTATGGATGTTCCGCTAAGATTCATCAGAACAGAAACAGCGTACATTTTTCCGGCTTGTACATTAAGTCCTTTAACAGGTACCACTATAAAATCACCTTCCAGCGTAACCTCACCCCTTACATTAAAGAAACCGTTACCGGCACGGGTCTTTAGTTCGTGATCTTCGGCAATGTCGAATGTAGCATTCTTTAAAGCATCTGCACTAACTACAGGAGTAGCCAGGAATTTTACTAAAGCGCCATCATTGCCAAGATGTACAATACCATCAGCATATTCGGGACTGTAAATTAACGAATTAACCGAACCGCCTTTAGGTATTTCATATGCAGTGCCGTTTACTGTAATAACCATTTTACTGCCTTCATCGGTTACAGTTATTTCCGATCCGCTACCAGCGCCCGGTACGATTTTAATCTCTTTTCCATTACTCAATTTTATAGTCCAGGTGCCATTTGTTTCTGTTGCTTCCACTATTGACGCACCCGTTGTAAGTGCACTAGATAACTGTTCTTTGAGTTCGCCGATAGCACCCTCAACTACCGTTAATCTTGATTTGAGATCATCATCATCATAACTACAAGAAGTGTATGTTACGGTTGGAAAAATCATCACTCCGCATAGGAGCGCATTGATAAATTGTCTTTTCATAATAATTAAAAATAAATTAATGAATATGTGCTTTAGCCATTTCTGGTCACCTCGATTTACTTTTTTATTTATACACACTGCAAAGAAAAGAGTTAACGCTTAAAAAAACACCATTTTAATACTTAATATCAAATTAAAATTCGCTTAAAAACATAAACCAAAATATCTATTAGAATAATCGCTATAACTTCTCTACTTAGTAGCATTTTACTTGTTTTTAGCCGCGCAATCCGTGTCATCTGCGGCTAAAAAACAAATAAAAAAATGTTAAACCATTGCGCTTTGATGCAAAACCCCTGCGCATTCAACACTTTTTAACGGCGAATTGTTGTTGTAAACTATTTGGTAAATCGCTTAATGCCAGTAATATAATAATTCTCTAAAATTAACGCTCGTTGAAATCCGTTGCAACAACATAAAAGAACAGAACATATAAGAACATATAAGATAATAACAATAACAGAAGAAGAAGAAAAAGAAGAAGAAGAATTTGTTGCTGCTGCTGTTGTTGCTGTTAATTGAAATTTGAAAGTTATGATGCCACATTACGATAATTTACTCCCCTCTCCTACTTCAACAGCACGTTGCATTTTCTCAGATGCAACGCGCATTTTCGAATTAGCAACGTGCCGTTGAGGCAAATGCAACGCGCGTTTGGGAGAAATGCAACGTACATTTGAAGCAGAAAACTCGGGGATAGTTCTTGCTTTAAACAGCTCTAATGGGCATTTTTGGATAAAGATTTTGTATTATCATAAAAACATGCTTTCATAAAATATGAGTTTAAAGTAATTCCATTATCTTTGTAATGCAAGTACTAAAACAGCCTATAAACATAATGAAAATACGATTGTTTCTTCTTCTATTTTTTATCCCATATATAACCTATGCCACCGGATTAGACTACGGATTGTTCATCAAATCATATCCATATAAAACTTCCGAAATATCTAATCTGGTTCTGGAAAATGGTGAATACATTGATCTGGATAATGAAGTGGTACTGAGTTTCGATGTGTATGTGAGGAATGATAATGTGTTTGGCAATATCTTCCGGATTCTTACCGATAAAAACGAAAACATTGATTTACTGATTACGGTAGGCTCCGATGACAGGCGTTTCCCAATCGTTGTTGTTAATGAGTCGATTCATCCGTTATCTACTGAAATCATTCGCGAACAATGGTTACCGGTAAGCATTGCCTTTTCTCCTAAAACAGATATAATTAAACTTACTTATGGAGATGAAGAAGTGACTGTTCAGCATCCTATATCCAAAAGCAAGGGTTTCCGCACTGCCTTTGGCTATTGTCTTTTCGATGGATTTATTTTTGACAATATAGCTTCAGTTAACATAAAAGACGTAAAGATTACCAAAGGAAATAAACCTTTCAGGCATTGGAAACTGGAAAGACATCACCATGATATTTGTTATGATAGCATTGCCAATGTACCTGCAACCGCCCTTAATCCTTGCTGGTTGATTGATGAGCATATTACCTGGAACAGAATATTCAATTTTCAGCTACCGGAGTCTCCTTCGGTAGCATATAATCCGCATACCGATGAAATTTATATCGTTGGCAATTCCGATGAAATTATTGCTTGCAATACGGAAACACTCGAAAAGAGAGAAATAAAGGTGAAAGGAGGACGTTATGCCGCCAATTCTCCTAATCAATTATTGTTTATTCCGGAGAAAGACGAGCTGGTATCTTACAATATGGACGAAGATATATATTCATCCTTTAATTTTAACAATCAAACATGGAATAATAACACTCCTAACACCAAAGAGCATAGTTATTGGAACAATAGCGTTCAATTTAATAGTACCGATTTATCATTGATTTCTTTTGGTGGTTATGGTTTCTATAAATATAACAATGAGCTGGTAAAGAAATATCCTTACGGCAATAAAGCCAACGAGAAGATTCAGTTAACAGATATTTCCCCTCGTTATGCTTCGGGTTCGTGCTTGGTTAATAACACACTGTATATTTTTGGCGGACGGGGTAACAAATCGGGAAGACAGGAGTTATTTCCTAAAAACTACTATGATTTTTATGCTGTTAATCTTCAAACAGCACAGGTAAATAAATTGTGGGAAGCAACCGAAATTGGCAATGGCAGCTTTATTCCGGCAGAAAACATGATCTACGATCCTGTAAAGAATTGCTTTTATGTGTTTACTACCCAGGCAGGGGGTACGCTATTGAAAATAACTACTGATACTGTGGGCTTTGAACCGATGTCGCTCCCCATTGAGATTGATCTGGAATCGCAATTCTTGTATTTAAACCTGTATTATTCTCCCCGACAAGAGAAACTAATTGCCATCATTAACCGTTGGGACGTTAATAATAACACCAAAATCAGCATCTATTCTATTAATTATCCACCCGTATCGGTGGCCGAGCTTGTTCAGGAAGTACCTGATACCAAGCAAAAAAGCGCTATCCACTTATGGATATTTGTTATTTTAGGTGGGTGGGTTGTTCTTGCCGGTATCCTGTTTTATAAAAAGGGAGTATCCGGAGCAAAGCGAAGAATCCAAAGAACACCGGAGAATACCGTAGTGCAAGAAACCGCTTACGCTGTTCGAGACGACAATGCAGATACTAATAAGCCGGTTATCGAACAACCGGAAAAATCTCGTTACGACTTTACCCGGAAGTGCGTTTGTTTCCTGGGGGGCTTTCATGTAGTAGATAAGAATGGCGAAAACATTACTTCTACCTTTACTCCTACTTTAAAGATCTTATTGATTCTGCTTGTATTATTCTCCGAAGAGCATCAACGTGGCATTTCCGGAAAGAAAATGTTGCAATTACTATGGGGCGATAAAAGTGAAAGTTCTGCACGCAACAACAGAAATGTGTACCTTAGTAAGTTAAGAACCGCACTTGAACGTGTTGGCAATATCGAGATCATTACCGATGGGGGTTTCTGGAGCATTAAGTTTGGCGATGATGTTGTGTGTGATTACATCGAAGCCATGCACTATCTTAAAAACCTGAAAGAGGAGCATTTGCACGATGAAGCAGAATATCATAAATTACTCGGATTACTACTGCGTGGCACTTTGCTTCCTAATACGGAAATAGACTGGATTGACAAATTTAAAAGTGATTTCTCTAACTTAACGATTGATACGTTGAGTAGTTTATTAATCAGTCGGGATAATTTAAGTAATAATCTTAAGCTCCGTATTGCGGAAACGCTATTCCAGCACGATTTTATCAATGAAAATGCATTGCATATTAAATGCAAAATCCTCAGCGAATCTGGCAAAATGGGATTAGCCAAGGCTTTTTATGATAGCTATTGCAGAGAATACTTTAATTTATTGGGTACGGAATATAAATACTCGCTAACCAATGTGGTGAATGGCAAGAATATTGAAGAGAGATAACATTTTCAATTTTCAATTTTCAGTTCATTAAGTTCTACCAGCTTATTTACAATTGCATAAATAGTTAATCCCGATGCACTGTGTATCTGCAATTTACGGGAGATGTTTCTGCGGTGGGTAATTACTGTATGAATGGATAAATACAATTTCTCGGCAATCTCTTTGTTGGTCATTCCCTTCACTACATACACAATTATTTCCTTTTCGCGCTGGCTTAATGCCTCCGGATTATCTTCTTCCTGGGGTTCGATATTTTGTAACTGATTAATTTTATCATTGATTGTATCCAAGCTATCGAATATAGATATGGTGTCATCGTACTTACTAAGAAGCACAGTATCTGTAAACGCACTCACCAAAGCAACCAAACGCATATCTCTTCCCGAAGTATCCGCACGAAACTGTGCCACATCAAAATAATCACCAAACGAAGGATTTACCATTAAAATATCGGGCGGTTGTGTCCGAAGGCAATCCCGCAGCGCATCTACCGATGCTAATTCAACAGCTTGAATTTTCATATTGGGCAGTCTTTTCAAGGCTTGTGTCATTCCGCTACGGATAATTATTGAAGTCTCGGCAATAGCAATTCTTATTACTTCACTCTTTTTCATTTATGTGCTATCCCCCTTTCCAGTTTCAATATGGCAGGAACCAGAATATAATCTTCAACGCTACAATGCGAATCTAATCCTTCTTCGCATGCATAAATATCGAATAATGCCGCGTTCAACATGTTTTTATTAGCTTTATCTGGACAGTATTTAATGATGATATTCTTCAATTCTGTCAACTTCTCGCTAATCTGGTCGTGATGTTTAGAGAATGTACTAATTTGATAATCCTTGAGCGGATTATTCGCTAATAAAGAATCTACATATTTAAACACTGTTTTTTCTTCATATTCCATGTGTTTTTTTACCTCATTCATGTATTCGTCAAAGAATTTAAGAATAAGGTAAGATACATCATCGGCCGAACAGTCGATGGCATAAATAAGTTTCCTGCGGATTCCCGGCAAGCAAAAATCCAGGAAATAAATATGCGCTTGCTTAAGATAATCTACCAAAGCAGGTATCGAAATATCGCTATGCTTATCATCTATTCGCGAAAAGCCTTCGTCTACAAAGTTTATTACCGCAAGAAACGTGTTGCAATGCACCCCATTCATCTCACAAACTTCTTTAACTGTTTTATCGCCAAACCCTAGCGATAAGCCAAAACGGCTCATTACCTGCAACAAGTTATAATTGTTACCAATCAGGTCGATCATTTTATCTGTCGGTTTATATTTCTGCGTATTGTCCATCATCAATTAAATTATATTATGCAAAATAACACAATCTTTTGCTCGTTTGCAATCACTATTTATAGGTATATACTACCTAATAAAAGGTAAGAGTATTAGCAAAGATAAATATTTTCGTACCTTTACCGAAATTTTTTTGAATATGGAAAAGAGTTCCGGCATTAAATACAACATAAATACTAAACTAAAAATCCTGCCTTTACTAATGTATGGACTGCAATGGTGGGTTGTGGCAGTTCCCAGCATCATTGTTATGGGGCTGGTTGTAGCCAAACTTCATTTCGGGGTCGATATTGCCGCGCAAACATTATATATGCAAAAGCTTTTCGGCATCACCGGAGTTTCACTTATTATTCAGATATTCTGGGGGCACCGGCTTCCACTGGTAATAGGCCCGGCATCCGTTCTGCTTATTGGTGTGCTATCGTCTATCTCATCGGGAGTATCTGCCATTTACACAGGTATTCTTATTGGTGGAGTATTGGTTTCTTGCATCGCCTTTAGTGGGATGCTAAATAAATTGCAATCCATTTTCACACCACGCGTTATTACGGTTATCCTTTTGCTGGTAGCCATAACGATAACTCCGGTTATAATAAATTTGCTGTTCAGCGATAAAGACCATCAACTCTTTAATCTGATATTTTCTCTGATATTTGTTATCTCTCTACTGATTACCAATAAATTACTAAAAGGAATATGGAAAGCTACCACTTTGGTGTGGGGCATACTTATCGGTACAGGAATCTGTTTCCTTGTTACAGGAATACCCTCTTTTAATACTACCGAATCTCTTATTCATCCCGAACACACAAAACTATTTATCCGTTTCGAAACCAACGCTGGTGTAATTCTATCTTTTATATTCTGTTCACTTGCGCTTATTGTGAACGAACTCGGCTCCATACAATCTGTAGGGCATATGCTCAAAGCAGATAAAATGCCCATCCGTACCACTAAAGGAGTTGGTATAACCGGATTGATGAATATTGCAGCGGGATTTTTTGGCGTAATAGGCCCTATCGATTTCTCCACCAGTCCCGGAATTATTTCGGCTACCGGATGTGCTTCACGCTATCCACTTCTTCCCGCAGGAATAGGGTTAATACTTTGCGCGTTCTTTCCTACTGTTGTTTCGGGATTACTTTATATCCCCGGAGTAGTTATGGGAACGCTTTTGCTATACGTAATGACTTCACAAATGGCTGCCAGCCTGCAAATGCTGGTAAGCGAATTGGCTGTGAAAGATTATCAGAGTGGCGTTGTTATAGCACTGCCGGTAATGGTTACTATACTTATATCCTTTGCCCCGGCCGAAGTTATGAACCAGCTTCCCACCATCCTTCGCCCCATTGCCGGTAACGGCTTCGTTATGGGAGTTATTACGGTTTTCATCATGGAGCATCTTATCTTCAGAAAGAAATAAACGGGTCAACTTCGCAACCAAGTTGCAGAAATAATTGTTGAACTTTGTCATCAGAAATAATAAACTCAATCACATATATGGCAAATTCAACACATACCCACGAACCTGCCGGGTGGAAAAGATATCTTCCGTCCATCATTAGCTTTGCAATGCTCCTTGCCGGGCTTCTTGCCGAGCATGTATTTAGCCTCGCATTCTTTTCCGGTTATATAAAACTCTTCTGGTATATTACGGCTTATCTTCCTGTAGGAATTCCTGTATTAAAAGCAGCCTTTGAAAGTATACTGCACAAAGATTTCTTTAACGAATTTACATTGATGAGTATTGCCACACTGGGCGCATTCTTTATAAAAGAATATCCGGAAGGCGTAGCGGTAATGCTTTTTTATTCCGTAGGAGAACTTTTTCAGGAATCCGCAGTAAGTAAAGCCAAGAACAATATAAAAGCATTGTTAGATATCCGTCCGGACAGTGCAACTGTTCTTCGTGAAGGCAATTATATAACCGTCCTCCCAACCGAAGTAAAAACCGGAGAAACAATTCAGGTAAAAGCCGGTGAAAAAGTACCACTAGACGGGATAATGCTATCACCGCAAAGCAGTTTCAATACCTCTGCCCTTACGGGCGAGAGTAAACCTAAAACCATACGAAAAGACGAAACTGTACTTGCCGGAATGATGAATCTCGATAAAGTTATTAACATACAGGTTTCGAAACCCTACGAAGACAGTGCGTTCTCGCGAATCCTTTCTATGGTTCAGGATGCAACATCCCGAAAAGCAAAAACAGAATTGATAATCAGAAGGTTTTCTCGCTTATACACTCCTGCGGTATTTCTCTTGGCACTGTGTATTGCCATTATTCCCGCGTTATTTGTTAGTGAGTATGTTTTCCAAACATGGCTGTACCGTGCTTTGGTATTTCTCGTTATCTCTTGCCCATGCGCATTAGTAGTATCGGTACCTTTAGGGTATTTTGGTGGAATTGGAGCTGCCTCCCGCAACGGAATCCTCTTTAAAGGAGCCAACTATCTGGATATGATGCCTTCCATCAATACGCTGGTGATGGATAAAACAGGGACTCTCACTAAAGGAGTTTTTGAGGTTCGGGAAATCAAAACATCCTTTACTGATGAGCAGGAATTCATGTCAATTGCCGGAAGCATCGAAAGTAAGTCTGGGCATCCTATTGCCAAAGCAATATTGGATTATTGTACAAAGAATCAAATTAACTTATTTCCGGTTACCGATGCGGAAGAGATTGCCGGACAGGGCATTATGGGAGAGATTAATGGAAAATCCATTCTGGCAGGGAACTCCGGATTAATGGATAAGTTTACAATTAATTACGACAGAGAAATTATCAATATACCCGAAACTGTTGTAATTTTAGCAATAGATAATGAATATGCCGGCTATATCGTTATTGCCGATGAAATAAAAGAAGACGCCCGGTACACCATTAGCGAGATGAAGAAGAACGGTATCAAAACAATTATGTTAAGTGGTGACAAAGCCTCGATTGTTGAGAAAACAGCAAATGCTATAGGAGTAGATGAATCGTATGGTAACTTATTGCCGCAGGATAAGGTTGCTTATATTGAACAACTGAAGCAAAATCCGATTAACAAAGTTGCTTTTGTTGGTGATGGAATTAATGATGCTCCTGTTCTTGCACTCAGTGATATTGGCATTGCGATGGGAGCCATGGGATCGGACGCGGCTATCGAAGTGGCTGATGTAGTGATTCAAACAGATGAACCATCAAAAATAGTAACTGCAATCCATATCAGTAAATTTACCCGCACTATAGTTAAGCAGAATATAATTATGGCTTTGGGCGTTAAATTAGCAGTATTAACATTGGGTGCAATAGGGTTTGCAAGCATGTGGGGGGCTGTATTTGCCGATGTTGGCGTTGCTTTACTGGCTATATTGAATGCGGTTCGGGTTTTGAAGATTACCACAACTAATGAGGCAACATCACGATTTACACTAAGTTAATCTACCTTAAATATATTACTTACTTTAAGTAGATTCACTCTTTTTAAGTGTTTTGCAAAATATTATTACCAATAATCCAAACAATCAGGTAGTGCTTTTAGAACTTGCGGATTGCTCCAAATCAGCCGGTCGTTTTGATCTTGCTATGGATGCTTATGAAAAAGTTCTTCATCAGAATCCTACACATAAATATGCCCGAACGCAGTACATAAACTTGTTACTTATGATGGATAAGTATCCAAAAGCAAAACAACTTTGCGAAGAAGCATTGGTAAATGATAGTTCTGCTATTTATTTGCGATTAATGGCACAGGAGTTTGATTGATCTATACACCGGATTGGCGGATTGCCAGAAACGGGCATTTAAATATGGGGATTTCATTACGATTTAGCTGATGCTACTCCGGCAATGGAAGGTGGTGCCCTTGTTGATGAAAATGCAACCTACCGGGCAGCGGAAAAGCGAATAGAAGGAATGAAAAAAGAAATATTCTTTAGGGATGGGATTAAGGAAGAGTAATTTCACTCTTCCTGCTTTCGCGATGCCCTTTGGGTGTTGCTCCAAATCGTTTGGAGAAAACCTTAAAGAAATGTCCCTTATTATGGAATCCGGCTTTATACATAATCTCTTCAACCGAAAGGTTCGTTGAAATCAATAGCCGCTCTACTGCCAGCAATCGTTGTTCCTTAATAATTTCATTGGGAGTTTTAGAAGTAATCTCTTTCGCTTTCCTGTAGAGTTGCCGTACACTCACTTGAAGCAACGAGCTCAATGCCTCTGCGGATAAATCGGGATTAGATATGTTTTCTTTAATAACCCGAAGTAGCTTATCTACAAATTGCTGATCTTCTATATGCGTTAATTTGCCTTCATTCAATTCGAAAGAGCTAAGTGGAGAAGCATAATATTCTTTTAATTCTTCTTTGCGGTTGAGTATTCTACTCACAACTGTTTCAAGATACCCTACAGCGAAAGGCTTAGTTACATAAGCCTCTGCTCCTGATTCAATTCCTTTTACCTGCTCTTCGGAATCATTCTTCGCCGATAATAAAATGAAAGGAATATGCTTGAGCAGTTTCTCGTTCTTGATGGATTTCAAGAGAGATATGCCATCAATACCCGGCATCATTACATCTGAAATAATGAGATCGGGCATTTTTTCTTTCAATAAAGGCAATACATCTTTAGGATCGCTGATGGGAATAACATTATAATCATCCATAAATATTTTGGCAATAAACCATAGCATCGATGCTTCATCGTCCACAATCATAATCGTTTTCTTGCTTTTATTGTATGGCGGAAGACTTTTATCTAAGGCAGGAGAAGCAGATTCGTTCTTTAACTGTGGCAATACCACAGTAAATACGGTAACTTCATTTAAAACGCTGGCCACTTGTATTTCGCCCTCCAGTAATTTTACCATATGATTGCAAATCGCAAGCCCTAAGCCATTTCGTTGCGGAAATCCATTCTTGCTTTCAAGTTCAAAGTTATCGAGGATCGTATAACGATCGAATATTTTGGATATATTTTCGTTCTTTATTCCCTTTCCTGTGTTCGAAACGGTAATGAAGAGTTTATTGTCTTCAACAAATAGTTTCACCCCTATTGTACCTTTTTCCGAAGTATATTTAAATGCATTGGATATTAAATTGGTTACAATTTTACTTAGGCAACCGCTATCCGAGTTCCACATTACATCCTTTTCAACATCAATTGTGTAGTCGTATTCTTTATTTTCCGCAGATTCCGTAAAAGATTCAGCCACATTACGGATAAGGTTTGATACCGATATTCTTTTAATATCTACAGATTCATTACCGGTTTCCAAACGTCGGAAATCTATAAGTTCCTGTATTAACCCACTCAGCTTTTCAGCATTATACCTAATTAATTCGGCATACTTCTTCGTATTATTATCTATGCCCGTATTAGAAATAATCTTTTCGCAAGGCCCTGATATAAGGGTAAGCGGAGTACATAACTCGTGGGTTATATTGGTAAAAAAGCGGAGTTTAGATTCATACACCTCTTCTCTTTTACTGTTTTCCAGATTTTTCTTCTTCCAACTGTACCAATTAATACTAAAACCAACAATGAAAACAATAATTGTTGTGCCCAATATGCAATAAAGTATAATAGCCGCGCGAGTGCTGTACCATGGCGATAAGACATGGATATTTAACACCGATACCTCACTTTGCTCTCCTGTAATGTTGTTGAGATACTTAACTTCCAGTTTATAATTACCGGGAGATATGTTTGTAAACGAAGCAGCATTGGATGTTCCGTTATTTATCCATTTATCACTTACTTCATTCATTTTATAGAAATAGGTAAAATCATTTCCATTAATATAATCTATCGCAGTGAATGCCAGAGAAAAGAAATTTTGACTATGGTTTAGTTGCAATACATCTTCCCCTCTATATTTATTGATAAATTC
>DAIMFE010000041.1:0-25166 GCA_036724805.1 Bacteroides sp.
TTTATGTTGTTGCAACGGATTTCAACGGACGTTAATTTTAGAGAATTATTATATTGCTGGCATCAAGCGATTTACCAAATAGTTTACAACAGCAATTCGCCGTTAAAAAGTGTTGAATGCGCAGGGGTTTTACATTAAAACGCCAATGGTTTTACATTATTTTATTCGTTTTTTTAGCCGCGGATGACACGGATTGCGCGGATTTTGATACACGGATTTTATTTATGATAAGATTTATCCGTGCTTTTTTGATCCGCGTAATCCGTGTCATTCGCGGCTAAAAAATAAGTAAAATGCTACATCCATTTTTCTATCACTCTTTTCTTCTTTTTCTTCTTCTTTTTATATTATATTTTCTTGTATGTTCTTATATGTTATGTTGCTATAGGGTAGCTATAGCAAGTGCTAATTGAAGCGATTTTTATAGTACTGGCATCAAGTGATTTACCAAATAGTTTACAACAGCGATTTGCCGTTAAAAAGTGTTGAATGCGCAATGGTTTTATATCAAAGCGCAATGGTTTAACATTATTTTATTTGTTTTTTCTTCTTCTGTTGATATTATCTTTTCTTATATATCCTTATATGTTATGTTGTTGCAACGGATTTTAACGGACATTCTATTTAAACAAAATGGCTTCAGGAAGGGATTCTTGCGGCATGTTTACATCGTTTTTTTTGAGCTTAAAACAGCATATCCGGAATTTGGGTGCATCGGTGGTTCTTATGAAGCTCCCCGAGACTCCCCGCCCCTACTTGATGTTGTTCGAAAAATCTATCCTAAATTTTCTCCCTCCAACGGATAAAGAAAATCAGATACATATTATGTTCAGAAAGAAATAATTGTATTTTTGCAATTATAAATACAATGTAATTATGGAATTCAAAACCTTGGTTGAGTATACCGACAAAATCCATCCTATAGGTTATCAGGATAAAATATTACTCTTAGGCTCCTGTTTTGCCGAAAGTATAGGAAAGTTGCTGGTTCAGCACAAATTCAATTGCAATATTAATCCCTTTGGTATTCTTTATAATCCGATATCACTGGCAGAGGCGCTTCAGCAAATTATTGATGCAAAGGTGTATGCGGAAACCGACCTGCTTTTTCATCTTGGAAACTATCACAGCTATATGCATCACGGACATTTCTCTGCTCCCGTAAGCGAAGAATCTCTCAAAAAAATCAATTCTAACATTAAAAAAGCACACTCGCAATTCCCCGAATTAACTTATATCTTTCTAACTTTTGGCACATCCTGGGCCTATACCCTAAAGAGCACAGGTAAAATTGTGTCAAATTGCCATAAAGTTCCTATGCAAGAGTTTGAGAGAAACCGGTTAAGTGTTTTTCAAATTACCGAAAGATACAAAGAACTGATTAAAAACATATCAGCAATTAATCCTAATATTAAATTTTTATTTACTGTTAGTCCGATACGACACATAAAAGATGGTTTACATGAAAATCAGCTAAGCAAAAGCACATTGCTACTTGCCATAGACGAAATACAAAAAAGGTTTCCGGATAAATGTTTTTACTTTCCTTCGTACGAGATTCTTATTGACGAATTAAGAGATTACAGGTATTACGCGGAGGATATGATACACCCTTCTAACGTATCCATACAATATCTTTGGGAAATATTCTCCGAAAAAACATTCTCGAAAGAAACTAAAAACATTCTCAAAGAATACGAAAGTATACGTAGAGATATTAATCATAAACCGTTTTATCCGGATTCTGACGAGCACAAGCGCTTTTTAGAACAATTAGTATTAAAAATCTATCGAATAAAAAGAAAACATCCGAACTTTGACATTGAAAATGAATTGCAAATATGCCTTACACAATTAAAAAAATAGAGGATTGGATAAATGCCAACCGAATTGGAGACGATGAAGCTACTATTAACTGGTTACTAACGGATAGCCGATCTTTGGCTTTCCCCGAAGAAACACTTTTCTTTGCCCTTTCATCCAAAAGAACAACTGGAGCCCATTATATACCCGATCTTTATTCACGCGGAGTAAGAAACTTTGTGATTGATAAAGCAACCCTCAAAAACAAAGAAAAAGAAGGAGATTTATACCTGCTCTATCCGCACAGTAATTTTCTGGTAGTTACAGATGTGTTGAAAGCACTTCAGAAACTTGCTGAAAACCACAGATCGCAATTTGATATTCCGGTAATTGGCATTACGGGAAGTAACGGAAAAACCATTGTAAAGGAATGGTTGCATCAATTGCTTTCGCCGGATAGAAACGTTGTTCGCTCGCCCAGAAGTTATAATTCGCAGATAGGCGTACCGCTTTCTGTATGGCAGATGAATAAAGACAACCAACTTGCCATTTTCGAAGCAGGAATATCCGAAGTAGGCGAAATGCGTCATCTCCAAAAGATGATTCAACCCACTATTGGCATTCTCACCTGTTTGGGAGGAGCCCATCAGGAAAATTTCTTTTCCATGCAGGAAAAATGTATGGAGAAGCTTTCTCTTTTCAAGAATTGTGAAGTTATTATTTATAATGCCGATGATGAATTAATCAGTAACTGTGTTTCCAAATCACTGATATCGGCTCGTGAAATTGCCTGGTCTAAAATAGATAAGGAAAGACCTTTGTTTATTAATTCAATCAAGAAAGATAAAAATCATACAGAGATTTGCTATACTTATTTAGGTATGGCTAACTCCTATCGTATTCCTTTTGTTGATGAAGCTTCCATTGAAAATTCACTGAACTGTTTGGGCGCCTGCTTATACCTGATGATGCCTCCCGAAAAAATATCGGCCCGAATGGCACACCTGGAACCTATTGCTATGCGACTAGAGGTAAAAGAAGGTAAAAATAACTGTGTAATAATTAACGATAGCTACAATTCGGATCTGGTTTCTCTGGATATTGCTCTGGATTTTCTTTACAGACGTTCGCAGGATAAAATGCTGAGTCGCACGCTTATTCTTTCGGACATACTGGAAAGTGGCCAGAGTACTACCAACTTATACCGCCGAGTATCTCAGATGGTACACAACCGTGGAATCAATAAAATAATCGGAATTGGTAATGACATTACTTCGTCTGCGGCACGATTTCATATTGAAAAGTTTTTCTTTCCCAACACGACTGCTTTTCTGCAATCGGCTATTTTCAAGACACTCAAAAATGAGATTATCCTTATAAAAGGTTCACGAAGTTTCGGATTCGAAAGGATTACGGAAGAACTTGAGCTTAAGGTGCACGAAACCATACTCGAAATTAATTTGAACGCTTTGGTAAACAATCTTAATTTTTTCCGTTCTAAACTGAATACTAAAACCAAAACGATCTGCATGGTAAAAGCATCTGCTTATGGAGCCGGCTCGAAGCAGATAGCAAAAACATTACAGGAACACAGGGTAGATTATCTGGCGGTTGCTGTAGCCGATGAAGGTTCGGAACTGCGGAAAGCCGGAATAACGGCGTCTATCCTGATAATGAATCCGGAATTAACAACTTTCAAAACGATGTTTAATTATAAACTCGAACCCGAGATTTATAATTTTCACATTCTGGAAAGTCTTATCCGGGAAGCAGAAAAAGAAGGAGTAACCCATTTCCCTATTCATGTAAAAATAGATACAGGCATGCATCGCCTGGGTTTCAAACCCGAAGACATTCCTTTATTAGTTAAGAGATTAAAAGAACAGACTTCTGTAATTCCCCGTTCAATCTTTTCGCATTTCGCAGGAAGCGACAGTTCGGAGTTTGATGATTATACTCGGTTACAAATAGCTTTATTCGATAAGGCCTCAACAGAATTTCAGAAGGCGTTTCCACATAAAGTTTTGCGGCATATTGCTAATTCCGCCGCGATTTTAAGATTTCCCGAAGCTCAATTCGATATGGTACGTTTGGGCATTGGATTGTATGGAATTAACCCTACCGACAATTCAATTTTACAGAATGTGAGCACGCTTAAAACCACCATTCTGCAAATAAACAATTTATCCGAAGGAGAAACAGTTGGTTACAACCGCAATGGTAAATTAACACGAAATTCGCGAATAGCCTCCCTTCCTATCGGATATGCCGATGGTTTGAATCGCAAACTTGGCAACGGCAATTTCTACTGCATGGTTAACGGACAAAAAGCACCCTATATTGGCAACATATGCATGGATGTATGCATGATTGATGTTACCGACATTGAATGCCGGGAAGGTGATAATGCCATTATATTTGGAGATGCACTTCCGATTACGTGTATCGCGAAAAAGCTGGAAACAATATCTTATGAGATACTAACAGCTGTTTCGGCGCGTGTTAAAAGAATATATTTTCAAGATTAGAATAATAATAATTTTTATTCCACGTGCTTTTTTGCTATTTTTGAAGGCTAAATCACAAGTTTACAAATTAAATATCTGCAAATATGACTAATCTACTTTTATTATTTCCTAGCTTGGGTGGTGGTGAGCTTCTTGTTATCGCTTTACTTATTCTTCTTTTATTCGGTGGAAAAAAAATTCCCGAATTAATGAAAGGACTGGGCAAAGGGGTAAAGAGTTTTAAGGATGGAGTGAATGAAGCGAAAGACGAAATAAACAAAGCGAAAGACGAACTCGAAGACGATAAAGCGAAATAAATTATAGAAATAAGGAGTAAAGCTTTACTCCTTACTCCTTACTCCTTACTTCATGGCTAAAAATAAAAATCCCGAAGAGCTTAGTTTCTGGGACCATCTCGATGAACTGCGTGGTTTACTTTTTCGTGTTATCGGTGCATTATTAGTATTGGCAATAGGGTATTTTATCGCAATGCCTTACTTGTTTGATCATGTAATTTTGGCACCATGCCACAACGATTTTGTTTTTTATAGATTCCTAAGATGGTTGGGTACATCGCTACATTTAACGGGCGACTTTTTTACGCAAGACTTTCATGTTGAGCTTATCAACATCAATCTGGCAGCTCAATTCTTCACGCATATCACAACGGCCTTTTGGATGGCCATAGTAACCGCCGTACCTTATTTGTTTTTCGAGTTGTGGCGGTTTATTAGTCCGGCGCTTTATGATAACGAAAAAAAAGGAGTTACTAAATCATTAGGTTTAGGCACTTTGTTCTTCTTTCTGGGTGTATGCGTAGGTTATTTTCTTGTTTACCCTTTAACTCTAAGATTCTTAGCTTCTTATCAATTAAGTGCTGATATCCCCAACCAGATATCCTTAAACTCTTATATTGATATTTTCATGATGCTTGTTCTCTGTATGGGGCTGGCATTTGAGTTGCCACTTGTTACCTGGTTTCTTTCTCTACTGGGAATTATCGACAGGAGCTTTCTTAGGAAATATCGCCGTCATGCAGTTGTGGCCATTGTTTTGCTAGCTGCGGTTATTACCCCTACCGGTGATCCGTTTACATTAACAGCTGTATCTTTACCGCTATATTTACTCTATGAGTTGAGCATTTTGATGATCAAGGACAAAAAGAAAGAAGAGCATACGGAGGTGGTGAAAGCCTAATTAATCCACACCCTTTCGAAATAAGGAAGCCTGTCGAGAGGTACCTCTTGTTCTAAAATTAGGGGACCTTTAAAATTATTGCCCAAATCATCTTTCCATATTCCTTTTGGTAGCTTTATGGTGCGTTTTGTTCCTTTAGTAACCATAGGTGCAACCATGTACTTGTCGCCTAGCATAAACTGATCTTTGCAGTCAATAAATCCTTCATGTGGAAATGCGTATTCCATAGGTTGAACCATGGGCTCTCCGCTCTGGGATGAATGGTGTGCCAGTTGAAGAATATACTTTCCAAGACTTTCGTGCAAACGGGCAAACTTTTGGCATATAGCGAGGTTTTCTTTATTAAGTATTCGCCATGGAGCCACCGAGAATTGCATCATCGGCATCATAGCATGCACCTGACAGGAACGTACAATCAATTCTTGATCCAGTTTTGTTTGATCCACCCCAATGAAAGACCCAAATTGTCCGCCACCAATCATATCGGGGCAGGTATAAGAATAGCCTAGAAGTCCGGCTGCCGTCATATCAGGAATAAGACTCCGAATCGCGTTCCATGAATAGTTTTTATCCCCTAATCGTTGCACCAACGGCTGACCGCCCATTTTCCACCCTGCTCTGTATTCATTGAAAGGAAAATCCAAACCTATCTTAGCCCAATACTCGCACATATCTACGGAAGTTGCATTCTTATCAAAGAATTCCAATTCAGGATTGGCATAATGAGATATGTCGCCGGCATCCAGCTTAAATCCGTCAACACCACATTCGGCCTGTAGCTTACGAAGCTGTGCCTTATAATGTTCTGCCGCGTCAGGGTTACTAAAATCATAGGAGGCGCTGTAGCCATTCCACCACGGAATTATGGCTGGTTGATTCGTTCCTTTCTTTTTAATAAGATATCCTTTTGCCAACAGCTCACGGAATTCCGGACTATCGGCACTCACAAACGGACAAATCCATACCATAATACGAAATCCCTGCTGATGAAGTTTATCGATCATTCCTTTAGGATCGGGAAACCTACCCGGCTTAAACTCAAAATTGCCATAGTGGTTTTGCCAGTTATCATCCACCATAAATACCCCTACAGGAAAATCATTCTTTAGTATATTGTCGGCATACTTTAATATGTCTTCCTGGTTTTGATTCTGCAACAACTCTATCCACGTATTATATTGTGGCATGGAAAAGAAAAGAGGATCAGGAAGCTTACCGGAAGGCGGGAAATGCTTCTTCATTGCTGCCTGGTATGCATCACGAAGGGTTTTTCCAGCGATTACAGGCTCCAGTTTTTCATAATCGGAAGTGAGAAGAATTTCATTTCCGTTGATTTTAAATGAAAATGGTTGGTCGCTCCATATATATCTTCCTGAAGAGGATAGCATAAACGGAACATTTTGATTATTCATGTTCTCTTTAGCGAGATTATAAACTTTTGAAGTTCCTTCAAAAGGCATTTTGGAGCCTAGCCCAACCATACCTCCCCACCATTTTTCGGTAGGCAATGAAGTAATTTTGGTTTCATAAACTTGTGCATTCAATGTACCACAAAGCAATGACAGAATGATTAAAGCAGGTGTTTTTAAATGTTTCATATTATTTAGATTACAAAATTAGATTCAAAGGCCAAAGGTAATATTATTATCATAAGTAAGTGAGCAAAATTAGTTTATACTATGGTATAGATTATTAGGGATATGCACTTATAGGGCGCACAAATAAAAGTCCGAACTGTGGTAACCAATACAGTCCGGACTTCCCTTAAAAAAAGCTATCGAAAACTATTAAAACAAATTTTCATCTACATGCGTTTCATCATCTCTTTTAAATTGCTATATAGTATTAACACTTTTACGGCGTAGTTGTTCAGATAAATCATTATTTATGGAAAATAAAGTGAGGTCTTCATTTCTTGCAAAGTGCAGTAATTACAGTAAAATCATGCTTTATATAAAAGCAAAGGTCTATGAGAGCCCTCTCACAGACCTTTATTTTAGTGACCCCGGTGCGATTCAAACGCACGACCTTCAGAACCGGAATCTGACGCTCTATTCACTAAGCTACGGAGCCAAAAGCGATTGCAAAAGTATAAAAAATAAAAGCATCAACCAACTATTTTCTTCTTTTTGTATTACTACAAATTCAATCAAAGGAAACAAGTATTAATTGTAACCATGCCAAGCAACAGATTAATCATTTTGTTTATCTTTTAACCAAAACAGATATCAATAATAAATATTATTCCTATCTTTGCGATCAAAACAAAAGTAATTTATCTTAAATCAAATAATAGTGTTCATAATATGAGCTATTTAATAAAACCTAAAGACTACCAACCTATTCTAGATCTCAAGCAGACTGAACTTGGTATTAAACAAATAAAAGAGTTCTTTCAGATGAATTTATCATCCGAACTCAGATTACGCCGGGTTACCGCACCCCTATTCGTATTAAAGGGTATGGGCATAAATGATGACTTAAACGGCGTGGAAAGAGCTGTATCATTTCCTATTAAAGATATGGGAGATGCAAGGGCAGAGGTTGTTCATTCTCTTGCAAAATGGAAAAGAATAACTTTGGCTGATTATGACATCGAACCCGGATATGGCATTTATACAGATATGAATGCTATACGCTCGGACGAAGACATGGGTAATCTGCATTCGTTGTATGTGGACCAATGGGACTGGGAACGGGTTATTACAGAAGAAAACCGGAACACAACTTTTCTAAGAGAAATAGTTAACCGCATATATAGAGCCATGGTTCGTACCGAATATATGGTATATGAAATGTATCCCTCAATAAAACCTTGTTTACCGGAGAAACTGCATTTCATCCATTCGGAAGAACTTCGCAAACAATACCCTGATCTTGACCCAAAAGGCCGGGAAGATGCTATTACAAAAAAATATGGTGCGGTATTTATTATTGGCATTGGCTGCAAGTTAAGTGATGGCAAAAAACACGATGGACGCGCGCCAGACTACGATGATTATACAACCATTGGTGAAAACAATTTACCGGGACTAAATGGTGATCTTTTAGTTTGGAACAATGTATTACAACGTGCTGTTGAATTGTCTTCAATGGGTATAAGGGTTGATAAAGAATCTTTATTACGTCAGTTAGAAGAAGAAGGAGAAGAACAGCGGCTGGAACTTTATTTCCACAAAAGGTTAATGGATGATACGCTTCCTTTATCAATTGGTGGTGGCATTGGGCAATCCCGCCTGTGCATGTTCTACCTTCGCAAAGCTCATATAGGCGAGATTCAGGCAAGTATCTGGCCTAACGATATGAGAAAAGAATGTTCAGTTCATAATATGCCGTTGATTTGAGTTTATGGATTTTAAACGCTAAGTTAAAAACTTACCTCATGAATGTACAAATAGAAGAAAGCTGGAAAGCAAAGTTACAACCCGAATTTGAAAAAGATTATTTTAAGAAACTTACCGAGTTTGTAAAGAACGAGTATAATCAATGTACTATATATCCCCCCGGAAAACTCATCTTTAATGCCTTCAATCTTTGCCCTTTCGATAAAGTAAAGGTAGTAATTATTGGACAAGACCCTTATCATGGACCCGGGCAGGCGCATGGATTATGCTTTTCTGTTAACGATGGTATTCCTTTTCCTCCATCTTTAATCAATATCTTTAAAGAAATAAAAAGTGATATCGGTGCCGAAACTCCAGCTACCGGAAATCTCACTCGCTGGGCAGAACAGGGTGTACTTCTTCTAAATGCTACCCTCACAGTTCGTGCGCGTCAGGCCGGTTCTCACCAACGCAAAGGCTGGGAAGAGTTCACCGATGCAGCCATCCGTAAATTAGCAGAAGAAAGAGAAAATCTGGTATTTATTCTGTGGGGAGCCTATGCGCAAAAGAAAGGCGCATTTATCGATCGCAATAAGCATCTGGTACTTACTTCGGCACATCCCTCTCCTCTTTCCGCTCATAACGGTTTCTTCGGAAATGGGCATTTCAGTAGAACGAACGCGTATTTAAAATCGTATGGGATTGAAGAAATCAGTTGGTAGTGAGGTAAAGTGAGGTAAAGAGAGGTAAAGTGAGGTAAAGCACCTCTACCTCCTCTACCTATCTTTACCTCACTTTACCTATCTTCTATCTTCTATCTTCAATACCATTGAATATTACTCTGCGTCTGGCTTCTTTGTTCCCACTTCAAATCTTGTAGGATACTTGCACTAGCTCTAATTGTGAAGTTATAAGTCTTCCAGCGGCCAAATGGAGAAAGAGTAGCTGTCATAGTCCAACAGTGGAGGTCGCGAGATATATTGAAAGTGGTTTGAGTTATTTCTTTCGCGTCAAAGTCGTAACCCGAGTTAAAACTTACCGCCCATTTATTAGACAGTTTAACATTACCCGAACAGTTAAAGTTATGTCTTAACGAATAAGGATAACGCATTGATTTCCTGTTGATAGGCTTCGATCTATCCTCCGCGATAGCAACACCATAATTCAAATTAAGCGACCATGGCATTTTAAACTCCTGATAACCATCCGCATTTGCTACAGCTTGTTCCTTGGGGCGAGAACTCATGTTCAAATCATCCTCTTCTGCCGTTTCGTCATCTTCATTGGCAGGTGATGATGTTTCGGTATCTTCTTCTTTTTCGCCCCTAAGTTTTGCCTTTAGTTTCTTCCATGTATCATTGTTTAATGTATACTGGAAAGAAGTATTGTATCCCTGGAAACGCCCGAAACGACCATACGACCATTCTGTTCTATTCCCTTCAACTATACTCCCATCTTCCTTATATTCATAGGCATAAGTTGCCCATGTAGCATTCATATTAAAGGTATAATTTTTACTCAGCTTCAATCGCAATCTTGTATTCAGATTACTCCATGGTTTGGTTTCTGCTGCCATATTATAAGATATACTGGCGCCAAGTTCATCAATGATACTTAATTTCTTAAACTTGGTAGAGTCTTTAGAATCTCTCATTTTCATTTCAATATTATTTGCAATATCGAAAGATATGTTACCGGTTTTACCCCGACCCGGAACCCCAAAAGAATTTCCTTCGTAGGGTGAATAATAGGTTGGATTATCTGTTCTTCTACTCCCATCGCTTTCTATCGGAGCCACTTCTTCCCAGTATCCATAGCGCGAAGCTCCAAAATCAGGAGCAGCACTAAGGCTCACCGTTGGGGTAAAGACATGACGAATTGTAACATCTTTTTTTCTGGCAAAGCCCAAAAGTGGTTGGTACATACCATAAAGTTTCGTGTTCATTTGCAAACTGGCATCATAATTATAAACACGATGAAAACCATATATGGTATCCAGAGGAACTAATTCGTTAACTCCTTTTTCATTTATCACATAGTCTTTTGTAACCTTGCGAGTATACCACCGTTCTGTATAATTTATAGATGGAGTAACATTTATATAGCCAAGCACTGTAAAAGTAGCACTAATAGGAATATTATGATTCATCCCATTGGTCCAGTCTTTTATTAAATTTGATTTGAAAAGCTTATCGTCTTTCGTTTTAATACTGTTTGTTAAACGGCCGCTGTAACTCATTGAAATCTTCTCGTACCATTTTTCAGCACCTACCGGTTTTTTTCTCTTGAAAGGAAAGATGCGGCTTAAAGAGATATTTAAATCGGGCAAAGTCATTGATATCGAAGAGTCGCGTAATGTTTGAGCGATATTCGCTGTTCCCGATAGTGTTAGTTTTTGATCGGGAAAACTACGCGAATAGCTAATACTTGATGTCTTAGTACTCTGAGCCATCAGGTTAGGATTATAAATATTATTTATATTAGAACGCTCATAGCTACTTGTTGTATAGTTCACACTGGCAGAAAAAGTACTGTTAGGATTAGCTTTAGGATCCTGTCGATGCGACCACATCACCTTCATGTCTTTCGTTACCGAATAATCCGGCATATTCTTATCACCCAGTTTGGTTATCTGATAATTAGCCTGCAATGTTCCGGAGTATTTGTAACGTGTGGCATACGTAGATTCTACTCCTAATGCCCATGAGCCCTTGGTAAATATTTCTCCCAGAACTTTTAAATCCACCCGATCATTGATGGCAAAGTAATATCCTCCATTTGCCAAACCGAAACCACGGTTGGAATCGTCCATATACGATGGCATAATAAATCCGGAAGAATAACTGCTTGAGAAGGGGAAGAAGAAAAACGGTACCGCAATCGGTAACGGAACATCCTCTACTACCAAATAGGCCGGTCCGGTTACAACATTCTTTTTCGCACGTACTTTAGCGCGGGTAAGTTGAAGATAAAAGTGAGGATGATCATGATGGTCGCAGGTTGTATAACGTCCATTGATCATAAACAATTCATCATTGGCACCTTTTTTGGCATTGTTACCTGTTACATATCCTTCTCCCTGCTGGGTTACCACATTACTAATAAGTCCTCGTTTACTTTTAAAATTATAGCGGATAGTATTGGTTTCGTAGGGGGTTTCGCCATCTTTAAACACCGGAATACCGGTAGCTACTCCCGTAGAATCTACCCTACCCCTGGCATAAACAGTACTACTATCCATATTCATTGTGATAATTTCAGAGGCAAGTTCTATTTTCTCATAGTTAACCTTTCCCTGTCCGTATAAATGGGCATAGCCACCTTTCTCAAACACAATTGAGTCATTGGCTTCATAAATTACCGGAGCATTTAATGGTTGTTGTTTTTTAGGGCTACCAAGAGTATCTGTTGAAATAGAATCTCTACCAGCTATATCGACAGGAGAAACCTCTCTTCTCCTACGTTGAGACATAGCCTCTTCCGGAACTAAGAGAAATAAAACTAATAAGATGAGTGATATTAAAGTATTTTTCTTCAACGGCGTCATGAACTAAACGTTTACGCTACGAGGGGCAAAAGTACACATTCTCCCCCAAATAAACATCTGAATATATTTTTTTAATTATTTTTTAGTGGATTATAGAAACATCCGGCACCAGTTATCAAATCGTTGAATCCCTTCTTCCCCAAATTCAGTCAGGCTCTTACGGGCTTTCTCCACTGTTTTTTCGACATCAAGATGCGTTTTAGAGAAGAATTTATCCGCAAAACAAATTACCTGTTCTTCCATACTAACCGGAATCATTTCCCGGTGTGGAACGGGCAACTTCCGACCTATAATTTGTTTCAAATCTAATCCGGCTCCGGTATGACGTTCGCAAACCAATGCATGCTTTGGAAATCCTTCGCTGTTAACTAGTCCTGCTCCCAGATATCCATGGCATATATATGGCTTCTCGCCGAAACAATGAATACCCGGAGCATCTGTTAAAAAGATGCCGATATCATGAAGCATTGCAGCCTCATACAGAAAATCTTTATCCAGATTTAATTCGGGATGTTTATCGGCTATCTGTAAAGCTTTATCTGCAACAGATTTACTGTGAGACAGCAAAATATGTTTAAGTTCGTTCGATTCGGGATAATATTTATCGATAAGCAGAATAGAATCCATTACAATTGTTACCTGTTTTTATGTTTTTATGTTAAAAGATGGCCTGTTTTATAAACATCAACCTTATTTTTGCGCAATATTACGAAAATATACATTGTTAAATATGATTATTCACCACTTTTTAAGAATAAAGTTAGTTGCTATACTGTTCTTTTATGTTTTATCTGCAAATGCAACAGGTGGGGTTCTTACCGGAGTTGAACAGTTAGACAAATATTTACCATTAATAAAAGATAAACGCGTTGGATTGGTTGTTAACCATACATCTGTTATTGGACCACAAAAAGAACATTTACTGGATGCCTTATTGAGATTAAAAATTAATGTAACCCTTGCGTTTGCACCCGAACATGGCTTTCGGGGTACGGCGGAATATGGTGAAGATATTAAGAATGACAAAGATGCCAAAACGGGGATTCCGATTTATTCAATACATGGTACTACCAAAAAGCCATTACCCGAGCAACTGGCGAAGGTAGATGTGGTTATATTTGATATTCAGGATGTGGGTTCCCGATTTTATACCTATATCAGTGCCATGTATTATGTAATAGAGGCTTGTGCCGAAAACAACAAGGAACTGATCATACTCGATCGTCCAAACCCGTGTGATTATATAGATGGCCCGATACTTAAACTTAAATACAGAAGTTTTGTCGGCATGATGAAAATACCCATACTCCACGGATGCACAATTGGCGAACTGGCTCGTATGATTAACGGTGAAGGATGGACTAACCAACCGGCTAATGCCTGCAAACTTACAGTTATTCCTGTTTCAGGGTGGAAACACGGGCAGCCTTATTCTATCTCCATACCCCCCTCTCCTAATCTCCCCAACGACCAGGCCATACAATTATACGCCTCTTTATGTGCTTTCGAAGCTACTAAAATTAGTGTGGGACGAGGAACGAATTTTCCTTTTCAGGTGGTTGGCGCGCCGAATAAGAGATATGGTAACTTTACCTTTACCCCACGCTCCAAACCCGGTTTTGACTCTAATCCAATCAATAAAGACCAATTATGTTACGGATTGGATTTGCGAAAGACAACAGATGTAAAGGGATTAACGCTTAAGTATGTGATTGATTTCTATAAGAAATCCGGACTGGGAGCTGCTTTCTTTTCGCGCAGAAGCTGGATGGATTTGTTAATGGGTACCGATCAGGTGAGACTTGGCATTATTGCCGGCAAAACCGAAGATGAGATCAGAGCAGAGTGGCAGGATGAACTGAACGCATACAAAGAAATGAGGATGAAATACAATCTCTATTGAATAATTAATGAAAAGATAGTTACATAGAAAAGACATACCTTTATATGCAATTATTGTTAAAAACTTCTTTTTGCAACACAGAGATAGCAAAATAACAATAATAAGTCTTACATTTGCGGCCGAAAAACTGAATAAATATGAGTAATTGTATAAAGTTTGGAATCCTTAGCCTCCTTCTTACATTGCTTTTTACAGCAATGCCCGAAGAAGATATTTATGCAATTAGAACCACTTTCACACAGATTTCCTCGAGTCAGACTTATATTATTTCACAGGCTAAAAGCCATAATGAAGCAAGAAAATTTCATATTGCCAGAACAAAGGCACTATGCGATAATGCGGACTTATCTTATAATAAGGATAATAAATTAAAGCATTTATTTCCTATCCACATTAATACAGGCCCTCGTTGCCCTGAAAAAAAATCAGCACATTATACAATTCTTACGGCCTACCCGGTTCCTTCACATCCGGTTTCTTATTATGTGTACGAATTGAGGAAAATTGTTATTTAGCCAATCGAATTGTAAAAGCTTATTGTTATATATTCTCCGCTTTGAGTAGAGTGAAGATGTATTGTATTTTATCATTTTAAGAAATTACTATTTAATCATACTCAGCTATGAACTTTACTTTCTTGGTCGTCGCTCTCCTGACGGCTATCACCTTGGTTACAGCTGCTATTGTTATAGCAAAACTCATCTCTCCCCGTTCATACAATCCGCAAAAGATGGAATCATACGAGTGCGGTGTTCCCACACGGGGTAAATCATGGATGCAATTTAGGGTTGGATATTATTTATTCGCCATTCTGTTTCTGATGTTCGAAGTAGAAACAGTGTTCCTGTTTCCGTGGGCGGTAATTGCCCGTGACCTTGGCGCAGACGGACTTATCAGTATCTTGTTCTTCTTTATCATCTTAGTTTTAGGCTTAGCGTATGCCTGGAGGAAAGGAGCATTAGAATGGAAATAAAGAAACCAAAGATAAAATCGATTCCTTATGAGGAGTTTACCGACAATGAAACGTTGGAGAAAATGGTTCGAGAGCTCAACGCAAACGGAACAAATGTGTTTGTGGGAGTACTCGATGACGTTATCAATTGGGGAAGAAGCAACTCTCTATGGCCACTTACCTTTGCCACAAGTTGCTGCGGTATCGAATTTATGGCACTGGGAGCCGCCCGTTACGACATGGCTCGTTTTGGGTTCGAAGTAGCCCGTGCTAGTCCGCGACAGGCAGATATGATCATGGTTTGTGGAACCATAACCGATAAGATGGCACCTGTATTAAAACGCCTTTACGACCAAATGGCCGACCCTAAATACGTTGTTGCCGTAGGGGGATGCGCCGTAAGTGGCGGGCCTTTCAAGAAATCGTATCATGTTGTAAACGGTGTTGATAAGATTATTCCCGTTGATGTTTATATACCCGGATGCCCACCACGACCGGAAAGTTTCTTATATGGAATGATGCAGCTACAACGCAAAGTAAAGGCTGAAAGATTCTTTGGAGGGGTGAATAAGAAGGAAGAAAAGGAGGAAAAGGAGGTAGAGTGAGGTAAAGTGAGGTAGAGTAGCTTTACCTCACTCTACCTCACTTTACCCCCTCAACTACTTTTTTAAAATACAAAACTATGAATGAAATAATCGAAATAGCACCGGAAGAATTTCACAACGTTGCCCTGAAGCTACGCAACGAGAAAGATATGGACTTCCTGAAATGTATGACCGGCATGGACTGGGGCAACAAACTGGGAGTAATATACCATCTGGAATCTACTGTTACCGGCGAACAAATGGTTCTGAAAACCGCGACCGAACGGGAAAAGCCCGAATTAACCTCCATTGCCGATATCTGGAAAGCCGCCGAACTAAACGAAAGAGAAGTTTACGACTTCTTTGGAATCATCTTTATCAATCACCCGGATATGCGCCGCTTGTACCTCCGTAATGATTGGGTGGGCTATCCGCTACGTAAAGATGATGACCCGACAGACGATAGAAACCCACTGCGCATGTCTAATGAAGAAACAATCGATACAACTTATCTGGTTGAACAGAATCCTGATGGTACATTTAAAGAACAGGAAAACATTATATTCGAAGACCGCGAATATGTTGTTAACATCGGCCCACAGCACCCTGCAACCCATGGAGTGTTACGGTTCCGTGTTTCGCTGGAAGGGGAAATAATGAAAAAGATAGATGTTAACTGCGGTTATATACACCGGGGGATTGAGAAGATGAGCGAAAGTATGACCTATCCTCAGATTCTTGCATTAACCGATAGACTTGATTATCTGGCCGCCCACCAAAACCGTCACGCACTTTGCATGTGTATTGAGCAGGCAATGGGCATTGAGGTTTCGGAAAGGGTACAGTACATCCGCACCATCATGGACGAGCTTCAACGTATTGATTCTCACTTACTTTTTTATTCGGCTCTGTGCATGGATCTTGGCGGACTTACGCCATTCTTTTATGGCTTTCGCGACAGGGAAAAGATTCTCGATATGTTTGAAGAAACATGTGGCGGCCGACTGATTATGAATTACAATACCATTGGAGGGGTTCAGGCAGATATTCATCCTAATCTTGTGAAAAGAATTAAAGAGTTTATCCCTTATATGCGTGGCATCATTCATGAATACCATGATATTTTTACAGGAAGCATTATCGCGCAACAACGTATGAAAGGCGTGGGTGTACTTACCCGCGAAGATGCCATTTCTTTTGGCGCTACCGGTGGTACCGGGCGTGCTTCGGGCTGGGCATGCGATGTAAGAAAGCGTCATCCCTACTCTCTTTACAACAAAGTGAACTTCAAAGAAATTGTTTATACCGAAGGCGATTGCTTTGCCCGCTATATGGTACGTATGGACGAGATAATGGAGTCTATGAAGATTCTCGAACAGCTCATTGACAATATACCCGAAGGTAATTTTCAGGAGAAAACCAAACCCATTATCAAAGTGCCCGAAGGTTCTTATTATACTGCCGTTGAAGCAAGCCGCGGTGAGTTCGGGGTATTTCTGGAAAGTCATGGAGATAAATATCCTTACCGATTGCATTTCCGTAGTACCGGACTACCTCTGGTATCTACAGTAGATACAATCGCACGCGGTGGAAAGATTGCCGACCTTATCGCCATTGGCGGAACGTTGGATTATGTTGTACCTGATATTGACCGATAATTATGTTTGACTTTAGTATAGTAACAAACTGGATTCATGGAATGCTTACCTCGGTTATGTCCGAAGGATGGGCAATATTTATTGAATGTGTTGTTATTGGGATCTGCATTATCCTGATGTATGCCCTTCTTGCAATCGCCCTTATCTATATGGAAAGAAAAGTATGCGGATTTTTCCAGTGCCGCTTAGGACCGATGCGAGTTGGTAAATGGGGTATCTTTCAGGTATTTGCCGATGTTATAAAGATGCTCATCAAAGAGATTATATCTTTAAAACACGCGGACAAATTCCTTTATGAGCTTGCCCCCTATATGGTGATAATTGCTTCCATACTGGCTTTTGCCTGTCTTCCAATAAGCAAAGGACTGGAAGTAATCGATTTCAATGTAGGTGTATTCTTCCTGCTGGCCGCCTCATCTATTGGTGTGGTTGGTATCCTGCTCGCGGGTTGGGGAAGTAACAATAAGTTTTCGCTCATCGGTGCCATGCGTAGCGGTGCGCAGGTTATCAGTTATGAGTTATCAATCGGCTTATCCATTCTTACAATGGTGGTATTTATGGGAACCATGCAGTTTTCGGAAATCGTTGAAGAACAAGCCAAAGGTTGGTTTATATTCCGAGCGCACATCCCTGCACTGATTGCTTTTATCGTTTATCTGATAGCCGGAAACGCCGAAACCAACCGTGGTCCGTTCGACCTTCCGGAAGCCGAAAGTGAACTTACCGCCGGGTATCACACCGAATATTCGGGTATGCATTTCGGTTTCTTCTACCTGGCAGAGTACCTCAACATGTTTATTATTGCCTCTGTTGCGGCTACTATTTTTCTGGGTGGATGGATGCCTTTGCACATTTCGGGGCTCGATGGGTTTAATACGATAATGGATTATATTCCGGGATTCATCTGGTTCTTCGGCAAAGCATTCTTTGTGGTATTCCTGTTGATGTGGATTAAATGGACTTTCCCCCGTTTACGTATCGACCAGATACTTAAGCTGGAATGGAAATACCTGGTGCCAATCAGCATGGTGAATCTTATATTAATGGTAATAATCGTAGTTTTCGAACTGCATTTTTAAATAGTCGTGTGATGTTTATTAACTACAAATACAGTAAAGTATAGAATTATATAAAATGACTAATAAACAAGCAAATAATAAGAAGGATATCGTTTCGCGTCCTTTGCAGGAAGAACCCGAAAATGATTATTTCAAAGGATTATTCCATGGAATGTCATCTCTGGCAACAGGAATGAAAACATCAATGAAGGTGTTTTTCAGGAAAAAGACGACAGAACAGTATCCCGAAAACAGAAAGACACTGGTAATAGCCAACCGTTTTCGGGGCACACTGATGTTGCCGCACAATGAGAAAAACGAACACCGCTGCATTGCCTGCGGACTTTGCCAAACCGCCTGCCCCAACGATACCATTGAGATTATAAGCGAAATGGTAGAGACAGAAGAGGGTAAAAAGAAGAAAATCCTGAAACAATATAACTACGATCTGGGAGCCTGTATGTTCTGTCAGCTTTGCGTAAAAATATGTCCGCAAAACGCCATCACCTTCTCACAGTCGTACGAAAACGCAGTATTCAACCGAGATAAACTTCACCGGGTTTTAAATAAGCCGGGCAGTAAAGTAATCGAAAAGAATAAATAATTATGGGAAAAACACTTGAAACAATTGTATTCTTTGTACTGGCAGTCTTTATTACCGTTTTTTCGGTTATGACTGTCACCACAACACGTATTGTGCGCTCGGCCACTTACCTGCTATTTGTACTTTTTGGCACGGCAGGTCTTTATTTCCTTTTAGGATATACCTTCCTTGGCTCCGTACAAATCATGGTTTACGCCGGGGGTATTGTAGTGCTGTATGTATTCTCCATTCTCCTCACTTCGGGAGAAAATGACTTTGCGGAAAAGCTAAAGAGAAGCAGATTCTTGGCAGGATTAGGAGCCACATTGGTAGGCGCAGCAGTAATATTGGTTATACTGCTAAGCCATAAATTCGCTCCTACTACGGATATTGAACCGATAGAATTAAGCATAAAAACAATTGGCAACACATTGCTAAGCACCGATAAATACGGATATGTTTTGCCTTTTGAAGCAATCAGTATATTATTATTAGCATGTATTATTGGTGGATTGCTTATTGCTCGAAAGCGATAACAAGCAAGTAAATGTTTGTTGAGACCCGGGTGTAAACCCCATTGAGACCCGGGTGTAAAGACCGTTGAGACCCGGGTCTCAGGCACAGTTAGACCCGGGTCTCAATAAACAAAACAAACCGTGTTTCGAAAACAAATAAAGTTACATAATAACAAAAACAAATTGTATTATGATACAAATGGAATACTACCTGATAGTTGCGGCAATAATGTTCTTTGCCGGCATGTATGGCTTCTTCACTCGTCGCAATACACTGGCTATCCTCATATCTGTTGAACTAATATTGAATGCAACGGATATAAACTTTGCCGTCTTTAACCGTTTTCTGTTCCCCGAAAGTATGGAAGGACATTTCTTCGCATTGTTCTCCATAGGCATTTCGGCAGCAGAAACAGCAGTGGCAATTGCGATTATGATTAATATTTATCGGAATATCCGCAGTATTCAGGTAAAGAATCTGGAAGATTTAAAAGGATAAAGATATGTTAGACCTTACTATATTTATATTAATAATCCCTCTTTTATCTTTCCTGGTACTAGGAATCGGAGGGAAATGGATAAAGCCACACCTGGCGGGATACATTGGTACTGCCAGTCTGGGCATTGTAACCCTACTTAGTTATGCCACCGCATGGATGTATTTTACCATGCCCCGGCTGGCTGATGGAACATTCGAAAAACTCATACCCTATAACGAAGTATGGCTAAAGTTTACCGATACCCTTCACTTCGACATGGGCATCCTACTCGACCCCATCTCCGTTATGATGCTCGTAGTGATTAGTACTGTATCATTTATGGTGCACATCTACTCTTTCGGCTATATGAAAGGTGAACAAGGTTTCCAAAGATACTATGCATTCCTTAGCCTCTTCACCATGTCGATGCTAGGCTTGGTTGTTGCAACCAATATCTTCCAGATGTACCTCTTCTGGGAGTTGGTAGGGGTTAGTTCTTATCTGCTTATCGGTTTCTACTATACCAAACCTTCGGCAGTGGCAGCATCAAAGAAAGCATTCATCGTTACCCGCTTCGCCGATCTGGGTTTCCTTATCGGTATTCTTATCTATGGATATTACGGCGGCACTTTTGGATTTGATCCTGTGTTTGGCCCGCAAGGAGAACTTAGCACCGGCACTTTGCCGGCCCTTGCATTGGGACTTATGTTTGTTGGGGGAGCAGGAAAAAGCGCCATGTTCCCGTTGCATATCTGGTTGCCCGATGCCATGGAAGGGCCAACTCCGGTGAGTGCCCTTATCCATGCAGCTACAATGGTAGTAGCCGGGGTATATCTGGTTGCCCGAATGTTTCCACTGTATATTGATTACGCACCGAATGTTCTCGAAATAATTGGTTGGGTTGGCGCCTTCACCGCACTGTTCGCAGCAGTTATCGCGTGCGTACAAACGGATATAAAACGCGTACTAGCGTTCTCCACCATATCACAAATCGGTTTTATGATGGTAGCATTAGGTGTTTGTACCAGCAATGATCCCCATACAGGCGGTTTGGGTTACATGGCATCTATGTTCCATTTGTTTACCCACGCCATGTTTAAAGCGCTATTGTTCTTGGGGGCAGGTAGCATTATCCACGCCGTACACAGCAACGAAATGAGTGCAATGGGTGGCCTGCGGAAATATATGCCCGTTACTAATATCACCTTCCTCATTGCCTGTTGGGCAATTTCAGGTATCCCACCACTATCCGGTTTCTTCTCTAAAGACGAGATACTTACTGCCTGTTTTGGTTATAGTCCGATAATGGGATGGGTGATGACAGGAATTGCCGGACTTACAGCATTCTATATGTTCCGGCTGTATTATAATATCTTCTGGGGGAACGAGAACGAAACACTGTACAAGGAACATGTACCACACGAAAGTCCTGCTAATATGCTCTTTCCTCTAATCTTTCTGGCTGCGGTAACTTTTATGGCAGGTTTGATACCATTCGGAAAGTTTATCAGCAGTAATGGCGAGGCGTATACTATTCATCTTAATATTTCTGTGGCAATTACAAGTTTTGTTGTGGCATTGGCTGCTATCAGCGTAGCCACATGGATGTATATGAAACCTTCAAGAACTGTTGCTCAAGGTATGGCGCAACGCTTCTCGGGGCTATATAAAGCAGCCTATAACCGTTTCTATATCGATAATATATATCAGTTCGTTACTCATAAGATCATATTCAGATGCATCTCCACCCCTATCGCATGGTTCGACCGCAATGTGGTGGATGGCTTCTTTAATATGCTTGCCTGGGGTACTCAAAGTGTTAGCCAAAATAGTAAAGGACTCCAAAGCGGAAGGGTGCAGCAATATGCAATTGTATTTTTATGTGGGGCGGTGATACTTGTGTTGTTATTAATATTATAGGAATAGTCCTCCTCCGCCCTTCGGGCACCTCCTCCAAAGGAGGACACGATGCCGCATGGAATGGTTCTTTGGAGGAGAACCAAAATAACAAACAAATAATTTATAATATATGAATTTTCTATCAATCTTTATATTAATACCGTTATTGATGCTTCTGGCCCTATGGCTGGCCAAAGGCACCAAAGCCATACATACAATTATGGTAGTCGGCAGCAGTGCACTATTAACAGCAGCCATTGCACTTACCGGCATGTATCTTTCGCAACGTAGTGCCGGCAACACAGCCGAGATGCTCTTTATGGCCGATATGGTATGGTATTCGCCACTCAACATACATTACTCCGTTGGGGTTGATGGCATATCGGTAGCCATGTTGTTGCTTGCTGCCATCATCGTTTTTACCGGCACGTTCGCATCGTGGCAAATGAAAGAGCAAACCAAAGAATACTTCCTATGGTATACCCTGTTAAGCCTCGGTGTATTCGGTTTCTTTATCTCCATAGATTTGTTTACCATGTTTATGTTTTACGAGATAGCCCTTATCCCCATGTATCTTCTTATCGGTGTTTGGGGCAGCGGACGCAAGGAATATTCTGCCATGAAACTTACCCTGATGCTTATGGGTGGATCGGCCTTCTTATTAATAGGTATATTAGGTATCTATTTCGGAAACGGCGCAACCACCATGAATATACTGGAGATAGCCAAGATACACACCATGTCTTTTGCCCAGCAATGCATCTGGTTCCCAATCACTTTCATTGGCTTCGGTGTACTTGGCGCGCTATTTCCCTTCCACACATGGAGCCCCGATGGGCACGCATCTGCACCAACAGCCGTATCAATGCTGCACGCCGGAGTATTAATGAAACTGGGAGGATACGGCTGTTTCCGTATCGCCATGTACCTGATGCCCGAAGCAGCCAAAGAATTAAGCTGGATATTCTTGATCCTTACAGCAATAAGTGTGGTGTATGGTGCATTCAGCGCTTGTGTTCAAACAGATTTAAAATACATCAACGCCTATTCATCTGTAAGCCACTGCGGATTGGTTCTTTTCGCATTACTCATGTTGAATCAGACAGCCGCAACGGGTGCAGTGCTCCAGATGCTTAGCCACGGATTGATGACAGCCTTGTTCTTCGCCCTCATCGGAATGATTTACGGACGTACCCACACCCGAGACATCCGACAGTTGAGTGGGTTAATGAAGGTTATGCCGTTTTTAAGTGTCTGCTATGTTATCGCGGGACTTGCCAATCTGGGACTTCCCGGCCTTAGTGGTTTCGTGGCCGAAATGACTATTTTCGTTGGTTCGTTCCAGAATTCGGATGTCTTCCATCGGGTTCTTACAATAGTGGCAACCACCTCTATCGTTATCACAGCAGTATATATCCTACGGTTAGTAGGCAAAATACTATACGGCAAACCCAACGAAGAACATCTTAAACTTACAGATGCTACCTGGGACGAACGTATTGCAGTGGTTATGTTGATAGTGTGTGTAGCAGGACTTGGTTTAGCGCCATTGTGGATTAGTAACATGATAAGCGACAGTATTCTACCCATGCTCACTAACTTATAACTTAAAACTTATAACTTATAAATCAAATGGATTATTCACAATTCCTCATAATGAAAGAAGAGCTATCGCTGATAGTTGTAATATTCATTCTTGTTGTTGCCGACTTATTTATGAGTCCTGACGCTCACAAATATAAAGGTAAGCCCAGATTAAACACGGCGTTACCGGTATTGCTGATGGCAATACATACCATAATCAACTTTATGCCGGGCGAGGCAGCCGATGCGTTTGGAGGCATGTATCACTATGTACCGATGATGGGAATAGTAAAAACGATCCTTAATATTGGAACATTGGTAGTATTTCTGATGGCGCATCAATGGTTATCTCGTGAAGATACTTTCATTAAGCAAAACGAATTTTACATTCTTACCCTATCCACATTACTGGGAATGTACTTCATGACCTCTGCAGGACACTTCCTGTTGTTCTTCATCGGGTTGGAAACGGCTTCTATTCCTATGGCTACACTGGTTGCCTTTGATAAATACCGTCATAACTCTGCCGAAGCAGGAGCCAAATATATCTTCATGGCCTTGTTCTCCAGCGGATTGCTATTATACGGCTTATCATTATTATATGGTACAACAGGTACGCTTTACTTTGAAGATATGGCAGCAAATATCGATGGAAGTCCGTTGCAAATTGTTGCACTGGTGCTGTTCCTTGCAGGTATGGGTTTCAAGTTATCCCTTGTTCCTTTTCATTTATGGACTGCCGATGTGTACGAAGGGTCGCCCACAATTGTCAGCAGCTACCTCAGTTCCATCTCAAAAGCGGCTTCTGCATTTACGCTTTTAATAATCTTGCTAAAGGTTTTCGCTCCTATGGTAGATCAATGGCAAACAGTACTCTTCTGGCTTTCAATAATAACCATTACCATAGCTAATATATTTGCTATCAGGCAAAAAAACCTTAAACGGTTTATGGCCTTCTCCTCTATTTCGCAAGCGGGATATATTGTACTGGGTATCATTGGCGGCAATGCCGCAGGAATGAGTTCGATGGTTTACTACCTATTGGTTTATTCGGTTGCTACATTGGCAATATTTACCATTATATCAGTTATTGAGCAACGCACAGGAGATGTAACCATGGATAGCTACAACGGATTGTATCAAACCAATCCGAAGCTGGCCTTCCTGATGACGCTATCTTTATTCTCATTAGCAGGTATTCCACCGTTTGCCGGATTCTTTAGTAAGTTCTTTATATTTATGGCTGCCTTCGAGGCCGGATTCCATTTACTGGTATTCATAGCATTGGTCAACACAGTTGTATCACTTTATTATTACCTGTTGATTGTAAAGGCAATGTATATTAATAAGAATGACGCGCCAATTGTAGGCTTCAAAAGTGATGGTTACAGTAAAGTTGGCCTGGCAATTTGTATGTTAGGAATCGTTGTTCTGGGGTTGGCTGGAATTGTTTACGAAACGATTGATAAATTTAGTTTCGGGTTATAGTAATGCGGAAACTTTGAAACATCAATGTAATACAAATAATTTGGGCACTGAATTTCAGTGCCCAAATTATTTGTATTATATTCATT
>DAIMFE010000042.1:0-25122 GCA_036724805.1 Bacteroides sp.
GGAATTCTAAATAATCTATAAAATAATAGTAAATCCCACCCGTACTACATGGTATGAGTGGGATTTTTTTTATGTTTGCGAAAGTTTTCTTTTGCGTATTTATATATATATTACTGTATGTTACTGATCTTTTTTCGCTAGAATTTGTTTTCTTGTAATACCTTTAGGCAATTTAGCATGACTAAAAAATGGATAAAGCGGATACTTATCGGTCTTTCGATACCCATAATCCTTGCTTTACTAATTATTGTTTTACTGTATATACCTCCTGTACAGAATTTCTTGCAAAGGAAGGTTACTGCCTATGTGTCCGAAACCACAGGCATGGATATAACAGTAGGGTATATTAATTTGAGGTTTCCACTCGATTTGGTAGCCAAAGATGTAAAGGTAATTCAGGCTCCCGATACAATCCTCACACTAGAAAGTCTTGGCTTAAAGGTAAAACCGGGTCCCCTAATGAAGGGCAACATCGAGGCTCGTGGTGTGTTTTTGGAGAACGCGGTAGTGAATACAGCCAACATGATTGCTACCCTGCAATTGCAAGGAACTTTAGGACATTTTTATTTGGATACCCGCGCGATAAACCTCTCCGAACAATTGGTCGACCTGGAAACAGTCGCGCTAAAAGATGCATCGATTTTCCTTACCATGAAAGATACACTGGTTGTATCGCAAGATACCGTTGAAACACCCGCCAACTGGAAGGTGATTCTTCCTCATCTGGAGGTGAAAAATGTAGCTTTCGCTATGGATATGCCGGCCGATACGATGAATGTTGCCGCCTATATCGGCAACGGACAAATAAAAGATGTGCTTGCCGATCTGGGAAATCAGCTGTATAGCGTGCAAAAGATATCCTTCGATAATACCGGGGTGGATTATCCGAATATTGCCGTGCGAGGCGCGCGGATGGAAATAGATTCGGTGTACTATCAGGGAAGCAATATGCGGGCTGTTATACAAAATCTGGCGTTCGAAGAACAGTACTCCGGCTTAAGCATTACCGCTATGTTTGCCCGTGCCTATATGGATCCGGGCGGGTTGATGGTGCCCGCGTTTAAACTTCAAACACCACATTCCGAAATTAATTTCAGGGTGCAAACGGCTTGGAATCCCCAAACACCTTTCGATATAAGCAGGTTGGAAGCCCGCTTAGATGCCCGATTAGGAAAACAGGATGTGCTGCTGTTCGCGGGCGATGCTTCGGAAGCGCTGCGAAGAGATTATCCGGCAATGCCGATGGTGGTACAGATAGGTGCGGAGGGGGATATGGATAACATACAGATATCTCGCCTGTCGGCCGATTTGCCCGGAGCGTTCTCTTTAAAAGGAGAAGGCCGGGTATTGCATGTAGCAGACAGTGTAAAGCGCGCCGCCGATATTTCTTTGCAGATGCAAACGCGAAAATTAGACTTTATTTTCGGGTTGGCCAATGTGCCGCAAGACGGATCAATACTTATTCCACCCCTGGCTATAGATGCCGGTGTAAAGATGGAGGGGCCGCGAATAGCCGCCAATCTTCTGGCGCAAGAAAGTACAGGAACAGTTCGTTTAAATGCCGATTATAATCTCAATACAGCAGCATACCGGGCAGATCTTGCCATAGATTCGTTGCAGGTGAACCATTTTATGCCCAAAGATTCTATTTATGGTGTTTCGGTGGCCGCCAATGTGGCGGGAAGAGGCACTGATTTTGCTTCTGCCCAAACCACTGCTACCGCTAAAGCAACTGTAAACGGGTTACAATACGGCCGTTACAATATCAGCGGTATAGATCTCACCGCCGGGTTAAAGAACGCGCTGGCAACCGCGCGCGTTACAAGCAACAATGCGTTGTTGGTGATGGATGCCTCGGGCGCGTATAAAATAAACTCCCCACATATGGATGCCGAGGCTTCGGTAAACATCGCCGATGTAAACATCTACGAATTAGGCCTGATTGATAAACCCATGACCGGTACGCTTTCATTAACAATGGTTGCGCGGGTGCGAGAAGACTCGGTACAGCTGTCTTTGGTTTCGGGCGATTTGGAGGCAAGGTTGCGCGCACGGGGGCCGTTGCAACCATTGATAGACCAATCCATGGGATTTACGAACGTATTAATGCGGCAAATAGATGCCCGCAAACTAGATCATAAAGAGTTGAGAGCCTCGCTGCCAACCGTTCGCTTAAATATGCACGTAGGGCAAAACAACCCGGTAAGAAGGTTCTTTATGCCCGATAATATTAACTTCGATACGATGAACGCGGGCTTTGTTGTAAATCCCCAGCGGGGTATAAACGGCGGGGCCTTTGTGCGCGGATTGCAGGTAGATACGTTACAGCTGGATACGGTTTACCTTGCCGCGTTTCAGGATACCACCCGTTTAAACCTTCGCGCGGGTGTTGTAAACGGTCCGAAGAATCCCCAGCACGTATTCCATGCGGCAGTTACCGGAGAAATAAGGACAAATGATGGAGAAATTCTATTGGAATTTAAGAATGACAAAGAAGAAACAGGTATCCTGTTGGGAGCCAATGTGCGTCCGGAAAGCAATGGATTTAACATTCGGCTCATTCCGGAGAATCCGATTGTAGCCTTCCGGAATTTCAGTTTCAATCATCACGATAAGGTATTTATTCACAACAGCGGAAGGGTACAGGCGGATGTACGGCTGTTTAATGAGGAAGGAATGGGGATAGGGGTGAGGTCGATGCCCGATAGCACCACCTATTTACAAAACCTCGATATTGAGATAAGGCGCATAGAACTTGCCGATATCAGCAATCTGCTGCCCTATTATCCCCGCTTTTCGGGTATATTCTCTGCCGAGGCAATCTTTCAGCAAACCAAAGAAAATATTCAACTGTCAACAGAGGTACATATCGGCGATCTCTTTTATGAAAATGAACGTGCCGGGAATATCGGCGTGGGGGCTACCTGGTTACCGGGAAACAATGATACTCATTACATTGACACGTATGTAACGTTAGAAGGTAAGCAAATCTTAACCGCCGGCGGGCGCTATCAGGGTGGGGCGCGAGACGACCTCAATATCAAGGCGAATCTCGAGCATATACCTTTGTATTTTGCCAATCTCTTTGTGGACCGCCAACTGATTGAATTAACCGGAGATCTTGATGGCAATTTAAGTGTGGAAGGATCAACAAGTCGCCCGCGGATAAATGGCGAACTGATGCTGGATAGTGTAAGATTATATTCAACACAATACAGTTTAAGCTTCGCATTGGACGAACGCCCGTTGCAAATAACAAACAGCCGGCTGACTTTCGATAAATTTGGTATTTATACCTCCGGTAATAATCCATTTACGGTAGATGGATATGTTGATTTCGCCAATCTGAGCAATGCCATGGCAAATTTAACCCTGGTAGCCAATAACTTCGAATTGCTGAATACCCCTCGCAGGGGTGGCAGAATGTTGTATGGTAAGGCCTACTTCGACCTCAATTCAACCATAAAAGGGCCATTAGATCAGCTGGTGATGAGAGGTGATTTAAACCTATTGGGCACAACTAAAATGAATTATGTATTAACCGAGTCGGCTCTTACCGTGCAAGACCGCTTGGGCAGCCTGGTTGAGTTTACCTCATTTGCCGGCGATACCATACCAACACCCGAAGAGGAGCCCACCTTGGCGCTGGGTGGAATCGATATCGCCCTCAACATAAATATTGATCAAGCCACCGCGATAGGGGTAGACCTTGATCCGGATCGCTCGAATTATGTAGATATAATAGGTGGCGGTACGCTTAACTTTCAGTACACCCCACAGGGCGATATGGTGCTCATTGGGCGGTACACTTTAACCGGAGGAACGTTAAAATACTCCTTGCCCATTATTCCTTTAAAAGAATTTTCTATCGATGAAGGGAGTTATGTGGAGTGGGTGAGCGATCCGATGAATCCCAATCTCAACTTTAAAGCAACAGAGCGCATGCGGGTAGCCGTATCCAATCAAGATGCGGAAAACACCAGTCGGTCGGTAGTATTCGATGCATCGATAGGTATCCAAAATACGTTAGAAAATCTGGAACTGGTATTCGACCTCACTGCTCCGGATGATCCGGATATCCGAGCCGAGTTGGACGCGATGGCCCCCGAAGAACGCAGCAAGCAGGCGGTTGCCATGATGGCCACAGGACAGTACCTGGCGCGTGGCTCAACAGGCTCCGGTTTCAACTTCGAAAATGCTTTGAATAATTTCTTCCAGAATCAGTTAGCGGGTATAGCCGGTTCGGCATTTAAACATGCCAATATAACCCTCGATATGGAAAGCTACGATGATACGGGCGGAACCCGCACCGATTATAATTTTAAATATGCGCAACGCTTATTTAACGATAGGGTGCAAGTGGTGATTGGCGGTAAAATATCTACGGGTGCCAAGGTGGAAGAATCGGAGTCGTTCATCGATAATATATCACTCGAATACCGGCTGGATCCCTCCGGAACAAGATACGTACGGTTGTATCACGACCGGAATTATGAAAATGTATTCGAAGGAGAAATAGTTGAAACAGGTGTAGGGTTGGTGCTCCGTAAGAAAGTAAACAAATTGGGAGAACTCTTTATTTTCAGAAAAAGAAAGGGTAACTAAATGAAAAATACATTCATTACATATAGTATAGGTTGCGCCATTGGGCTTGTGTTGCTTGTTTCTTCCTGTTCAACCACCAAGAAACTTACAGAAAGGAGTGTTTTGTACACAGGAATAGATAAGCTGGAAATTGAGAACGAATCAAAGACCAAAATGGGCAGCGAAGCTGTATCCGAGGTAAACGCGGCATTATCTAAAGCGCCTAACGGCTCTTTGTTTGGCAGTCCGCAAAAAAACCTGCGGTTACTACCCCCCATTGGTTTGTGGATTTATAACGAATATGTCGATGCCAATAACGGAATAGCCAAATGGGTAGTGCGTACTTTTGGCAAGAAACCCGTTTTAATATCCGTTGTAGATCCGGAGTTACGCACCAAGAACGCCAAGAATTTGCTGAATGATTACGGGTATTTTAAGGGCACGGTACGGTATACCCTAAACCCGGATAAGAAGAACGATAAGAAAGCCTCCGTATCTTATTTTATCGATATGCAAGATCCGTACTACCTCGATTCGATAGAATATCGTGGTTTCTCGGATACGGCCATGCGCATTATTCTAGGAGGACAGCGCAGACGGCGCCAGCAGCAACTTGCCGAGAATAGTAGCTTGCTTAAAAAAGGAGCTCAATTTAATGTTATCGATTTAGAAAACGAGCGACAGAGAATAAGTGCCCGTTTGCGAAACAGAGGATTCTATTACTTCCGTCCCGACTTTGTAGGCTATCAGGCCGATACAACCCGCATGCGCGGACGGGTTGATTTACGTATTCAGCCCAAACCGGGAGTACCGGCAGTAGCCCGTAAACAATGGCGCGTAGGTGATATTGCTGTACATCTCTTCGGTGTGAATGGTGAAGTGCCCAACGATTCGGTAGTGTACAGAAACCTGATGATTCATTACCATGATAAATTAAAAGTAAGACCCAAGGTTTTGCTTAATAGGATAAGGATGCGTAGCGAACGGCTTTATGCTCAAAACCAGAGTGCTAACACGCAAGAACGATTCGGGGAGTTGGGCATATTTCGGTACACCGAAATGCAGTTTGTACCCAAAGATACTACTTCAACGAACGATATACTTGATTTGAACATCAAATCAGCATTCGACCTACCTTACGATAGTCAGTTAGATCTTAATTTGGCAACCAAAAGTAACGATTATGCCGGCCCCGGAGCAGCCTTTACGGTTACCAAAAGAAATATATTTAGAGGAGGAGAAAGCCTCACGGTGGGCTTGAAAGGATCTTACGAGTGGCAAACCAAGTCGGCACCGGGGGCAAGCGACTCTAAAATCAATTCGTACGAAATAGGTGCGAACGTTGCGTTAAACTTCCCCAGGATTCTGTTTCCATGGCTGGGCAGCAGAGAATGGAACTTTCCGGCAACCACAACGTTTAGTTTAAATGCCGACTTATTAAACCGAGCTAACTTCTTTAAAATGCTTGCGTTTGGCGGTAATATAACTTATAACTTCCAGCCCACTGTAGTCAGTAAGCACTCTGTTACGCCCTTCAGGTTAACATTCAATGTTCTTCAAAACACCACCGATACCTTTAAAACCATTATGAACGAAAACAGAGCTTTGCGTCAGAGTATGCAAGATCTCTTTATTCCTGCCATGAGCTATACCTACACCTACGATGATGGACAGCTGCGCAGGCGTACCAATCGTTTTTGGTGGCAGTCAACAATAACATCGGCAGGAAATCTGATTTCGCTTACAGGAACAATCTTCGGAAAGAAATTAAATGAAGAAAGGACACTGATCGGCTCTAAAATGGCACAGTTCATGAAACTTACCAGCGAGGCCCGTTATACCTGGAATATCGACAGAAACCAATCTATTGCCACTCGTTTATTCGGTGGTATTGCTTACGCGTATGGCGCTAATGATGTAGTTCCTTACACCGAGCAGTTCTTTATAGGCGGCGCCAACAGTATCCGCGCGTTTACCGTACGTACCATTGGGCCGGGTTCGTATGCCCCCGAGCAAATATCAAGATATTCTTACCTCGACAGAACAGGAGATATTAAGATGGAAGCCAATGTAGAATATCGCTTCCGCATTATTAAAGATCTGCATGGAGCCGTGTTCCTGGACGCGGGAAACGTGTGGCTGATTCGCGATAAGGACAATGAATATCCCGGTGGTAAATTTACACTGAAAGATTTGGGTAGCAATATTGCCCTGGGCACAGGCGCGGGGTTGCGCTATGACCTTACATTCCTGGTAATACGTGTGGATTGTGGAGTGGCGCTTCATGTTCCCTACGATACGGGAAAAAGCGGGTATTATAATGTACGCAAGTTTAAAGAAGGCATAGGGTGGCATCTGGCGATTGGGTATCCGTTTTGAAATGCGGACACGCCCCTACACCCTGCGGTTCAATAACTTTTGCTTAAAATAATTCTGATATCACTTCCTGAATTTGCTTCTGTAGAAGAAATCCCGATGATTTATAGATGTACTTTATCTATTATTTTGTATTTTTGAACCCTTAAAACAAACCTTATAAAAAACACTAATCATTTTAATAACCTGATTATGAAACCAACTTTATTTGTACTTGCTGCCGGTATGGGTAGCCGTTATGGGGGTCTGAAACAATTAGACGGTCTGGGACCTAATGGCGAAACTATTATGGACTACTCTATATTCGATGCTATACGCGGCGGATTTGGTAAAGTAGTTTTCGTTATTCGTAAGGACTTTGAAAAAGATTTCCGCGAAAAGATTATCAGTAAATATGAAAACCATATTCCTGTAGAAGTTGTATTTCAGGCACTGGATTCACTGCCCGCGGGCTTTACTGTACCCCAAGGGCGTGTAAAACCATGGGGCACCAACCATGCGGTTCTTATGGGAAAAGAGGTTATACACGAACCATTTGCTGTAATCAACGCAGATGATTTCTATGGTCGGGATAGCTTTGCCGTGTTAGGAAAAGCTCTTTCTGATATGAATGGTAAAAAGAATGATTATTGTATGGTGGGCTATCGTGTAGGTAATACATTAAGCGAAAGCGGTTCTGTTGCCCGCGGAGTATGCCAAACAGATGCCAATGGCTATCTTACAGGAGTTGTTGAACGTACTGCTATTGAACGCGTTGATGGCAAAGTGTCTTTTACCGATGAAAATGGAAATCTGGTATCAATTGATGATAACACACCGGTATCAATGAATATGTGGGGTTTCACTCCCGACTATTTTGAATACTCGGAAAAAGATTTCATCGAATTTCTGCAAGAAAACAAAGACAACCTGAAAAGCGAATACTTTATTCCATTGATGGTAAATAAACTTGTTAACGATGGCATCGCGCGGGTAAAGGTGCTCGATACTACTTCTAAATGGTTCGGAGTAACATACGCTGATGATCGTCAGGGGGTGGTAGATAAAATTCAGGCATTGGTTGACGCGGGTGAATATCCCAATAAATTATTCTAAGAAAAACTCTATAAACTTTATTTGCGATGCCGCATGGTGTTCTACTCTGCGGCCTACCAAGACACACAGGTATTTCAATAATGCGATAAACAAGACAATAAAACAGCATTTAACCTCTTTTTTGCTGTTAGGCTTTTCTTTACATTTGCAATCAGAATAAGGTGTTTTTTGCCAACGAAGCAATAACACTTATACCACAATACTCAATATATCTATAGGGAATATTTATGTAAGGACAGGATACCTTTTTTGTTGGCTACAACGAGTCTTCAAAAAGGTATCCAAGTGAATATAAATAGTAAATAGTAAATAGTAAATGTTATTTTTGTTCTTCCCCTAGCGGCAATCCATCCTTGAAATGAATAGAAGCATGGGCACCATTACAGAATGGTTTGTTGGATGACATGCCGCAACGACAAAGCGTAACCCTGTTTCTTATTTCGTAACTCTTGCCATCGGCACTCTCAATACGAATCCCGCCCTTTACCCATAACGGGCCACTTACCCTGATGCCCGGATCTTCAATAACACCAATCGAAGGTTCAAACGCGGGTTCGTAAACCTCTTTCTTTTCTTTATCATAAACAACTAGCCGACCAGCAGGGCAATGTCCGGCTTCATGGCGTACAAGCTCTTTCTCTTCTTCTGTACCGGCCCGCTGAACAATGTTCCAGATTCTGCCATACGCATCGCAAAAGCGGGCGAAAGCGCAATACTTTTCATTATCCGCTAAGATCATTGTAGGCCCCTCGAAGGTCTGTGCCCCTTCCAGTAAAGGACGCTTATTGTTTGTTTCCCGCGGATCCCATCGCAACCCCACATGACTTCCATCGCAATAAGGTGCGTTCTTCGAAGCCCCGCAACGACAAAGAGCGGTTGGCTCTTGCGAACTGTCAAACTTTAATCCCTTGCGGTACTCCCATGAGGCGCCTTCCTCATTCTTCACAATGATCTCCTGATCGATGGGTGGCCTACCGTAAATCATATAAGGTCCATCGGCAGTAATCTTAATGTAAAACGTTTCGGGAGCCTGCTTGCTTCCGATTTCTGTAAATACTTTACTTCTCTCCATAACTTATTTTTTATTTATAACAAAACTACGGAGCATTAGTTCTTAATAAAGCTTCTTATTTATCATTTACCTTTTACTCATATTTTGTTACCTTTGCAACTGTAATTTTGAGGCATTTATTAAATCCCCCAATACTAAAGCAGAAGTAAAAGTGATTTCAATAGAACAACTTAAAGTAGAATTCAATGCGACACCGCTGTTTGAGGATGTTTCGTACGTAATAAATAAGAAAGACCGCATAGCCTTGGTGGGTAAAAACGGAGCCGGGAAATCTACCATGTTAAAAATACTGGCTGGGTTACAGCTACCCACATCCGGTACTGTTTCCATACCTCGCGAAACAACCATCGGGTATCTGCCGCAGGTAATGAAACTGGCGGATAACCGTACGGTTATGGAAGAGGCCGAACTGGCCTTTGAGCATATATCCGAGTTGCAGGCAGATATCGCCGAAATGAATCAGGAGATGGCCGAACGTATCGATTACGACTCCGAAGATTACCACAACCTGATAGATAGATTCACCCAGGAAAACGAACGCTTCTTGATGATGGGTGGAACTAATTATCAAGCCGAAATAGAGCGTACATTGATGGGATTGGGTTTTAGAAGAGAAGATTTTACCCGATCTACTTCCGAATTTAGCGGTGGTTGGCGCATGCGTATTGAGCTGGCAAAGCTGCTGCTGCGTCGTCCGGATGTATTATTGCTGGATGAGCCCACTAACCACCTGGATATCGAATCGATTCAATGGTTAGAGAGCTTTTTGGCTACCCGTGCCAATGCCGTAGTGCTGGTAAGCCACGACCGTGCCTTTATTAATAATGTTACCACCCGCACCATTGAGATATCGTGCGGCCATATTTATGATTACAAAGTTCCCTACGATCAGTTTGTAACTTTACGGAAAGAACGCAGGGAGCAACAACTGCGCGCTTACGAAAATCAGCAAAAACAAATACAAGATACCGAAGATTTTATTGAACGTTTCCGGTATAAAGCAACCAAAGCCGTACAGGTTCAAAGTCGCATAAAACAATTGGATAAGGTTGAAAGGATAGAGATTGACGATGAAGATAACTCTTCTCTTCGATTGAAATTTCCACCGGCATCCCGTTCGGGTAGCTATCCGGTGATCTGCGAAAACGTTAAAAAGGCATATGGTAAACACGTTGTTTTTCATGATGTAAACCTTACCATCAACCGGGGCGAGAAAGTGGCTTTTGTGGGAAAGAACGGAGAAGGTAAAACCACCCTGGTTAAATGTATTATGGGCGAAACCGACTTTGAAGGGAAACTCACCATCGGTCATAACGTACAGATGGGTTATTTCGCACAGAATCAGGCACAGATGTTGAACGAGAACCTAACAGTTTTCGATACCATTGATAATGTAGCTGTAGGTGATATCCGTACCAAAATACGTGACATACTGGGCGCGTTTATGTTTGGTGGAGAAGCATCCGATAAAAAGGTAAAAGTACTTTCGGGTGGTGAACGTACCCGTTTGGCTATGATAAAACTCTTGTTAGAACCTGTAAACTTCCTCATTCTTGATGAACCTACCAATCACCTGGATATGCGTTCTAAAGATGTATTAAAAGATGCCATCCGCGATTTCGATGGAACAGTGGTGATTGTGAGTCACGACCGCGAATTTCTCGATGGCTTGGTAACCAAAGTGTACGAATTTGGTGGCGGATTAGTGAAAGAACATCTGGGTGGTATCTATGATTTTCTTCAAAAGAAAAAGATAGAAAACCTTAACGAACTAAATATCCGGAATAAGAATAAAGAAGAAGATAGAGAAAAGATCTCAACACTCAATGCTCAACCTTCAACCGATAACAAACTTTCTTACGAAGCCAGGAAAGAATTAAATAAGAAACAAAAGAAACTCGAAAAGCAAGTTGCCGACAGTGAAGCTTTAATTGAAAATATAGAACTAACCATTGCCCGGCTGGAAGAACAAATGGCAACCGCCGAAGGAGCTTCGAACATGGAATTATACGAAAAACATCGCCGGCTAAAACAACAACTTGATGAAACCGTTGAGGAGTGGGAGCGTGTTTCGCTGGAATTAGATACACTCAAAAACTTATATGTATGAAACAATTTTTGCCAATCCTTGCATTAACAATTATGGCAACAGGATGTAACACTAAACAGGATGCCGCACTATCCCCCGGCATTCGCATGGAAAATATGGATACAACAGCCAACCCGGGTGTAAGTTTTTACCAATATGCCTGTGGCGGATGGATGAAAGATAATCCGCTAACGGCAGAATACGCGCGCTTCGGGTCGTTCGATATGCTGGCGGAGAATAATCAGAAGCAGTTGCATGGCCTTATCGAAGAGCTTTCTTCAAAAGAAAGCGATAAAGGAACAGTAGCTCAAAAAGTTGGCGATTTATACAAAATAGCCATGAATGCCGATAAGTTAAATCAAGACGGAACCCTTCCTATAAAAGGATTGCTGAAAGAAATCTCGGAAGCATCTAATAAGAACGAGATGTATGGTATGGTGGCCGAACTGCACCGCAGAGGCATTTATCCTTATTTTGTAACCTATGTAGGGGCAGATGATATGAACAGCTCAATGAACATCGTTCATACCTATCAGGCCGGTTTAGGAATGGGAGAACGGGATTATTATTTAGATACGGATGATAAAACCACCCGTATCCGGAATAAATATAAAGAACATATTGTAAAGATGTTCCGGCTGGCCGGCTTCGATGAAAAGCAATCAAAGAAGGCGCAGGAATCAGTAATGAAGATTGAAACCAGGTTGGCTAAAGCATCACGGAGTAATGTGGAATTGCGCGATCCGCACTTGAATTACAATAAACTAACCATCGAAGAATTAAGATCAAAGTTTAAAACATTTGATTGGGATATATACTTCGCCCTTTTTGGCTTCAAAGACTTGAAGGAAGCTAATATTGGTCAGCCCGATGAAATGCAAGAAGTAACGACCCTAATCAATACACTGCCTTTAGATGAGCAGATAGCTTACTTACAGTGGAATGTTATTTCCTCGGCCGCTTCTTATTTAAGTGATGATTTTGTAAATGAACAATTCGACTTCTTCGGCAAAACCATGTCGGGACGTGAAGCGCTTCGCCCCCGTTGGAAACGTGCTGTAAGCGCGGTTGATAACACATTAGGCGAAGCCGTTGGCCAAATGTATGTGGAGAAATATTTCTCGGCTGCTGCTAAAGAAAGAATGCTCACCTTGGTGAAAAATCTGCAAACATCTCTTGGAGAAAGAATACAGAATCTCGATTGGATGAGCTCGGAAACCAAAGTAAAAGCATTAGAGAAACTCAATACCTTCCATGTTAAGATTGGTTATCCGGATAAATGGAGAGACTATTCTTCGCTAGACATAAATAACGATTCGTATTGGGCCAATATTGAAAGAGCCACCCTCTTCGAAACAGATTATATGATAGCCAAAGCAGGAAAACCGGTTGATAAAGAAGAATGGCTGATGAATCCGCAAACCGTAAATGCCTATTATAATCCAACAACAAACGAAATTTGTTTCCCGGCAGGTATCCTTCAATATCCATTCTTCGACATGGAAGCGGATGATGCCTTTAATTATGGTGCGATAGGAGTAGTGATTGGGCATGAAATGACACACGGTTTCGATGATCAGGGACGTCAATATGATAAGGATGGAAACCTTAAAGATTGGTGGACAGAAGAAGATGCCCGTAACTTTGAAGCCCGTGCCAAAGTAATGAAAGAATTCTTTGATAACATAGAAGTTGCTCCCGGAATACATGCTAACGGCGCCTTCACGCTGGGAGAAAATATAGCCGATTATGGCGGATTGCAAGTATCTTTTCAAGCATTTAAGAATGCCACAGCAAATAATCCGTTAGAAGACAAACTGGCGTATACCCCCGAACAACGCTTTTTCCTTGCTTATGCAAATGTTTGGGCCGGTAATATTCGTGAGGAAGAAATACTGAATAGAACCAAAAATGACCCACACTCTTTAGGCAAATGGCGTGTAGACGGAGCTTTGCCGCAAATATCGGCCTGGTATGAAGCTTTCAATATTACAGAAAGCGCGCCGATGTATCTTCCGATAGAGAAAAGAGTTGCTATTTGGTAAAAAATTAAACGTTAAGTAGCACAAGTTACGCGGCGTAGTTAAGTGTCATTTCATTCTTATGATGAAATGGCACTTTTTTATCATTAATTCACACTATGTTTATAATGTGTAATAAAACAATATTTTGTAACTTTGCGCATCTATCAAAATAACATGAAATTAGATGTCTGAAACTAAGAGAATAAAAACCGCTCTGGTATCGGTTTACCATAAAGAAGGTTTGGACGAAATTATAACCAAACTACACGAAGAAGGGGTTGAGTTTTTATCAACCGGAGGAACACGGCAGTTTATCGAATCACTAGGATACCCTTGTAAAGCCGTAGAAGATCTTACAACATATCCTTCCATACTTGGTGGAAGAGTAAAAACGTTGCATCCTAAAGTGTTTGGCGGAATCCTTTGTCGTCGGTCTAACGAACAGGATATGCAGCAGATAGAAAAATATGAGATCCCTGAAATAGATCTTATTATAGTAGATCTTTACCCTTTTGAAGCCACCGTAGCCTCGGGTGCTGATGAACCGGCGGTTATTGAAAAAATAGATATAGGTGGCATCTCTTTGATACGCGCGGCAGCAAAGAACTATAATGATGTAGTTATCGTTGCTTCTCAACACCAATACAAACCACTGCTCGATATGCTGATGGAGCATGGTGCAACCTCCACCCTGGAAGAGCGCCGCTGGATGGCAAAAGAAGCATTTGCCGTTTCATCTCACTATGATTCAGCCATCTTCAATTACTTCGATGCGGAAGAAGGATCAGCCTTCCGTAGTTCCGTAAATGATCAGAAAGCACTTCGGTATGGCGAAAATCCACATCAAAGGGGCTATTTTTATGGAGACCTGGATGCGATGTTCGATCAAATTCATGGAAAAGAAATTTCTTATAACAACCTACTCGATATTAACGCGGCAGTAGAACTTATCGATGAGTTTACAGATACTACCTTTGTTGTACTAAAACATAACAATGCTTGCGGATTGGCATCGCGTCCAACCGTACTCGAAGCATGGAAAGATGCTTTGGCAGGCGATCCTGTATCGGCTTACGGAGGTGTACTTATCACCAACGGAGTGATTGATAAAGAAGCTGCTGAAGAAATCAATAAAATATTCTTTGAAGTTATAATCGCTCCCGATTATGACGTAGCCGCGCTAGAAATCCTGGGACAGAAGAAGAACAGAATCATCCTGGTTCGCAAACTTCTTCACGCTCCTAAAAAGCAATTCCGTTCTTTATTAAACGGAGTTCTGGTACAGGATAGAGACATGAACATTGAAACAAATGCCGACTTAAAAGTTGCATCCAACAGAGTGCCCACCCCTGAAGAAGTGGAAGATCTTTTGTTTGCAAATAAGATTGTAAAGAACAGTAAGTCTAACGCGATTGTTTTAGCTAAAGATAAACAACTGATAGCAAGTGGTGTGGGTCAAACCTCGCGTGTAGATGCTTTAAAACAAGCAATTGAAAAAGCAAAAACATTCGGATTTGATCTTGAAGGAGCCGTGATGGCTTCAGACGCATTTTTTCCATTCCCCGACTGTGTGGAGATTGCAGACCAGGCAGGAGTTACAGCCGTAATTCAACCGGGCGGATCGGTGAGAGACCAACTTAGCTTTGATTATGCCAATGAGCATGATATGGCTATGGTAATAACCGGAATACGTCATTTTAAACACTAAAGGAAGTAAGGAGTAAGAAGAAAAAGATTAGGATAGGGCCTTCTTTTTTCTTATTCCTTACTACTGGATTTTAAATTATAAATAACAATTAAACATGGGATTATTCTCTTTTACACAGGAAATCGCAATGGACCTTGGCACTGCTAATACCATTATTATAAGTAATGGTAAAATAGTGGTGGACGAGCCATCGGTTGTTGCGTTAGACCGTCGTACAGACAAGATGATCGCAGTGGGGGAAAAAGCAAAGATGATGCATGAGAAAACCCACGAAAACATAAAAACAATACGTCCTCTTCGGGATGGCGTTATTGCCGACTTCTACGCCTGCGAGCAAATGATTCGCGGATTGATTAAAATGGTAAATACACGTAGCAGCCTCTTTTCATCCAACTTCAGGATGGTGATTGGGGTTCCTTCGGGAAGTACTGAGGTTGAATTGCGCGCCGTTCGAGATTCTGCCGAGCATGCCGATGGTAGAGACGTTTACCTGGTGTTCGAACCGATGGCTGCCGCGATAGGTATTGGCATTGATGTAGAAGCTCCCGAAGGTAATATGATTGTTGATATAGGTGGTGGCTCAACCGAGATTGCCGTTATATCATTAGGGGGCATTGTTTCTAATAACTCTATTCGTATCGCGGGCGATGATCTTACAGCCGACATTCAGGAATACATGAACCGCCAGCATAATGTAAAGGTGAGTGAACGTATGGCCGAACGCATAAAGATAAATGTTGGAGCTGCTTTAACAGAACTTGGCGAAGATGCTCCGGAAGATTATATCGTTCACGGACCAAATAGAATAACCGCACTTCCTATGGAGGTTCCGGTATGCTATCAGGAAGTTGCTCACTGTCTGGAAAAATCAATCTCCAAAATAGAAACCGCTATTCTAAGCGCGCTCGAAAATACACCACCCGAACTTTATGCGGATATCGTTCATAACGGTATTTATCTTGCCGGTGGCGGGGCGTTGCTGAGAGGTTTAGACAAGCGTTTGACAGATAAAATAAATATTCCTTTCCATATAGCCGAAGATCCCCTTCATGCTGTAGCTAAAGGTACAGGGATTGCTTTAAAGAATGTAGAAAGATTCTCTTTCTTGATGAGATAATTCCATATTTACCATTTACCATTTACGATTTACCACTTGTTTGTTATTCTTAAATGGTAAATGGATAAATAGTAAATGGTAAGTTTATGCGTTATCTGCTCAAATTCCTTATTAAGTATAACTATTGGTTCTTGTTTATATTTCTGGAATTAATAGCATTTGCTTTGTTGGTTCGTTTCAATACCTACCAGCGAGGTACTTTTTTTACTTCTGCCAATGTAGTTGTAGGAAGAGTGTATCAGTTTTCGGGAAAGGTTACATCCTATTTTCACCTGAAATCGACCAATGAAAACTTGTTGGATCGTAATATAATGTTAGAGCAACGGATTTCTTATCTCGAAAACACATTAAAACATTCGCAAGCGGATTCTATGGCTCTGCTTAAAGAATTCAGCTCGATGGGAAGTAACTATGATACCTATAAGGCGTACGTTATAAAAAATTCCATCAACCGAGCCGATAACTATATTACTCTTGATAAGGGAGCATCCGATGGTATAAAACCGGAAATGGGGGTAGTAGATGGAAGAGGTGTAGTGGGTATCGTTTATCTCACATCTTCTCATTATTCTGTGGTGATTTCTGTTCTTAACTCCAAATCAAATATTAGTTGTAAGATAAAATCTAGCGATTATTTTGGTTATCTTCGTTGGGAGGGATCGGACTCAAGGTTTGCCTCTTTAAAAGATTTGCCACGACATGCCTCTTTTGCTCTGGGAGACACTGTTATTACCAGTGGAAATTCTGCTGTATTTCCGGAAGGGGTGATGATAGGAGTAGTAGATGATTTCGAAGACTCCAACGATGGATTATCATTCAATGTGAAAATAAAATTATCTACAGACTTCGGTAAACTTAGTGGTGTTAGGGTTTTATCAAGACACGGGCAAGAGGAACAACGAAATTTAGAGGATCAAATAAACAAAGTAAAGAATAGCAGGTAGCTATGGCAAATAATATTTTCTATAAAATAGGGTGGTTCATAGGTCTGGTTTTATTACAGGCTCTGATACTGAATAATATTAATATCGCCGGATACGCAACCCCTTATATTTATATTTACCTGCTTCTGAAACTGGAAATAGACTCTTCGAGGAATGGGTTATTGCTCTGGGGCTTTTTTCTAGGTTTGGCAGTAGATATGTTTTCAAATACTCCCGGCATACACACTGCTGCTACCGTTCTCCTGGCATTTGTTCGTAATCCTTATTTGCGGTTGTTTATACCACGAGATAATCAAGAAGTTATAAATATATCCGTTAGAAGTATGGGATTCTCTGCTTTCCTGAAGTATCTTTTGGTTACAGTATTCATACATCATGTGGTTGTATTCGCGCTGGCCTATTACTCTTTGGCCGATATCCATACGTTGTTGATAAAAATTGTGAGTAGTACTATTCTATCCATAGCTTCTATTATGGCAATTGATATAGTACAGAAGAAATAATATGGCAAAGAATTATACTTTTGAGAATCGAAAATTTATTATTGGAACCATTGTTATAGTGGTTATACTCATGTATTGCTTTCGCTTGTTCGAACTTCAAATACTTTCTAATCATTATAAAGAGAACGCGGATAGTAATGCTTTCTTCAATAATACGCAATACCCTGCCCGTGGAGCCATTTTCGATCGTAATAACAAACCGCTGGTGCTTAGTCAGCCCGCGTATGATATTTCTCTGGTGATGCGAGAGATCGAAAACCTAGATACCTTAGACCTTTGTAAAACGCTCAACATAACCCTTGAGTTTTTTAACCATAGAATGGAAGAAATAAAGAACAAACGTTCTAACCCGGGTTATTCCAAATACACTCCTCAAGTATTTATGACGCAACTTGCGGCAGAGGAGATCGGAGTGTTTTTGGAAAAGCTATTTAAGTTTCCCGGCTTTTCTGTAATTAGAAGAACCGTTCGTAAATACAACTATAACTCTGCGGCACATGTATTAGGCGATATTGCTGAAATATCTAAAAAAGAATTAGAGCAGGATAAAGATGGTTATTATGTGCAGGGTGAACGTGTTGGAAAGAGCGGTATAGAGCGCTCGTATGAAAAGCAACTGCGAGGCGAAAAGGGAGTTGAAGTACTACTTAGAGATGCTCATGGCCGGATACAAAGCAAATACATGGATGGCGCCATGGATAGAAAAGCTATCCCCGGTAAGAATCTTACGTTAGGTTTGGATATTGAACTACAGCTTTTGGCCGAAAGATTAATGCAAAACAAAAGAGGAGCTATTGTAGCAATCGATCCCCGAACCGGTGAAATACTTTGTATGGTATCCGCACCCTCTTACGATCCTTCGATGATGGTAGGCCGTCAACGGGGGATTAATCAAATATCGCTAAGTAAAGATCCGCTGAAACCTTTAAACAACTGGGCAATAATGGGAGTTTATCCACCCGGATCAACTTTTAAAACAGCGCAAGGGTTAACGTTCTTGCAAGAAGGAATTATCGATATAAACACCACCTTTCCTTGCAGTAATGGGTTTGTGTATGGCGGTTTACGGGTAGGATGCCATCCACATGGTTCGCCGCTGCCGTTTATTCCGGCCATTTCCACATCCTGCAACTCTTATTTTTGTTGGGGATTGTACAGAATGATCGACAATAAAAAATATGCTAATTCTTCTGTGGCTTTAGACAGATGGAAAGATTACATGGTTTCTATGGGATTTGGTTATAGGTTGGGCGTGGATTTACCGGGCGAAAAGGCCGGACTTATTCCTAATTCTCAATACTACACTAAGGCATTTAAAACAGATAATTGGGGAGCATTAAGAATTATATCTACCGCTATTGGGCAGGGAGAAATTTTATTAACACCACTGCAAATAGCTAATTTGGCGGCAACTATTGGAAATAGAGGTTATTTTATCACCCCTCATATAGTGAAGGAAATACAAAATGATCGGTTAGATAGTCTTTATTACGAACGTCGCTACACAATGGTAGATAAAAAATACTATGATAATGTGGCAGAGGGTATGCGTGGTGCTGTAATAGGTAGTCCTTTCGGAGCCACGTGCAAAAGAGCCAATATACCGGGATTGGAAATTTGCGGTAAAACCGGAACCGCACAGAACACAGGGAAAGACCACTCCATATTTATGGGATTTTCTCCTATGGATAATCCTGAAATAGCTGTTTGCGTATATGTTGAGCATGGTGGTTTCGGTGCTGCTTATGGAGTGCCTATCGGCGCGTTGCTAATAGAAAAGTATCTGAAAGGGGAAATTGCTCCCGAACGACAATATTTGATTGATCAGCTGGGTGATGCGAATACAATCCCTTTAAATTTAAAGCCTAATACAAAAAACAATGAGCACCAGAAGCAATAAGTTGTGGAAAAAAGTAGACTGGTTTACAATTTGTATCTATCTAATGCTGATTGTAATGGGGTGGTTTACGGTTTGTGGTGCCAGCTATGACTTTGGCGAAAGAGATTTTCTCGACTTCTCCACTCGCTCCGGTAAACAACTTATATGGATTGTTTGCTCCTGTGGCTTGGCATTTATACTCTTAATGCTGGAAGATACCATGTATGATATGTTTGCATACATTATATATATAGCGATGATTATCCTTTTAATTGTAACTATATTTATTGCTCCGGATGTAAAAGGATCCCGTTCCTGGCTGCAATTAGGGCCTGTGAGTATACAACCGGCGGAGTTTGCTAAGTTTGCCACTGCTTTAGCGTTAGCAAAATACATGAACGCTCACTCTTATGATATTAAACAGTTTAAATATCTAATTCCCAGTGTCTTGATATTTATCTTACCGATGTTGTTGATTGTACTTCAAAAGGAAACAGGCTCGGCTTTGGTATACCTGGCTTTCTTCCTTGTCTTGTATCGCGAAGGTATGTCGGGGGTAGTACTTTTTCTAGGGGTTTGCGCGGTAGTATATTTTATTGTAGGAATAAAATTCGATGATGTTCTCCTTTTTGAATCGCCAACCTCACTTGGTGTATTCTCGGTGTTCTGCCTTATTTTCGCATTTACGATATTGATGGTAAAAACCTATACCAGGAAGTGGAATATAGCCCGAAACATCTTTTTGGGATGCTTGTTGGTACTTATCGTATCGTTGTTTATACTGAAATATGTTGAGCCATTCAATATGGAGAAGGTATTATGGGGCTTGGCGGCTCTTATAATTTGTTATCTCATATTTCTTGCCTTTCAACAGCGCAGAGCTGTTTTCTTCTGGATTTCCCTCTTCGTTGTAGGATCGGCAATGTTCTTGTACTCAAGTGATTATGTGTTTGATCAAATACTTGAGCCCCACCAGCGGGTAAGAATTAAAGTTGTTTTAGGAATGGAAGAAGATTTGGCAGGAGCCGGATATAATGTAAATCAGTCAAAAATAGCCATTGGATCGGGTGGGTTAACCGGAAAAGGATTCTTGAATGGCACCCAAACGAAGCTGAAATATGTTCCCGAACAAGATACCGATTTTATTTTCTGTACCATTGGTGAAGAGCAGGGATTTATCGGATCGGCAGCTGTTTTACTTCTTTACGCCGTTCTCATTGTACGGTTAATTATGCTGGCAGAAAGGCAACGCTATACCTTCGGGCGGGTATATGGCTATTCTGTGCTCAGTATACTCTTCTTCCATTTGTTTATTAACATCGGAATGGTGCTTGGATTAACCCCGGTTATTGGTATACCATTACCCTTCTTTAGTTACGGTGGATCCTCCTTATGGGGATTTACAATACTGCTATTTACCTTCTTGAGAATTGATGCGGGAAGGGTGGGGAGTATAAAATAGCCGACTTATTTCTATTTATAAGCAATAACACCTATATCGTTAAGCCCCAACAATATACTATCATTCATCAATGAAACAACTTTAAGAGTAAAGTGGTGCGGTCTGGATAAATCAGCTTCGGCAAGCGGTTTGGATAGTTCGTAAAGGCCGCTTATCCCTTTTCCCTGCCATTGCCCGTTTTTATCTGCAATAACAAATCGCATCGTATCTGTTTTCCAAACAGTAGTATCAGGAAAGTTATGTTGTACAAATAAAGATAAATGCTGATATCGGTAATCGGTGCGGTTCCTTACCAGTAATTCCATGTTGTAGTGGCCGGGGGTAGAGTCGTTAGTAATAGAATCATTTACGGAAAGATCAAACAATAGTGTATCGCCCTTGCTCCATCCGGCAGATGGCATGTGGTGATAAGAGCGATACATTACTACGTTTTTGCAGGAAACTACAAGAAAACAGATGATGAATAGACAAACTGTTTTAATCAATCTCATAGCTTTTAATCTTTATTATCAGATTTATTCTTGTTGTTTTGTTTATTCCGATGATTTCTATCGTTTTTATACTTTTGGTATCCTTGTCCCTGCCCATTATTGGAGTAACGAGGTTCCTGTTGACGGTTCTCACTTGCCTGTCGAGGCTCCTGCGTACGGCTTTCCGGCTGATTTTTGTTCTTCTTCTTTTTCTTTTTGTTCTTGTTGCCGTTATTATTACCATCTTCCGGTTTCATACTCCGTTTGTCAAAGCGGGTAACACTTTCCTGTTCCAAAAGATCGATAGGTTGTTTAACCTCCGGCTTTTTCTCTTCTTCCAAAAGGTTATCAGGCTTTAATCCTCTTTTATTTAAACCGATAATTTCAAAAGCCCTCTTTCCACTGATAGTAACCAAATTGGCAGCAATCGTTTTATCCGTAGAGTAAGTAATCATATTCGTCAGAATATCAGCCTTGAAGAAATGGAAAGTACCATCTTTTGTATTCAGCTCAATCTCGCGCGAAGGAAGTTTCTTTTGTGCTTCCACATAACAATCTATTTCATAGTTGAGGCAACATTTTAACTTGGCGCATTGTCCCGCCAACTTTTGTGGATTCAATGAAATATCTTGATATCTCGCAGCACTCGTTGATACGGAAACAAAACTAGTCATCCATGTGGCACAGCATAATTCGCGGCCACACGGACCAATACCACCAATCCTACCGGCTTCCTGGCGTGCTCCAATCTGTTTCATTTCAATCCTTACTTTGAAAACTTCGGCCAATACTTTAATCAACTGCCGAAAGTCAACACGCTCATCAGCAATATAATAGAAAATAGCTTTATTGCCATCGCCTTGATATTCCACATCCCCGATCTTCATATTCAAGTCGAGGTCGGCAGCAATCTGTCGGGAGCGAATCATTGTTTCATGCTCCTTTGCTTTGGCCTCCTCGTATTTTTCCATGTCAACAAGTTTAGCCTTTCGGTAAACGCGTTTAATCTCTACGTCCGGTTTTAGGTTTGCTTTTCTCATTTGCAACGGAACCAGCCTTCCGGTAAGGGTTACTTCTCCAATATCATGCCCCGGGGTAGCTTCAACGGCAACAATATCTCCCTTCTCCAAAGGTATTTTATTACTGTTACGAAAGTAGCCTTTACGGGTATTCTTGAATTGCACTTCTACCATGTCACTCTCTTCCGTATTACCCGGAACATCGGCCAGCCAGTCGTACGTATTCAGTTTCTTATCTTGTCGGGAGCAACCTTTGCAGCAAAGGCTACCGCCGCCGTTATGTAGTTTATATTTCATTTGTTATATAATTAAAGATTAAACGCCGAGCTGCGCTGAGATTCTGCTCAACTTGGCGTTTACTTATTCATTGTTTTAATAATACAATCATTTTCAATGCAAAGTCGAAAAACACCATTTTGCCATTTACGTTTTGTTGAACGTGGCGTTCGGCTTCGCTTAATTCTTCCATAATCTTCATCACGTTTCTCTCATTAATAAATGGAGCAAAACGGGTTGCAAAATTCTTTTCTTCTGTAGTCATGTAAACCAATTCCGGCCTATGCAGATTGAAAATAAAGTTTTCGCGGGTCATGCGTTGGCAGTAATCAAGAAAATCTTTTTGCCTTTCTCTTCCCATACCGGCAACCTGTTCGCTCCAAAGTTTCATCTCTTTTATTTTTCTTTGGTACGATAACCTCATCAAATTTACAAAAAGATCAAAGAAAAGCTTCTTTTCTTCATTTAAATGTATGGTTTCCATTGCCTTGATGAAATTTCCATTTGCCAGATGAGCAATAGAATAGCTCTCCTTAGCATCTATTCCATACTTAGATTGCATAATCCGGGCAATACTTTCATCATCAATCTTTTTCATATTAAGCCGTTGCGTACGGCTCAGTATGGTAGATAAGATCATGTCGGGAGCTTCGGTAATAAGGAGGAAAATTGTTTTTGAAGGGGGTTCTTCCAATAACTTCAAAAGCTTATTTGCGCAAACCTGATGCATCTTTTCGGCCAGCCAAACAATCACAAACTTATAGCCACCCTCACTGGATTTAAGATTAAGTTTGCGTATAATTTCATCGCTCTCTTTAGCATAAATGATGGCTTGAGAATTTTCCGCATCGATTTCATTTAACCAATGTCCAAGATTGAAGTAAGGATTATTGATAATGAAAGGTCTCCAATCGGCAATATAATCATCGCATACCTCTTTCTTTCCTTTTGCACTCTTAATGATGGGAAACACGAAGTGTACATCAGGATGAATCAGTTTGTTGAATTTTATGCAAGATGGGCATTGGCCACAAGCATCGGTTTCGCCGGGGTGTTGGCAGTTAACATACCTGGCATATGCAATAGCGATAGGCAATTTTCCTATCCCCTCCGGCCCGCAAATAAGCTGTGCGTGCGGTATACGTCCTTCACGAACCTCTTGTATAAGTCGTGCTTTCGTACTATCTTGCCCAATTACATCCCTGAAAAACATATTAATAAATTATTTTAGCTACTTCTTTTATACTATCAACAGCCGATATTGAATAGAAATGTATGCTTGGAACCCCATGCGCCATTAATTCTTTACATTGGCTCACGCACCACTCAATCCCAACGGTTCCGGCATCATCATCCGTTTTGCATTTCATTACCTCCCGTGTTAAATCTTCGGGCAAATCAACTTTAAATGTTTTGGGCAGCATAGACAGATGCGACAACCTTTTAAAAGGTTTAATCCCCGGTATGATAGGCACGGTTATACCCGCTTTGCGTGCGCGATTTACAAAGTCGAAATATTTTTGATTATCATAGAATAGCTGCGTAACAGCATATTCGGCTCCTGCGTCAATTTTCTTTTTCAGCCAGTAAATGTCAGTGTCCATGTTAGGAGATTCTTCATGTTTTTCGGGATAACATGCCACTCCATAAGAAAACGGAGTGTTGGTGATTTGCATTGCCGAGCCATCAACAAATATTCCTTTGTTGAAATTATTGATTTGTTCTTGTAGATCCAACGCATTGCGATGTCCATCTTTTTCGGGAGTGAAAACAGATTCATGCTTCGCTTTATCTCCGCGCAGCACCAATAAATCTGTTATTCCCAGAAATTGAAGATCCAATAAAACATATTCTGTTTCTTCCTGCGAGAAACCGCTACACAGCAAATGCGGTACAACGTTAATGTTGTATTTATTCTGAATTGCAGCAGCTACAGCAACTGTTCCCGGACGGCGGCGAAGTCTGCTTCTTTGAAATATTCCATTACCAAGATCGTTGTATACATATTCACTCCTGTGGGTTGTAATATTGATATATTGGGGATTAAATTCCCGAAGTGTATCAATCGTTTTGTATAATTTATCAATTCCTGTTCCTTTTAAAGGCGGTAATATTTCGTAAGAAAAAGCTGTTTTGTTGGTGTTATTTATTAGTTCAATTACCTTCATTGCATAATAAGTTATTCGGTATTATTGGCACCGAAAAGCATAATGCAGCAAAAATACAAAAAAAAGCTGGTAATTTCCTTTTAAACTTCTTTGTTCCTTGTTTCTTTTTATAATTCAGCCTCTTTTATTGATAGAAATGGCGTGTGTTTTCATGACAACATAACAGAACAGAACCCTACACCATGCGGCACACACATGAGATAATTGCGCTTTAAATGTAAAACCATTGGCGTTTAAATGTAAACCTCCTGCGCATTCAACACTTTTTAACGGCGAATTGTTGTTGTAAACTATTTGATAAATCGCTTGATGCCAGTAATATAATAATTCTCTAAA